>HF988467.1 GCA_000431975.1 Prevotella sp. CAG:924 | reverse complement strand
TATGATGTCTTTTTCGGGCCCAAGCTAAACAATCACCCATATTCATCGGGTGAACCTAAATAACATTACTGCACATGAATAATTAAAGGCAGGATTCAGAAATTATCTCACAGACCAAATGTCTTGGATCAATTGCGAAATGAAAATTAGAAAAATGGAAAAATGCGCCGTGTCTTATGCCTCAAACAAGATTCTTATCATAGAAGGCATACGACATACCAATCTTTCGCATATCGATAGTAGAGATGTTGGATAAATGGTCATAAGAAATTTTACGTAAATAGAAATATTCTAATCTACCATGTCTCCATCACGAACAAGACATAATTGTCGAAATGCGAGAACTGCCAATATTTGAATTAAAAATCATCAGAAGAAAATCCTGAAAGATCTATTCCATTACTTCTATGTTCTCGCGAATACTATTAATAATATCAGGTGTTCTACCAGTCTGATATAGAACACCTGACACCAAAGAGCACATTATTTGACGGTGATATGCCAACAACCTTGCTTCACTTCGTACTTTACGCAACACCTGCCACGTTCACGAAAATCACGTAACACTTCTGCCAACACCCATTTCAACGTATCGTTCTGAACTTCACGCCGTTGTTCTCCCGGTGCCTGCACCGTCTTATAACGGTTATAGCACACATCGAACGTTGTGCCGTAAAGATGACATGAATTTTCCGTAGCATTGCTGTTACGGCCTCTCAACGCCTTCACATCGGCTTTCGAACGCGTCACGCTCGTCACGATAATCTTATGAAGGGGAATATTCTTAATAGCCAAAGAATCATAGAATGAACGGCCGATGTCCTGTAAAAGTATGGAAGCACGAGGCACCAGATAAGGAACCGAATGATTCAGTTTATCGACATAGAAATAAGGATTACTGCCAATATATACCAACTCTGACTTTCGTTTTTCTGCATCTGCCCGGTCAACGACAGGATCTACGCCCCACCGCTGAGCTTCGATGAGCTGCACATCGTTCTGATCAGGAAAGGCATCGGCATAACTGGGAACAGAAATAATGCGATGCTTCACAGGATTTCCGCCGGCATCAAAAAAGCGAGACCGCTCTCCCGGCTTTAACCCAAAATCCTGATGCGCTGTAGCCAAATGTGCATCCTTATCCAAAGAATCCGCATCATACACCTTACTGTTTGCAATTTGAGATTTCGCTGAGGTGGATTTATCTGCGACTCCCGGAAACACACAACGAACAAGAGCCAATAACAATGTTACGGCCAGAAAGCTCAGAATATATCTTTTTTTTGTTATTTTGAATTTCTTCATTCCTATCCGTCTGCCTTATAAGATTATGGCCACTATCCATCAACGGTTTTTGTACATGCTGTCGTAATACTTCTGATAGTCACCGGAAGTGATTCGGTCCATCCATTCCTGGTTATCCAGATACCAACGAACCGTCTTCTCTATACCCTCTTCAAATTGAAGCGAAGGTTCCCAACCAAGCTCTTTCTGAAGTTTTGTACTATCAATAGCATAACGAAGATCATGGCCGGGACGGTCTGTGACGTAGGTAATCAAGTGATCACTATAACCCTCCGGATGACCGAGCAAATGATCCACTGTCTTAATGAGTACTTTAATCAAGTCGATATTCTTCCATTCGTTAAAGCCTCCGATATTGTAAGTGTCACCGTCCTTGCCTTCGTGGAAAATAAGATCAATGGCACGCGCATGATCAACCACATAAAGCCAGTCGCGCACATTCTCACCCTTGCCATAGACTGGCAATGGCTTACCATGACGAATATTATTAATAAAGAGAGGTATAAGCTTCTCCGGGAACTGATAGGGACCATAATTATTCGAACAGTTGGTCACGATAGTCGGCATGCCGTAAGTATCATGAAAAGCACGTACGAAATGGTCACTACTTGCTTTCGAGGCACTATAAGGACTATGAGGCTGATATTTTGATGTCTCATAAAAGAATGTATCTCCGTATGCCAGATGATGTGTTTCCGAGGATGCCGTTGTTGTATAAGGTGGACGGATTCCCTCAGGATGGCTCAACTGCAAGGCTCCATACACCTCGTCTGTAGAAATATGGTAAAAGCGTTTCCCAGCCCATTTCTCCGGCAACGATTCCCAATAGAGTTTAGCAGCCTGAAGCATACTTAATGTGCCGAGGACATTTGTCTTGGCAAAAGTGAACGGATCTTTGATAGAACGGTCCACATGACTTTCTGCCGCGAGATGGATGATACCATCAACATGCTCCCGCTGCATCAGAGCATAAATCGTATCAAAATCACAGATGTCGGCCTTTATGAAAGTATAGTTAGGCTTATCTTCCACATCCTTCAAATTCTCAAGATTGCCGGCATAAGTCAGTTTGTCGAGACAGATGATGTGATAATCCGGATACTTATTGACGAAGAGGCGGACAACATGATTGCCAATAAATCCGGCTCCGCCTGTAATGATAAGGGTGCGTTTGTATGACATAATTTTATCCTTCTATAGGTGTGATTGCTTTGATCTGACGTGCCAGACGACGCGATATGGGATGATGCTTCAATGCCTGGAACATAGCATAACGATGAATATCGGTACCACGATAGCTGTAGTAGCCTTCCTTGATAAAGCGTTCAGCTTTCGCTTTAGCCTGACGTCCGTAATATCCTAAGGGAGAGGCTAGATTGAGCTGGAAGCGAACATGCATATCAAGCAACTGCTTATAATCTTTCTCTTCCATATAAATATATCGCTCAGGATGAGCAAGAATGATATGATAGCCTGCAGACTGTATGCGTCCGATAAGACCGAAAAGGTCCATAGGTGGATTATAATAGGAAGTTTCGACAAGAAGCATATCTTCCTTTTCGCCAATAGTCAACAAGTCACGTGTCTTCAAACGTTCCTCAAATAACGAATCAAGCATATTTTCTGCGGCAAGATGCAATGACACTGATCCCTTATAAGCTGTCTGCAATTCTGCAAAACGGGAACGTAATTTCTCTGGCGTGTTGGGAATGTCTTCCATTATATGAGGAGTAAGCCAAACTTCCTTCACGCCCATCTCCTCGTACTTATTCAAGATTGCCAATGACTCATCCATCGTCTTCACGCCATCATCCACCCCTGGAAGGATGTGACTATGCCAATCAGTGTAGCCGGAATAAAGTCCAGCATCATAGAGCGTTGTTGAGAATAAATGCATAATAGTCTTATTTTAAGAAGGGTGTATCAGAAACAGCCTTGCCGGCCGTTCTAACACACCCTTTATTAATATATCTAAGCGGTTAAACGTTTATTTATTCGTTTCCGTTTCCATAATAAGAATTGGATCCATAGCCATAATGGTAGCCGTATCGATAGCCATAGTGCGAGCCAACACTCACCGTACCATTGAGTACAAGAGACATATTCTTGAATCTCTTCTCTGTGTACAAATTCTCGAGCTCGGGCAACATACTACGTTCTAACAAGCCTGCACGAACAACGAATACAGTCCGATCGGCCCATTTCTCGATAATCTGCGTATCGGCTACGATCTCGATAGGAGGACAGTCGATAAGGACATAATCGTATTCCTCGCGGAAGCGCTTGATCAACTCCGGGAATCGTCCACCTTCCACAAGCTCTGTCGGATTGGGAGGAATATGTCCAATAGGCAATACCTTCAGATTGGCTTGTCCCTGATAATTGTAGATATACTGGTCAATGTCATCTGTTTTTCCTGCCAGGAAATCGCACAAGCCATGATGGAACGTACCAAACATATGAGAGGTAGAACCATGGCGCAAATCACCATCGATCAGCAATACCTTCTTATTCTTAATAGCCAAACTAATGGCAAGGTTACCTGAGATAAACGACTTTCCTGAGCCAGGATTGAACGACGTCACTATTATAACCTGAGAATGATCGCCCTTTCCTATCATAAACTCAAGATTCGTACGGAATACACGGAAGGCCTCGTTGACGATATCGCGATTTCCCTCTGCTACAACCAAAGGACTACTCAGCTTAGGCTTCTTCCACAATTTACCGCCACGCTCGGGCTGACATTCTGGTATTTCTCCAGCAAATGGAATAGAGATTCTCTCCAAATCCTTACGTCCACGCAACTTAGTATTTGTCGACTCTTTAAGGAAAAGAATTCCGCCAGGAACAATCAGACCAATGGCGAATGCCAGAAGATAGATACGTCCTCTCACCGGTGAAGTGGGTAGATCATCACCCATAGGCGGCGTGATAATACGGGTGTTATAAGCTGTAAATGCTTTAGACAATTCGTTTTCCTCACGTTTTTGCAGAAGGAACACATATAGTTGTTCCTTCACTTTCTGCTGTCGTTCTACACTTAACAGATACTTTGCCTGAGTAGGCGATGCTGCCATCTTAGCATTATTCGTCGACTCTTGCGATCCATAAGCACCTATCTGATTGTCAAGTGAACGGATGGAATTCTCTACAGAGGTAATGATAGAAGAACGCTGTAAACGTAAGCTTTGATCAAGATCCTTTACCAAGGGGTTAGCTTCACTACTATTAGCCAAAAGCTGATTTCTCTCAATAAGGTCTTTGTTATAAGACTCTATCTGCTGCTCAATATTCTGATCTGTCAATCCGAAATTAGCTGGCAACACATGATTACGCTGTTTTGGATTGGTGATATAGCTAAGTACATACTGCGCCATTGCACGCTGTGTGTTCAGATCGAGCAATTTGGCATTGGCAGCTGTACTCTGATCAAGATAGCTTGTGGCAACAGCATCAACATCCGTTATTAAGTTCTTGCTTTTAAACGAAGATATGCTATTATCTACATTACCCAATTCCAATTCTATCTTTTTCAATCTGTCATCAATGAAGGCAGAAGTAGCTACAGCGACCTGATTCTTATCTCTCACCCATCGATCCTTATACACTGCGATAATGGTATTAAGAATGTCCTCCGCACGCTGAATATTCACATCCTGCATCTCCAAATTAATTACCGCAGCCTTATTGTCTGCCAATGATACACTAAGCCCTTTCTGATAAGAGCTCATAGCCGACATCATCGGGACATGAGTCACATAGAGATTAGCATACAGACCACCGGGCCAACTATTATAATAATGTGAAGGCTTGATCGTCACACGGCCTATCGGTGTATGCACTGTCTGATTAAGTTTCGCGGTAACATCCTCACCATCAAGTTCTTCCTTATTACGGATAAACTTGGAGAGCACGAAACGGGTACCTTCCATCTTAACCGTAAACTTGACAACATCCTCATCTTGCACATCCGGCATAGACACCGTATAAGGCATGTTCTGGCCATAAAGCACACCCTTGTAAAACGTACTATCAGTAAGATAGCTGACATTCAATCCGAGGCGCTTCACTACCTCAAGCATAATAGATGGCGATTGCAGAGCAATAAGCTCATTATTCACATAATTACTATTAGTGCTGATACCACCACTACTGGCAGATGAAAAGATATCGTCAATAGACACAGAACGGGAATCATCGGAATTAGAGATGACTACCGATTCGGTACGTGTATAAACAGGAGGTGTACGAAGAATGTAAGCGATGGCTACACCAAACGCTATAATAAGGGCGATGGCAAACCACCACCATTTTCTCAAACAGAGATAAAGGAAGTCGGTGATCACTACGGAATCATCCGACTGCTGATTCTGTTGAGGTTGCTGTGACTGTATCTGATTATTTGGCATAATTGAGAATAACTTCTATAACTTAACGGATTAATACAAGGATTGACGTCAACAGTGAAGCAAGCGAAATCCAGAAGGACGTAGAACGGATCGTATTACCATTTACCGTCGTCTGGCGCTGCTTGTACTTATTAGGCTTAACATAAATGATATCATTCTGCTGTAAATAATACACTGGCGAACTGGTAATGCTCTGATTATCTGTCATATTAACAGAATACACATGCTGTACGCCATTCTCCTGACGCATCACAAGTATCGTATCACGAACGCCCTGGATTGTCAGATCACCAGCCATACCTATAGCTTCCAACAATGTCGGATTATCTTTATCTATTGTATAATACCCCGGCCTACTTACCTCACCAAGGACAGAAAAGCCGAGATTAAGATAATCGACACTCACTACCGGTTCTTTCACCAATTGCTTTTCTACAAGCAGATCCTTTATTCTCTGCTCTACCTCAGAACGTGACAAGCCACTTACATGAACCGTTCCTACTATAGGGAATTCTATATTTCCCGCCTCGTCAATCGTATAGCCAAGCTGTGTACGTGTACCGCTAGAATAGGTCTGACCATACTGAAGATTAAAGATACGGTTCATCTGCTCATCACGAGTAGTTACATTGATAGACAATTTGTCGCCTGGACGTAATTTGATAGTGGAATAGGTTTTGTTGATCTCCATCGATGTTCCCGGTTTCAAATCCTGGAAATAGACGACATCCTTTGTCGGAGCGCAAGCATTGACAACCGACAACACAACAGCGGCAACGGCTGCCGATATGCCGATGCGAAAATGCTGCATAAAAGATCTCTTATTCATTCTATAATTATTAATTAGTCTCTGACAATCAGAGAATTACAAATTATTTTCTTTAACCGCTGGATAACCAGCCATTTATCGCTCGCAAAATTACAAAAAAAAGACTATTGCTCAAAATTAAACTCACAAAATTTATATAATTCTCTCATATTTCACAAATACTCATTTGAAAAATTTATGCGTTCTGCAAGAACCTTTAATATTTTAAGGGCGACATAAGAGTTTCCGACATTAATTAAATTCCATTCTTTTCAAATAAAACGCACTAATCTTTATTAAGACCGAATTAACATTTTTGCGTTCTATTTTCTATCAAATATGACTATAGTCACTCATTAATCTTAAACTTTTGACTTTCCATCAGATCGCGTTATTTTGTTGGCTCGCCTAACACTCCCCTTCTCTTGTCAGTACCTTCATCACATTGTTTCAACGCAGTCAGCGTCTCCTTTGAAAGGTAGCAGGCCAAGCGCCTGGCAACAGTATAAAATCCTTCGAACCTCTAATACACTGACAATTGTAGAAATCAAACAACCCTTTTAACAAAAAAGATTATGACCACAAAAAGAATTACGACATAGCACTTTCATACTCATTACACAGCGAAATTTTCCATCTCATTATTTCTTTCTTTAGCTAGAATTTTGTAAATTTGCAGCGTTATACGTATAAATAGCATAGACTTTTAGTTTTGATAGAGAAACATATCGTACTCGAGGATATCGATCCCGTGGTGTTTTACGGAGTGAACAATTGTCATCTACAGATGCTCAAATCACTCTTTCCCAAGTTGCGCATTGTAGCACGCGACAATGTGATTCGTGTGTTAGGTGACGAGGAGGACATGGCCCGCATTGAAGAAGACATAGAAGCCATACGGGCCCACGTAGAAAAATACAACACGCTCGAAGATGAAGACATCCTCGACCTTGTGAAAGGACGGAAGACAAAGGCAGATGCCATAAAGGACGTGCTCGTCTATTCTATATCCGGAAGACCTATCAAGAGTCGGTCGGAGAACCAGCAACGCATGATAGGCGCATTCCAAAAGAATGACATGATCTTCGCCGTCGGACCGGCCGGTACGGGAAAAACCTATCTCGGCATAGCGCTGGCCGTCCGGGCACTGAAAGACAAGCAAGTAAAACGCATCATTCTTTCACGCCCCGCTGTAGAGGCCGGTGAGAAACTAGGATTTCTGCCCGGTGACATGAAGGAAAAAATAGATCCGTATCTTCAACCTCTATACGATGCTCTCCAAGACATGATCCCTGCCAATCGTCTGCAGGACATGATAGAGAAGCAAATCATACAAATTGCGCCATTGGCTTTCATGCGAGGCCGCACACTTAGCGATGCTGTTGTGATACTCGATGAAGCGCAAAACACGACTACCGCCCAACTTAAAATGTTTCTGACTCGTATGGGATGGAATACAAAGATGATCATTACAGGTGATATGACCCAGATTGACCTTCCTCACGAGACGAAGAGCGGACTTAAAGAGGCCCTAAGAATCTTAAAGGACATAGAAGGTATCTCCATCATTGAACTCGGGCAGAAAGATATCGTGCGCCATAAACTTGTAACGCGCATTGTAGAGGCCTACGAGCAAGAGGAAAAACTCAGAAAGCAATCATTCAATAATAAACCATTTAATAAGGAGACCCGAGAGGACGCGCCCACTGACGCGGAAACCACGGGAAAGCAATTATGAAAGCATTAACAAGTACTGATTTCCATTTTGCCGGACAAAAGAGTGTGTATCATGGCAAAGTACGCGACGTGTATGACATCAACGACGATCTGATGGTAATGGTCGCTACAGACCGCATCTCAGCTTTTGATGTAGTATTGCCTAAGGGTATTCCTTTCAAGGGACAAGTGCTCAACCAGATCGCAGCTAAATTCCTCGATCTGACAAGTGACATCTGTCCGAACTGGAAGCTTGCCACTCCCGACCCCATGGTAACAGTAGGTCTGAAGTGTGAGGGATTCCGTGTAGAGATGATCATCCGTTCTATCCTCACTGGTTCTGCATGGCGTGCCTACAAAGACGGTTGCCGTGAACTCTGCGGTGTAAAACTTCCTGAGGGCATGAAAGAAAACCAGCGTTTCCCAGAGCCCATCATCACTCCGACGACAAAGGCTGATGAAGGTCATGACATGAACATCTCAAAGGAAGAGATCATTAGCCAGGGTATCGTATCTGCGGAAGACTATGCCGTTATGGAAGATTACACCCGTAAGCTCTTCGCACGTGGTCAGGAAGTAGCTGCCAAGCAAGGTCTAATCCTCGTCGATACCAAATACGAGTTCGGTAAACGCGATGGCAAGGTCTACCTCATCGATGAGATCCACACACCTGACTCCAGCCGTTACTTCTATGCTGATGGCTATGAAGAGAAGTTCGAGAAAGGTGAGCCTCAGCGCCAGCTCTCTAAAGAGTTTGTACGTCAATGGCTCATCGAGCACAACTTCATGAACGAGCCTGGACAGGTAATGCCCGAAATCACCGACGAATATGCAGAAAGTGTTTCTGAACGCTACATCGAGCTTTATGAGCATATCACCGGTGAGAAATTCAACAAAGCAACTGAAGAAGGCGATATCGCTGCACGCATCGAAAAGAACGTAACCGAGTGGCTTGCCGCCCGTAAATAATGTATAAGCAAGAAACGATACGTCCTTATAGGGACGAAGGAGACAAGGGGGAGCAGGTGGAAGAGATGTTCGACCGCATTGCTCCCACCTATGATACTCTCAACCATCGTCTCTCTTGGAACATCGACAAGGGATGGAGACGCAAGGCCATCAAACGGCTGGCGCCCTACCATCCCCAGACGATGCTCGACATTGCTACGGGTACAGGCGATTTTGCACTACTTGCTGCCCGTATGCTTCATCCCCATACGCTTATCGGAGCTGATTTATCGGAGGGGATGATGAAAATCGGTGAGGAGAAAGTGAAGGCTGCCGGTCTGTCTGACACGATCTCTTTTGCCAAAGAAGACTGTATGCAGCTCAGCTTTGACGACAACAGCTTTGACGCTGTGACAGCCGCCTTCGGCATCCGCAACTTTCAAGACTTGGACAAAGGTTTGAAAGAAATCTGCAGAGTGCTGAAACCTGGCGGACATCTGAGCATTGTGGAACTTACTACCCCAGTAACATTCCCGATGCGACAGCTCTTCCACCTCTATTCGCATACCTTCCTTCCCCTCTATGGACGACTCATTTCTAAGGATCGTAGTGCCTATAGCTATCTGACAAAGACCATTGAGGCCTTTCCACAGGGTGAGCGTATGATGGAGATATTCAAGAAGGCAGGATTTAAAAAGTGCAGCTTCAAACGTCTGACGTTTGGCATCTGTACTATGTATTTCGCTGAGAAATAAAAAAGAAAAACATGATGGAAAAGTATGGCTTGATAGGTTATCCTTTGGGGCATTCCTTCTCAATCAACTATTTCAATGAAAAGTTCCAAGACGAAAAGATCGACGCCACTTATGAGAACTTTGAAATACCCTCGATAGACCAGCTGCCCGTAATCCTTAACACACATCCAGAACTGTGTGGTCTGAATGTTACAATCCCTTACAAAGAGAAAGTAATCACCTATCTCGACGAGCTCAGTCCGGCAGCCCGTGCTATTGGAGCCGTGAATGTCATCCGTGTCATTCACAAAGGCAAAAAAATAGAACTAAAAGGATACAATAGTGATGTGATAGGTTTTACCGAAAGTATAGAACCTCTCTTGGAGAAATATCATGAACGGGCATTGATTCTCGGTACCGGCGGAGCCTCGAAAGCTATCGAATATGGCTTGCGCCAACTCGGTTTGGAAACTGTCAAGGTAAGCCGCACTGCGCGTCCTGGGGTTGTGACCTATGATGATATTACACCGGCTACAATGAAGAAATATAATGTCATCGTTAATTGTACACCCGTCGGCATGTATCCTCATGCTGATGAATGTCCTAAACTGCCCTACGAAGCCATGGACAGCCATACTCTTCTCTATGATCTCATCTACAACCCCGATGAGACTCTCTTTATGAAACGAGGACGTGAACAGGGAGCAACCGTGAAGAATGGCCTGGAGATGTTACTTCTTCAAGCTTTCGCATCCTGGGAGTTCTGGCACGGAAAAGAACAATAGAAAAATCTTCAATAATGAACAACAGATATATGATGCGCGGTGTCAGTGCCGCCAAAGAAGATGTGCACGCAGCTATTGAGCACATCGATAAAGGTATCTTCCCACAAGCTTTTTGCAAGATCATCCCTGATATTCTGGGAGGAGATCCCGAGTATTGCAACATCATGCACGCCGACGGTGCAGGCACAAAATCATCATTAGCCTACCTCTATTGGAAAGAGACCGGCGACCTGAGTGTATGGAAAGGCATTGCCCAGGATGCTGTGGTAATGAACACTGACGACTTGCTTTGCGTAGGTGCCACAGACAACATCCTTGTATCCAGCACTATCGGCCGCAATAAGATGCTTATCCCCGGCGAGGTGATCTCTGCTATCATCAACGGCACCGACCAACTGCTGGCCGAATTACGTGAAATGGGAATCGGAATCTGGCCCACCGGAGGTGAGACCGCTGATGTAGGCGATCTCGTCCGCACAATCATTGTCGACTCTACCGTCACTTGCCGCATGAAACGTAGCGATGTGATCAACAATGCCAATATCCGACCGGGTGACGTGATCATTGGACTTTCTTCTACCGGTCAGGCAACTTATGAGCATCAATACAACGGAGGTATGGGCAGCAACGGTCTGACCTCAGCCCGCCATGATGTATTTGCCAAATATCTGGCAGAAAAGTATCCAGAGAGCTACGATCATACCGTACCTGAGGACCTGGTGTACAGCGGCAAATATCAACTGACCGATTCTGTAGAAGGTGCTCCCATCAATGCCGGCCAACTCGTTCTCTCTCCAACCCGTACTTATGCTCCCGTGATCAAAAAGATGCTTGACGAGATGCGACCTAAAATCCATGGCATGGTACACTGCACAGGTGGTGCACAGACAAAGGTTCTGCATTTCGTTGGTGACGACTGTCACGTTGTAAAGAACAACATGTTCCCCATTCCTCCCCTCTTCAAGGCCATTCACGACTGCTCCGGCACTGACTGGAAGGAAATGTATCAGGTATTCAACATGGGTCACCGCATGGAAATCTACGTATCACCGGAAGATGCAGACAAGGTGATAGAGATCTCCAAGTCTTTCAATATCGATGCCCAGCAAATCGGATATATTGAAGAAGGAAAGAAGAGCCTCACCATCGAGAGTGAAATGGGTACCTTCGCCTATGAAGTATGACGGCGGATGGCGAAATACGCCCACGCTGCCTATAAACAGATAACTCCGAATGCCGGATAAACATAGAACATTATGTCTGAAGAAAACAACAGCATATTACAGAAACTAGAAGGTCTGGAAAGCCGCTACGAAGAAGTATCAACCCTTATCACAGACCCAAGTGTTATCGCAGATCAATCCCGCTACGTCAAGCTCACGAAAGAATATAAGGACCTAGGAGACATTATGTTGGCTCGCAAGCGCTATATTGATTGTCTCAATGCCATTAAAGAGTCCAAGGACATTCTTGTTAACGAGAGCGACACTGACATGAAAGAGATGGCACGCGAGGAACTTTCTGAAAACGAGGCACGTCTTCCGAAATTAGAAGAGGAGATCAAGATAGCCCTCGTACCCAAAGATCCGGAAGATGCTAAAAATGTACAGATGGAGATCCGAGCTGGTGCAGGAGGCGATGAAGCGGCTCTCTTTGCCGGCGACCTTTTCAATATGTATAAGAAGTTTTGCGACTCTAAAGGTTGGACCGTGAGCGTCACAGCAGTGTCTGAGGGCGCTGTCGGTGGATACAAGGAGATCGATTTTGCTGTCAGCGGTGACAACGTCTATGGTACGCTCAAATATGAAAGTGGTGTCCATCGTGTACAGCGTGTCCCTGCCACCGAGACCCAAGGCCGCATGCATACTTCTGCTGCAACCGTTGCTGTACTACCCGAAGCCGACAAATTTGAGGTAAATATCAACGAAGGAGATATCAAGTGGGATACCTTTCGTTCAAGCGGTGCCGGCGGACAGAATGTCAACAAGGTGGAATCGGGTGTACGTCTCCGTTATCCTTGGAAAAATCCAGTAACAGGAGAAACCGAGGAAATTCTTATCGAATGTACAGAGACACGCGACCAACCTAAGAATAAGGAACGGGCGCTCTCACGTCTCCGTACGTTCATCTATGACCGTGAGCATCAGAAATATGTCGATGATATCGCTTCCCGACGCAAGTCACTTGTCTCCACAGGTGACCGTTCGGCCAAGATCCGTACCTATAACTTTCCCCAGGGACGTGTCACCGATCACCGCATCGGATACACAACTCATGACCTACAGGGCTTCCTCGGCGGCAACATCCAGCCGATGATCGATGCTCTTACGGTAGCAGAGAATGCTGAAAAACTAAAAGAATCAGAATTATAATACGATGAATCGTAAGGAATTAATTGATCAGATCTTCACAAAGAAGACCTTCCTGTGTGTCGGACTCGACACAGACATCACGAAGATGCCGGAGTGTGTGCAGAACGCTGACGATCCCCTCTTCGAGTTCAATCGTCAGATCATTGATGCCACAGCACCCTATTGCGTAGCCTACAAACCCAACTTGGCCTTCTACGAATGCTACGGACTGAAGGGCATGCAGGCTTTTGAGGATACTGTTAAATACATTAAGGACAACTATCCCCACCACCTTATTATCGCTGACGCAAAACGTGGCGATATCGGCAATACATCAAAGATGTATGCTCAGTGCTTTTTTGCACAATACGATGTAGACGCCCTCACAGTTGCTCCTTACATGGGCGAGGACAGTGTGACTCCTTTCCTGGGATATGACGGCAAGTGGGTCGTTCTCCTTGCCCTTACCTCCAATAAGGGTTCACACGACTTCCAGCTCACAGAAGACGCTCAAGGCGAACGTCTCTTTGAAAAAGTATTACGCAAGAGTCAGGAGTGGGGTGACGATGAAAATATGATGTATGTCGTAGGAGCCACTCAGGGCGAGATGTTCCAAGACATCCGTAAGGTAGCCCCCACTCATTTTCTGCTTGTTCCTGGTGTAGGAGCCCAGGGTGGAAGTCTCGAGAAAGTATGCCAATATGGTATGACCAAAGACTGTGGCCTGCTTGTCAATTCCTCCCGTGGTATTATCTATGCCGGTCACGACGAGAACTTCGCAACTGCAGCAGCAGATGCCGCCAAAGCTTTGCAGCAGCAGATGGAAACAGAACTGAACAAAATCAAGAAATAACGAAGTAACGCATCTTAATTTAAAAGGCCGGCTCCCTTATTGGGTGACCGGCCTTTTTTCTATTTCTTCGGTTCTACATACTTTCCGTCCACTTTCAAGGGTTCGGCATGAAGACTGATAAGGGTATTATTTCCGAACTTATGCCTCAACGAGTTCTCAATATTCGTCTCATGCTCATGAGCCTCATAGAGCGATATTTCTCCTGGCATACGAAGATGCATCTCAATGGCAATATTATTACCAATTCTACGCGTTCTGAGATGATGGATACTGCTCACATCCGGTTCGCTTTCCGTAATCTGAATGATTTCATCCTCTACCTCATCAGGAAGACTACGTTCCAACAGCTCGTCTACAGCTGTATTAAGCAAACGTATCGATGTACCAACAATGAGCACACCGACAATCACAGCGGCGATAGGGTCAAGCACTGTCCAACGACTACCTAAAAGAATTGCTCCACCGATACCGATAGCAGTGCCTATAGATGAGAGCGCATCGCTACGATGATGCCATGCGTTAGCTATAACGGCCTCACTTCCCACGCGTTTTCCTACATGCACCGTGATGCGATAACACCATTCTTTAGCCAGGATACTTATGATTGCTGCTGCAAAGGCGACCCATCCCGGACTAGGCAAAATGGCACCATGGACGACACTCCAGATCTTTGTCACACCATTGACCAATATAGCGATGCCCACACCCAACAAGGCCATACCAATCAATGCTGTTGCCAACGTCTCATATTTTCCATGTCCATAATCATGGGTCTTATCCTCTGGTTTATTGCTCAGACGTACAAATACAAGCACGGCAATATCTGTCAGGAAATCACTCAACGAATGAACTGCATCTGCAATCATAGCTGCCGAATGTCCAAGTACACCGGCCGCCAACTTCATCACAATGAGCAATGCATTGATGGCGCTGCCTGTCAAGGTCACCTTATATATCTGTTTTTCGCGGTCTTTGTCACTTAGTTCTTCTTTCATAATGTTCTATTCTAATATATCAACAGTTGTTATCCGATAGTTATTTCTTATTTACACTTATCATACCAATCTTTCAATGCCGCCTTGTGCAAGCCTTGTCTGACAAGAATATCCAATTCTTTACGTGCAGCATCTTTCTTGCCCATAAGAATCTGTACATCAACAAGTGAAAGGCGATAGTCCTGATTATGAGGATCGAGCCGGACGGCCTCTGCATAATCATATTCGGCCACATCATACATTTTTCGTTTCTTCTCCATACCGGCACGTATAGCCCAAGCAACAGCCGAATCGGGAAAGTTGTTGAGTGTCTCATTGATCTGATCAAGCGCCTCCGTACGGCGGTTGTCCTTCTCATTAAGCAGCGCCAGACCGAGCTGTCCTTCAAAAGATCCTGGGTAATATTTCAGCAGATTCTCATAGTCTAGCCGAGCAAAGCCATTACGATGCAGTTTTTGATTCACGAAAGCACGATAATAAAGTGCGTCCAAATTACGGGGATCGTTACGCAGGACATAATCGTACTCCTCTTTGGCAAACTCCCACTGTTCTAGTTCCACATTCCAAGAGGCCTTTCTCAGCCGTAAATTGATCGAGTCTGGATGATACGACAAGACCTCCACTGCCGCTTTCAGACTGTCTCTTGCCGCCTGTCGGTCTATTTTCTGAGCCGTCAACGGCATATAAGATGTGAAAACCCAAAGGCAAGTTCCTGTTATAATAATCTTTTTCCTAATCATAGAATGAAAAATAAAGGATTATTAATTCTATTCAAATTTTCAATTTCTAAGTTTCTGCTGTAAGCCAGATGTGTGACGCAGGTAGGCTATAAGCAGAATTACACTGACAAAAGCGATCGTCAGCGATACGATATAAGCTACAGCCGTGAACGAGTCATAAAGTCCATGCAACGTGGCAGGGATCAGCAGAGCCAAAAAATAAAGCGAACGCCGATAACGGGGATAAAGATTAGCACAAGCTACAAAATATCCACAGATACCACACCATAAGGCATGCAGGAATGGTAAACTTGTCAGTCTAGCGATATTGAGCACAAATGCCGTCGTATAATCGGCCTGAATATTCACCTGAGTCTGATACATCACTCCCTCGAACACACCAAAGGCAATACCTGTCATCAGTCCATAGTACACCAACGTTTGTGGCAGTAACGGTTCACGGGCCTTGCGGACAAGATAGAGCAATGGCAACATCTTCACCAGCTCCTCTGTCAGTCCCACACCAAGAATATATCCCACAATACTCAAAGGAAAAGCTAAATGAGTAAAAGCGTAGAACACATTAAGCCGATGCAGTCCTCCAAAGATAATAAAGACCATTACCTGTGTAAGGAAGAAGGTCATCACTGTCGTTCGGATATTCACCTGACGCGTACGGAAGAAATAGTAGAAAAAGATACCCCATACCATGGAAAAATAAAGTGAGATGACATAGAATGCTACATATCCTCCTATCGGAAAAAGCATCAATGCAGACAACGACAATCCAACAATAGAAAGAATAGCCAGACGACGGTCACCTGTATAATCAGTTTCTCCCACCTTAAAACCAGGCCAGATAAATTCACGGCCCATATATGCCAACTGTTCGCCTATCGTACCTTTATTCTTCACCCGTGGATAATATCCCGCGGCATGAAGCAGTTCCTCTACAGTGGCTGGTTTGCCCGTCAGAGCATCACGAGCCTTATCGTGAAGCAGAAGTTTCCCTTCTTCCACAAACCGGGCTACTACATATTCTTCGTATGGCCCGTAAACCGTTGTATTTCTGATTACATATATCATCTTCTTTTCTCTTATTTAATTCATCATGGCCGACGAGCTTATCCGGTCTGACCTGCAAAGATAGAGAGATTTCTGTTATAGGGAAAAATTATTCTAGTATTTTTCTATTTTTGAGTATTTTTTCTACTTTTGCAAACGATTAGCAACATAACAACACAACATGAATAGAATTATCACTTTTGTCAAACAATGGACGCTCCTCTGCTCACTGATTGTAGGCACTGTGATCTATCTTCTTTTCTCACGCATCTCTTTCCTGATGCCCATAGGAGATTTTATGGGACCAAAGCTGACAGAGGTTATGCCAGCTGTAATTTTTTGTATTCTCTATGTTACCTTCTGCAAAATACAGATCCATGATCTAAAGCCACGTACCTGGCATTTCATTCTTCAGATCATCCGCACATCACTTGCAGCCCTGATGGTAGGTCTTCTCACATTGACACATAATCCAGAGTTTAGACTCATCTTTGAGGGTATGTTTGTATGCTTTATCTGTCCTACTGCAGCCGCTGCTGCTGTGGTCACGGATAAGCTCGGCGGTTCCATTGCTTCAATGACAGTCTATCTCCTCATCGCCAATGCTTTCACCGCGATAATTATTCCAACATTCTTCCCTCTGGTTGAACGAGGCAGTGGGCTCACGTTTACTATGGCTTTCCTAATGGTCCTGCAACGTGTTCTCACAGTTCTTGTCGCCCCTCTCCTTCTCGCCTTCCTTACCCGGAGGTTTCTGCCCAAACTGGCAGGATGGCTGAAACGACAGAAGAACCTAGCCTTCTATCTATGGAGCTTTAACCTCTCCATCGTTATGGGACTCGCCGTTCAAAGCCTCACATCAGCGCCCGTCTCCGGCCATACACTATTTCTACTCTGCACCATTCCGCTACTCATCTGCATTCTGCAGTTCACTATCGGTAAAGCCGTCGGTGCCCATTGGGGAGACAGTATTACGGCCGGACAGGCTCTCGGACAAAAAAATACTGTCGTAGGCATTTGGCTCACACTGTCTTTCCTCAATCCATATGCAGCCATCTCACCTTGTTCCTATGTCATCTGGCAAAATATTGTCAACGCAATACAACTCTATATTAAAGAAAAAACAGGCAAGCTGAAATGAGGTATATGCCTCTTCCCTTTGCCTCTATTCGCATAGAATATCCGTTCTTACACACTTTACCTTATTCCACTATATTATGAAATTTCAAGAAAAAGATATTCGGAAGATAAAACTGATCATTTGGGATCTGGACGACACGTTCTGGAAAGGTACGCTGTCAGATAATGGCAATGATGCTACCGTAGTACCTATTACGGAAAATATCCAATTGGTCAAGACCCTCACCCGACGTGGCATTATCAACAGTATCTGCTCAAAGAATGATGCTCTGACGGCAAAAGCCGAACTGAAGCGGCAAGGGGTGGCATCTTTCTTCGTCTTCACCTCTATCGACTGGACACCAAAGGGCCAGCGCATCAAACGTATGATCTCAGACATGGCATTGCGTGATACCAACGTTCTGTTCATCGATGACAATCCCTCCAATCTCGGAGAGGCCGAGTATGTTTGCCCACAACTGATGACAGCTTCTCCCATAGAAGCGATTCCTTGCCTAATACAATATGCAGAGACATTAGGAAAAGACGACTCCGGAATGTCACGACTCAAACAATACCGTGTGCTTGAGCACAAACGCAAGGATTCCCGTAACTTTTCTTCCAATGAAGACTTCCTCCGAAGCAGTGGTATTAAGATTTGCATTCAGACTGATCTCCATAATCAAACTGACCGTATCGCAGAACTGATTGCCCGTAGCAATCAGCTCAATTTTACAAAAAAGCGAATAACAAAGAACGAGCTCTGTTCTTTACTCGCCGATCCCACCGTAGAAGCCGGCTCCGTACAAGTGGCCGACAACTATGGTGCTTATGGCCTTGTCGGCTTCTACGCTATGAGAGATCATGTATTAGAGCACTTCCTTTTCTCGTGCCGTACTATGGGTATGGGTATCGAACAATATGTGTATGCCCGACTCGGATTTCCAGCCCTTACCGTCGTTCCTCCGGTTTCCGGTGCAGTATCACGTGAAAAGGGTCTGCCCGACTACATCACTGAGGTCAAATCACTGGATGAGCAGCATCAAGAGACCAATGCATCCACACAATACAAGATCTTACTGAAGGGTCCGTGTGATCTACAAGTCATGGCATCCTACATCGAACGGGCGAGCAGTGACATCACTACGGAGTTCAACTTTATTGACCGCAACGGCAACCAAGCTGATTTCTACAATCATTCCGTTCATATTCTTAATAGCCTGTCACTTCCGCCACAGACATGGCAATCCTTATGCCATACCTATCCGTTCCTTTCTGAGGAAGCACTGTCTACAACATTGTTTTCCAAGGCATATGACCTCATCTGTCTCTCCCCGCTGATGGATGCGACACTAGGTGTCTACACCGACGACAACGGCCTTTGCCTCCCAATGGGTCTTTACAATAAACCTCTCACCGATCCTAACTTTAAGGACGACTATATTCAACAAAAAGTAATGACCGCCCACTGTCGTTTCGATACCAAGTCTCTCGAGTTGTTTTCCCGGCAGTTCCATCCCATCACCCTCACTCCTAAGGAAATTGCACAAAACTGGTTAAATATAATATCGATTGTGACTGAACGCCACCCCTCCACACGTTTCGTCCTCCTGCTACTGCCCGAGCGACCCTACCATTACGCCCATCACTCTCCTTATGCTTTTCTGCAGGGCAAGGAGCAAAACCACCGGGACATCAACAATGCCTTGCGTAATGCCTTCCGCAATAAAAAAGCTGTGTATCTGCTTGATATCAACAAATACATCAAATCGCAATCCGACTATTTCGACAATATTAATCACTATTCCAAACTTGTCTATTATAACATTGCAAAAGAACTAATAAAGGTCGCCAACTCTTCCGGACAGGCAACGATAACTCACAAAAGCTACCGACGAGCATTGTGGGACCACCTGAAACGGACATTATACAAAATACTCGTTCTCAGGACACGCTAACTCTCAGAGTGCTTTTATCTACAGATATGTTCATCTTCGCTTAAAAACAGTTCCCTTCTCTGAGCATAAAGCATTTCAGTCCTCTACTACAATGCAATGTTTCGTCCATATCGTTACAAAAAAAACGATTTTACCCCTTTTCTTAACCTCAATGATAACATGAAGGAAAAAGAAAGGGCCGTTTCATTTGGCTGTTTCGGAAATAATATGTAATTTTGCAATCGGTTCGGTTCCGTAGCTCAGTTGGATTAGAGCAACAGCCTTCTAAGCTGTGGGTCCTGGGTTCGAACCCCAGCGGAATCACCTTATACTGACGGATGATAACCAGATGGGTTGTCATCCGTTTCCTATTTACAATTCTTTAGATAAAAGGGAATTAAAAATCGGGCATTTCACTTGTCTGAATGATTATTTCTCACTATATTTGCCATCGCGAAAATCACTCACCATTCAGAACGCGACGTCTGCACCTATTAAATAAGATAAACTGATGCACTATATTGATACCACAGACCACGAGATCAAAGGTTTAGGATTTTATCTGGCAGAAGAAGAATATGTAGCCCGTCATATTCTTAAAGACGAAGACTGCTTCTTCATCTGGCATGTCCACCCCACTGTCATCTTCGGTCGTAATCAGGTGGTAGAAAATGAAGTTAACATGGATTACTGCCGTCAGGAGGGTATCCGTGTGATACAACGACATAGCGGAGGCGGTTGCGTTTATGCTGACGAAAATTGTCTGATGATTTCCTACATCACGAAAGAAACACGTCCCATCAAAGCCTTTGACACTTATTTAAACCTTTTCACCGGTGCACTTAATCGACTAGGCATAGCAGCCAAGCGCAATGATCATAATGATATTATGCTTGGGCAATACAAAATTTCGGGCAATGCCATGTGGAATCATGGCGACTCAACAATTGCTCATGGCACATTGCTTTATGATACGAACGAGCAACATATCACACACGCTATTACTCCCACACAACAGAAACTTGAAAAAAATGGTGTGAAAAGCGTACGCCAACGCATCGCACTACTTAAAGAACATACCACGCTGACACGCGACGAGTTGTGGAAAGGACTACGAAAGACACTTTGTTCCAGTACGATCATACTTGGAGATGACGACATGCAGAAAATTGCCGAGCAGGAAAAAAGAGAATATCCCAATCTGGCAGAGCTATAACTGAAAATATATTCAATAAAAAAGCTATGAATAAACGAACATGTTTGTACGACAGACACGTGGCCGCAGGAGCTTTGATCTCACCCTTCGGCGGATTTGACATGCCTATCCAGTACACCTCCATCATTGAGGAGCATCAGGCAGTGAGACAACATTGTGGCGTTTTCGATGTCTCGCACATGGGTGAAGTGCGTGTGACAGGTAAAGATGCCGAACGCTATGTCAACCATATCTTTACCAATGATATACGTCAGCTTCTTCCCGGGCAGATCCTTTACGGCATGATGCTCTATCCTAACGGTGGAACTGTAGATGACCTGTTGGTGTACAAAATGGCAGAAAACGACTTCTTCATCGTTATCAATGCCGCCAATATCGACAAAGATTACGAATGGATGACTGCACAAGCCGAAACATTTGACATCAAGCTCGACAATCAGTCCGACTACTATGGACAGCTCGCCGTGCAGGGTCCTGAGTCGCCCGAAGTAGTAGAAGAAGTACTGGGACTGCATTGTTCAGAACTTATATTCTATACAAGTAAGACCATCGAGACTGAGGGCGAGACTATCATCGTCAGTCGTACAGGCTACACAGGCGAAGACGGCTTTGAGATCTATGGCAGTCATGCATTCATCGTTGCCTGCTGGGACAAGCTCATGGCCAGTAGACGTTGCAAGCCCTGCGGACTGGGTTGCCGCGACACGTTGCGCTTCGAGGTAGGTCTGCCTCTCTATGGTGATGAGTTGTCAAAGGACATCTCTCCCGTAATGGCTGGTCTGTCTATGTTCTGCAAGCTCGACAAAGAGGAATTTATCGGTAAGGATGCCATTGTCCGTCAGAAGGCAGAAGGTGTACAGCAGCGGTTGCGTGGTATCGAACTGGACGACAAGGCTGTGCCCCGTCATGGCTATACTGTCCTCAAAGATGGTGTGTCTGTAGGTACTGTGACCACCGGCTACCGACTCATTTCTGTTGAAAAGAGCTGTGCCGTAGCTCTTGTTGATGCCTCTATCAAACTTGGCGACCGCGTAGAGATACAGATCCGAAAGAAGACCTATCCCGGTACTGTTGTTAAGAAGAAATTCTACGAGAAGCATTATCACAAAGAGTAATAGAACGACAGACACCTGAATCATATAGAACATAAAATATCAAACATTAAACATAAAATACAATGACTTATTTCACAGAAACACATGAGTACGTTCGCGTAGAAGGCGAGTTTGGATATATTGGTATTACCGATTACGCACAGCAGCAGCTGGGCAACATCGTATATGTCGATCTGCCCGATGTTGACGATGAAGTTACTAAAGGAGAAGAATTCGGAGCCGTTGAGAGCGTGAAGGCTGCCAGCGACCTGATGTCGCCTGTAACAGGAACAGTGGTAGAGGTGAACGAAGATCTGGAAGATCATCCGGAGAAAGTAAACGAGAACGCCATGGAGAACTGGATTATCAAGGTACAGCTCGCAGACAGCACACAGCTGAACGACCTGATGTCAGAAGATGAATACAAGAAAACTCTTGAATAAAAAGAATATGTTTAAGTATTTTCCCCATACCCCCGAAGATATCCAGCAGATGCTGGATGTCTGCGGGGTCAACTCTTTAGACGATCTTTATGCTGACGTGCCGGAGGAAGTAAAGCTCAAAAACGGCTACAACCTGCCTAAGGCAAAAAGCGAGATGGAGATCCGCAGATATTTCGATACACTGGCTAAAGAGAACAAGACACTTACATGCTTTGCCGGTGCAGGCTGCTACGATCACTACATTCCTG
>HF988466.1 GCA_000431975.1 Prevotella sp. CAG:924 | reverse complement strand
CCGATGATGGTCAGTTGACTCTATGGGAAGATTTCTTTGGACAGTAGTGTTTTCAGATAGTAAATTTGCTGTTGGCATTGTGTCAAGCGGTGTGCCGTTGCATCATAGCGCATCCTTACGCTTCGTTGTCGTTCCTGTAGTCTGATGGTGTCATACCATATTGATGTGTGAAACATGTGCGGAAGTAGGATAGATCACCGAAGCCGCTGGCATAGGCTGCCTCATTGACGGCGGCTCCTTTGCTCAGCAGTATGGCTGCGTGATGGAGGCGGCGTGTACGGATCAGCGAGTTACCCGATATGCCCGTAAGACTTTTGATCTTACGGTAGAGCGTAGAGGTGCTCATGTTCAGTTGGTTGCATAGCAGAGGAATGCCGAGTGATTCGTTGGAGATGTTGGCATCAATCTCAGCATAGAGCTTTTGCAGGAAGGCGGCGTCAAGAGGCGAGAGACAGTCAGTGACATTAGAGCTTGTGGTGCCGGATGATGTGTTTTCGGCAGTGATGATAGGTGTCTGTTGAGAGCTTTCTCCTATTGTCTGATCTGAGTGCTGGGCCATTTGCCGCACGATGAGAGCAGTCAACTGTTTCCGTGCCTCGAGCAGATTGGTTACACGGCTGCGTATGAGGCGTGCACTGAAAGGTTTTGTAAGATAAGAGTCTGCACCGCTGTCATAGCCTTCCTCCTTGTCGGTGATGCTGTCTTTGGCAGTGAGCAGTATGACGGGGATATGGCTTGTACGCACATCATTTTTCACTTTCTTGCAGAGCGTAATACCGTCCATGACAGGCATCATGATGTCGGAGATGATGATATCAGGCAGATGGGTGACAGCTTTCTGCAGGCCTTCTTCACCGTTGGCAGCTTCCAGTACTTGATATTCATTGGACAAGGTTTCTGCGATGTATTGTCGGATGTCAGTGTTGTCCTCCACAATGAGTATGATTGGTGCATCGGTTGCGGGAGATGGATGGGCTGACTGGGATACTGGAGATGTAGAGGTAACCTCGTTCGTATTTCTATTACGTATGGACAGGATGTCAGTGGCCGGTGTTGTATTACCTTTTTTGCGTTCATTGTCTGTATAGACGTCTTCTGCAGGTAGCCAGAGCGTGAATGTAGATCCCTTTCCCACAGTACTTTCTACAGTGAGATCACCATGGTGGAGCTGTGCCAGCGAGAAAGCGAGAGCAAGTCCAATACCGGTACCGGATGCCTGATGCCAGCCACCAGCCTGGTAATAACGGTCGAAGATATGGGGCAGAGCATCTGCGGCGATACCATAGCCGGTATCGGCAACACTGATGGCCATCCAGTTTTTGCCATCCTTTTGTTGCTTTTGGGCTTTGATAGTGATAAATCCGCGCGGCGTGTACTTTATGGCATTGCTGAGCAGGTTATCGAGAATAGTCTGTATGACATTATTGTCGATCAAGAGGGTGTCGTTGTTGCAGTCGACGATATAGTGCAGCTCTTTATTGGTGTTCAGATCTATGAAGCGGGCTGTTATAGAGGTTACCAGTTTTCTGATATTCTCAGGTGCCACAGTGAGCTTTCTGTTGTATGTCTCGATTTTACGTACTTCGAGTAATTGGTTGACGAGGCCTAGTAGGCGGCATACGCTGCTATGGATAGTATTGAGGCGTCGGAGTAGCGAAGACGTGTCGGTAAGGACAGTTTTTGGGAAGTCTTTGCTTGATGTGGACGCGTTTTGGGGCATATCATGGATGAGTTCCTCACGCAGGTCGTCCAGCGGGCCGATGATGAGTGTAAGAGGAGTACGAAGTTCATGGGCGATATTAGTGAAGAAGCGGAGACGTTCCTCATTCAGTTCTTTCTCTTTCAGTCTCTGCATTTGCTCGATATGTTGTTGCGACCGTTCTTTCAAACGTTGCTTATAGAGATGCAGAGCCGCGAAAGCAGCTGCAATGGCTAGTACGATATATAATATATAAGCTGTCCAGGAACGATAGAATGGAGGAGCGATGTAGAATGGTGTGGCGCTTATAACGCTATCGCTATCTTTCTTGTTGGAGTTGAGACGGATCTCCAATGTGTAATGGCCAGACGGCACATTGCGCAAGACGATAGTGCCAGGGGTGGAAAGGGTGTGCCACGATCGGTCGAGACCTTTTACACGGTAGGCATAGTTGAAATGTGAGGTCAGGGCAAGATTGCTGATATTGAAGCCTATACGCAGATTGTTTTCATCATGACGCAAGTGTATGATGCTGAGGTCGGTATAGGAGAGGTATCGGTCCTCGTTGTCTCCTTTGCCTAGCACCCAGATTCCGTTTATATGCAGGGAGGGCAAAACAGGAGGTTGCATGACCATGTCGGGGTCGAAAATGCAGAGTCCATCGATAGAACCCATATAAATTGATCCATCGGGAGATATGGCAGCTGCACGGTCCATAAAATATCCGGGATGGATATTGTCACGTTCTCCAAAGTTGTACACCTTATCGTCGCAGATACAGCTTATGCCACGGTTGGTACCCATCCAGATGCGTCCGCTATGATCTTCGATGATTGAACGGATATGTGTGTTGGACAGTCCGTCACTACGTTGATACACTTTCTTGTTACCAGAGGGAAAGAAGCATACCAGTCCGTCATTGGTCCCGACCCATATATTTCCTTTGCGGTCGGTGAGGAGGGCGTTAACGGTGTTATTGGGTAGTAAGCTGTTATCTGCGTTATAGGTGGTCACAGGATGTAAATCGCGTGAACATTTTACAATACCGCCATCATAGAGGCCTATCCACAGATATCCCTGGCGGTCGACACATAAAGCACGTATCTTGTTGTTGCCGATTGAGTTATAAAGTCTTCCGGAGACATATAGTCCTGTCTCCGTACCGATAAGTATGCCATAACCGGGTGCTTCGAGAAAGGTGCGTACATCGATTTTCCTGCCCTCTTCACCGAGCGGATGGGTGATGGCTCCAGTAGAAGCGTCTTGACAAAGGGCTCCTCCTTGATAGATGCCCCACCACAGCCGTCCGTGACTGTCGCAGAATGCAGCTTGTACGGAGTTATTATTCATTGATCCGGAGGCTTTATCGTACACATTAGTCCGTATCCGCCCCTGAAACCGATTAATGCCGGCTCCATCGGTTCCTGCCCATAAGTTGCCCTGATGGTCGAAAGCTACACAGAGGATACTCTGCCACGTCAGGTCAGTGGGGGAAGGCTGTGTGGTAGAGTAGGGGATGTATTGGAATAAAGGCGGCTGCGAGGATATCAGGTCGAGACCACCGGCCCATGATCCAGCCCACACATTATGGCTTTCGTCTGCGTACAGGCACCGTACACTCTTATGAGCCATAGTAGCCACATCGTCAGGAGAAGGGCCAGAGAGTTGTAATGGAGCCAGGCGTCGAAGGCTGGAGTCTGCTTCCATCACTCCTTGTTGTTCTGTTGCTGCCAGTATACGTCCGTTGTTTTCTACGATGCTGTAGATGCTGGGTTGTACACCGGTGGTTGATGGGAGAGTGCGGAATGAGCGGCTATGAGGATAAAATACGGACAATCCTTTGTTTGTACCTAAAAGTACATTTCCTGTATGAGTGATATAGATTGATCGGATCTCATTGTCAGGCAGTGATGTAGGATCACCGTCGTGATGTTCGTAGCAGGTCGCCGTCATTCGTTTCAGGTCGATCACCGCCAGACCATGAAACTCATAGCCTACATAAAGGTGGCCTTGTCCGTCATCAGAGGCTGTCCAGATATGGTTATCTGGCATTCCTTTCACTGTTTTCGCATTGAAATGTGTGATGCGTCCAGTATGCGTATCGAGTCGGTCGAGTCCTTTTTCATAGGTTGTGATCCATAGTTCTCCGTGGCGTCCCTGATGTAAAGAGGTGATATGGTCGTCGGCCAGTGAATTGCTATCGTCCTTATGGTGACGGTATTGCTTGAACGTGTTACGGCTATAATCGTAGGCGGTGAGCCCGTTGCGTTCGGAGGATATCCACAGCACGGGCAGTGAATGGTCATCGATGACATCGCTTAGTTCGTTGTCGGCAATACCGGCGGTAGATGGCTCCTCCGGTCGGTAGAAATGCTGGAAGGATGTGCCGTCGTAACTGTTAAGTCCTTCTTCGGTGGCTATCCATAGTACTCCGCGTTTATCTTGTGTGATGCCGACCACGTCTTCGTTGGTCAATCCTTCGCTTCCTGTGATATGGTAAAGATAGTGCTGATTTGAGGTTCTGATCTTTGGGTTGCCCCCGTATTCCACATTATGTGTCTTGGAGGCAGTGTCATGGGAACAAGCTGCAAATGTCAAGAGGATTGTGGTCAAAACCGTTGCGAATAGTATATTGATAGCACATCGTTTATTCATATAGCATAGTCATGTTTTCAGTTGCGAAATTACGGATTTCCCTGCAGATAAAGACTGCATAGTCAGAATTTTTTTTTCATTTTTCTCTTGTTGCCGATACGGATGAGACAGTTATGGTTCTCATTCTTTATATTTTCTGCTGACTTTTTGTATCTTTTAGGTAAGAAATGTGTTTGAGTGGATTTTAGAGGAATGAATAGCTATTCAGAACGAAATATTTCAACGGGAAACGGAGAATTTGAGCTACTGTATCTTGTTGATTATCAATGTGAAAATAGATTTATGAACTATAATCTCTCTTTGAGATGACAAATCGTTCAATGGTGGTAATTACGTTGGTATTTATTAATTATGAACGATTTATCGGTATGTTTGAACGATTTGTCAGTTGATGTAAATCAAGCAGTATGTATCTTTGCAACATAATTTAAGTTACCTATATTAAACGCGGAAATATGAAAAACCGCCTAGTGTGTCTTTGCAATATAATCTGGAAATAGGCAGACAGGTTAAATAGACCATTATGTCGTCTACAGAAACGATTCTATGAGATATGCATTTTGCACCTATTATATATAGGTATATACGTAAATGAACGAGACAACAAGGCAGTTGAGAAAAAGACTGTGTTAACTATTTAATTAAAAACCATCTGAACAACTATGAACAAGCAATGGAAAAACATCGTGGTGCATCGTAGCACCGCTTTTGCTGCTACCTTAATGGCAGTGGTAGGCTTGGGGCTTCAGTCGTGCTCTGACGACGATGGCAATTTTACGGCGGTAGATGATCAAAACCCGGTCATCACCCTGGCTACGGATCATTTGCAGACTGAGCCGGGTCGTGAATTCACCATCGCTGGAGAGGTGACTGATGCTGACGGCATCCGTTCTATCCGTCTTGTTAATGACGGAATGAACTTGGACAAAACGATCAACCTTCTAGAACTTTATCCAGACACCCTTTTCCACACTTACCAGCTCGCATATAATTATACGGCATCAGCAGACTGGACAGAAAATATGCAGTTCCCTGTAGAGATCACGGCAGAAGATGTTGTTGGCAACACTACAGTTGTGGAGCAGCTTATCAGTCCTGATGGTGACTTTACGGCGCCAGAATTTACTTCTGCTCCTTCACAGAATATAACGGTGTTGCTTCAGAATCCGAAGCTGACACTCAATTGCTCAATGAGTGATAATAAGGCCCTTAAATATATTAAGGTATCAGTTCCAGGTCTTGGCATCAATGACAGCGTAACCATTAGTGGTACAGCGTATGATTTTAAGAAGGTGTACACCCTGCCTCAGACAGAAACGAGCTATGAGATGACTCTTACAGTAGGTGATACTTCTGACAATACAGCTACGTCGACCTCTACAATCAATGTTTCTGAGATGCCTGATTTTGAGAAGATGTATCTGGCCGATATTACAGATGCTTCGCAACTTACCAGCGATCTGTTCGGTGTTCCTATGCTGATTGAGCACACCGGTTCTTATCAGTACACTGCACATTATTATAATCAGAAGGCTGGTACGGGTATTCGCTTTATTCCTCAGAAGACCGATTTCAATCCTATTTGTTTTGGTATTGATCCCAATACGAACAATACATTGACCAGCGATCCTTCACAGGCACAACCGATTGTGCTTCCCGAAGTGGGTTATTATGAGATTAAGTTTAATGCTGTTACCGGTGAATATAGTGTGAGCACTTATACGCCGAAGTCGACACCTTTCCCGCAGGGTGAGCATGTGACAATCAATGGCATTGACGAGACTTACCAGCTGGCTTTGGCTGGAGCCGGTTTGCCAGGAGTAGGCAATTGGTCAACGGCTGATCCTCTTTTGCTGACACAGGATGCCAAGAATAAATATTTATTCTATACAGAGTGCAAACTCACAAAGGGCACGGAGGTGGAATTCACGATTACTCCAAAGGATGCTTCCGGATGGTGGATAGAACCTTATTGGCGCTTTGAGAATGGCAATAATGACTCAAAGGAGAATGAGTATAACACGAAGAATGGAGGAAACAATATGACGAAGGTGACTGTTCCGACAGACGGTACTTATCGCTTTGAGTTCGATACAGAATTGCTCCGTTCGAGATTCTATCTCGTGAAATAAGCTGTAATCCGTTAAGACCCTATAGCAGAGATGGTTAAGACTGTCTCTGCGGGGAACTTACGGAGTGAGAATAACAATAATCAGTATATCCAAGAAAAATGAAGAAAATAACATTAGCCATAGCAGCGACGATGCTTACTATGAGTTCGTACGCGCAAAAGATAAATGTGACGGGTACCGTTGTGGGACAGTCCGATCATGAGCCACTTATCGGTGTGACGGTACAGATACCCGGAACGAGTATTGGTGCAGTCACCGATCTTGACGGTCGTTTCACCCTCAGTGTGGATAAAAATGCCTTATTGCGTTTCTCCATGGTAGGATACAAGTCACAGGATGTGAAAGTTGATGGCCGCTCACAGCTTAATATCGTTTTAAATGACGACGCCAACGATCTGAATGAGGTTGTAGTTATTGGTTATGGTACTGCGAAGAAGAGTGATCTGACGAGTAGTATCTCCGCCATCAAGGGAGATAAGCTGGAGAAGCTCTCTACCGGTAATGTGATGAATGCTTTGCAAGGACAGGTTAACGGTGTGCAGATCAGCAATTCCGGAAGTCCTGGCTCATCGCCCCGTGTTATCATCCGTGGCGCTTCCACTATCAATGGTACCGACCCGCTCTATGTTGTCGATGGAATGCCGGTAGGAACTAACATTAATTTCTTGAATCAGAATGATATCGAGTCGATGCAAGTTCTTAAGGACGCTTCTGCTTCTGCGATCTATGGTACACGTGGTTCGAATGGTGTAATCCTTATCACAACGAAGAAAGGTCAAAAAGGAAAGGTAAAGTTCACCGCTTCTGTCAGTGAAGGCTTCCAGACACTGAATAAGCCCAACATTGCTAAAGCTTCCGAATATGAGCAGGTGTTCAAGGCACGCTATATCAATGATGGTAATGAACCCACCTATAAGGGTATTGAGAATATTACGGATGCACAAGGCACTGACTGGTGGGAAGAGTGTATGCGCGATGTCGCTCTGCAGCAGAATTATGACTTTGCGTTTTCTGGCGGTAACGATAAACTCATCTACTCGGCAAACATCGGCTACTATCGTCAGGACTCACAATATAAGGTCGGCGATTGGCAGAAGTTGACGGCACGATTCAGTATGGAGTACAACTTCAACAAGGTTGTAAAGGCTGGTGTTGACTTCACACCGAAGTACGAGAATTGGAATAATACGCCAGGCTTGATGGGAGCCATTATGGCAATGGATCCTACTACTCCTGTAATGCGTGACAAGAGCGAATGGACAGATAATGAATACAGTAATTACTCACGTTCACACAACAATCAGGAGTGGAACCCTGTAGCCTCTATGTATCGTCTTGATTCTCATGCAGATGAGTATGGATTACTTGCGACACCGTATGTGAGCATTACTCCTATCAAGGGTCTGACGATCCGTTCGCAATTTGGTATCAATGCACGTTTCCGTCTTACGGATACTTATAATCCGGATTTCTTCATTGACAACCTGGAGCAGAACGCTAATAATAATGCAGAACGTCGCATGGAGAACTGGGTGGATTGGAACTGGACCAATACAGCAACCTATGTTACTACAATTGCCAAGAAGCATAATCTCAATGTGATGGCCGGTTATACGATGGAGCGCTTCCAGGATTATTGGGCTTCTGCTTATGCAGAGAATATTCCTTCCAATGTAGAGGATATGCGTTTCGTCAGTGCCGGAACAAAGAATATGAAGGCGTACGGCACTAATTCCTACAGCTCACTGATCTCTTATCTGGGTCGTGTGATGTATAACTATGACGAACGTTATTATCTTACTGCTTCTATCCGTGTTGACGGTAGCTCTAAGTTCCCGAAGGGTAGCAAGTATGCCACATTCCCGGCTGTGTCGGGTGCATGGCGTGTCACGGGAGAGCCGTTCATGAAGAATCAGCATATCTTTGATGACCTGAAGATCCGTGCCGGTTGGGGTAAGGTAGGTAATCAGAATATTGACAACTCTGCTTATATCTCTTCTATCGGTGCTGCCGATTATGTCTTTGGTAGTGATGCCGTACGTACGGTTGGTACTGCTGTCGGATCTATTGGCAACTCGGGTGTAAGATGGGAAACAGTAGAAGACTGGAATGTCGGTATCGATATGTCATTACTCAAGAACCGTTTGAAGATCACTGCCGATTATTTTGAGAAGAAGTCTCATGATATGCTCATGCTGAAGGACAACTTGCTTGTACTTGGTTATCCTATGTGGAACGGACAGATGTGGCAAAATGTAGGTAGTGTTAAAGCTAATGGATGGGAGTTGAGCGTGAACTGGAATGACCAGGTACGTGACTTCCAGTATGGTATCGGCGTAAATCTCTCGCATACAGTCAATAAGGCTGTGAAGTTCCTTGGTGAGCCTATCTACTCAGGTAGTTTCAATGGTGATTATATCATACGTAATGAGGAAGGACATGAGTTGAGCCTCTTCTATGGATATGTAGCTGATGGTCTTTTCCAGAATCAGACGGAGGTTACTTCTTATACTAATGAGCATGGCGTTCCCATGCAGCCCAATGCACAGCCTGGTGATATCCGATACAAGGATCTTAATCATGACGGTGTGATTGACGAGAAGGATAAGACATATATCGGAAGCCCATGGCCTGATCTGATGATCGGCCTGAACTTAAATGCTTCATGGAAGAACTTTGACTTCGTCGCAAACTTCTATGGCACTGTCGGTAACGATATCTTCAACCAGAACTGGGGCCGTTACTCGGGAGTGAACGGTCAGAATGTCTATGCCGGTACCTACAATAAGTCTTGGCACGGTGAGGGAACCAGCAATAAGATACCTCGTCTGTCAGTTAACGATGCCAATATGAATTACAAGCGTCCGTCTACTTTCTTTGTTGAGGATGGTTCATATTTCCGTTGCAAGTTGCTGCAGATAGGATATACACTGCCTCGCCAGTGGTTTAACAATAAGATGTCATTGCGTGTTTCCATCTCGGCTCAGAACCTCTTCACCATTACCGGTTACAGTGGTGAGGATCCTGAGACAGCCTCAATGGGTAGCGTAACAGAGGCAGGTATCGATACTACAGGTTATCCTAACCCACGTACCTTCCTCTTTGGCGTGAATCTCAACTTCTAATTATTCATAAACAAATAAATACGACAACAATGAAAAAATATATTACAGGTCTCATGATGGCTGCAGCAGTGATGGTTGGTTCAACCTCCTGCTCCGACTTCCTTGACGAACCGGTTTTGGGCCAGCAGGATTTAGGAAATTATTTCTCGAATGAGGACGAGTGTGCCAGACAAGTTACAGGATGCTATCAGTCGCTGGCATTTGATGATTGGTGGCAGATCTATAAATTCTATGTTTGTGGTGATATGTGCACCGATGATGAATGGATGGGTAACACCACCCAGGATCCTGGAGAGTATCGCGATTTGGCCCACTATACAGGTAATACGATTAATGCAGGTAACTGTGCCCAGAACTTCTGGCAGTATCGTTATAAGGGAATCCTGCGTTGCAACATTGCCATTGAACGTATCCCGGCAGTGGCATTCAATGACACCACATTGCGTGCCCGTTATGTAGGTGAGGCTAAGTTCCTGCGTGCCTTCCAGTATTTCGACCTGCTCCGTAATTTCGGAGGAGTACCTCTTGTAATGGGGTTGAAGATGCCGGAAGAGATTCAAGGTATCACTCGTGCCTCGAAAGAAGAGACTTATGTTGTTATCGAGAAAGATCTGTTGGATGCTATCAAGGTATTGCCCAAGCGTGCAGAGCAGAGTTCTTCTGATCTCGGACGTGCTACCAGCGGAGCAGCCAAGGGATTACTGGCTAAAGTGTATCTCTATCAGGAGAAGTACAAAGAGGCTGAGGCACTGCTGCAGGATCTCTGCTGCCGTGGCCAGTATAGTGGCAATACTCCGGAGTACAAGTTGCTTGAGAACTTCGGTGATGTATGGTCGATAGATCACAATAACAGTGAGGAGAGTCTCTTTGAGATTCAGACTAACAATGAGATCACTTATAATCTTGGAGAACGTATCTCTGTAGTGGTAGGATCACGTGATGACTCTGGTTGGTCATGGGGTATGCCTACCAGTCATCTGGAGAAGGCTTTCAAGGATGCCGGCGACACCTTGCGTCTGCGTTACACCATTCTTAAGGATGGTGCTACCTATGTGCCTGGTGATCCGACATGGAATGCAGATAATCCTTATATCGTTTCAGCCAGTAAGCATAAGAGCGGACGTTGCAACATGAAGCTCTATATTCCTGTAGCCAAGCGTCCTGACCCCTATGATGCCCCCCACATTCCCTTGAATTACCGTCTGCTTCGCTATGCTGATGTGTTGCTGATGTATGCAGAGGTGGAGAATGCCCTTGGTAACGACAGTGAGGCTCAGTGGGCACTCAATCAGGTTCGTCATCGTGCCAAGCTTGCCGATGTAACCTCTACGGGTAAGGAACTTCGTGACGCCATCCGTTTGGAGCGTCGTCTGGAGCTTGCTTTGGAGAATAACCGTCTGTTCGATCTCCGTCGCTGGAAAGATGATAACGGCAAACCGGCTATCGATAATTTGATGGGTCCCAATGGTTCTTTCGTACGTTATAATCTGGAAGAGTCGACTGATGAGTATGAGACGACCAACCAGCAGGAGAATTCCAATAAGGGTTATTACTTCAAGGAGGGACGTGATGAGCTCTTCCCCATTCCTAACTCGGAGATTACGATGTCGAACGGATCTATTGAGCAGAATCCGGGATATTAATAATTATCTGGAGGCCTGGGGCTAGCTATTTAATGGCTGAGACCCAGGTCTCCGTTTTTAAAAAGGGATTATATTATTGAACTGAAAACTGAATCCGATATTTTTGAGCAAAATATACAATCTATAACATTATGAGAAAAATATATATACCTTTCCTTTGCTGCACAGCTGTTCTTTTGGGCGCCTGCAGTGATGAAGAAACATTCCATCCTGATTATCAGCTTACTATAGAGGCAGATACGACAATGGCTGTGACCGTGAGTGATGCTACTTCTCATCAGACCATTGATGGCTTTGGATCGAGTGATGCCTGGGATATGGAGTATGTAGGTCGTTATTGGAGCGACCAGCAGAAGTCTGCTATTGCCAAGATGCTTTTTTCGCAGGAGATTGATAACGGACAGCCTGAAGGTATCGGCTTGTCCCAATGGCGTGTCAACATTGGAGGCGGTACGGCAGAGCAAGGCAGTGATAGTGGTATTGCTGATGATAGCAAAGAGCGTCGTGTGGAATGCTATCTCTCGGCTGACGGTTCATATAACTGGAGCAAATGTTCCGGTCAGCGTTATTTCATGGAACAGGCCAAAAAATATGGTGTACAGGATTTCGTGTTCTTTTCCAATACACCACCTGTATATTACACGAAGAATGGAAAAGGCTTTTCCAATAGTGGCGATCAGAGTAATTTGAGGGATGATTGCTATGACAAGTTCGGCGACTTTCTTGCCACGGTAGCTGAGCATTTTCAGCAGGCTGGTTATCCTGTGACATATATCAGTCCTGTGAATGAGCCTCAGTATAATTGGGATGGAGGGCAGGAAGGATCAGGCTGGCAGAACAGTCAGGTGGCCCGTGTGGCCCGTTCGCTTGATGCCGCTCTTACAGCTCATAACCTGTCGGATACCAAAATGCTCCTTGCCGAGGCTGGCAAGTGGAACTATCTCTATGAGACAGCAGGCGATGCGGGAAGTGGCCGCAGCCGTGTGGCCGATGATTTCTTCGATAGTTCATCACCTAACTACATTGGTAATCTCCAGCACATGCCTGCTCTGCTTTGTGCGCATAGCTATTGGCTCGACACATCGTGGGATGAGTTGCAGCGGTCGCGTCAGGCTGCCGCTGATGTAGCAACGAAACATGGACTGAAACTTTGGCAGACAGAATGGAGTATGTTGAGTGACAGGTATGATTTCTTTGAGAATTATGATGCTGCTTCGTATATGGATCTGGCTCTTGCCATGTCGGAGGTGATGCACAATGATCTTACAGTAGCTAATGTCAGTTCGTGGTCGTACTGGACATCCTGCTCTTGTGAGCGCTGGAGCCAGAAATCGCGTTTCTATCTCATCCGTCTTGTGCCTCAGTCGGGTGACTATGGTCAGCTCACCGAGGGTGGAACTGCGTCATCGGGTAAGAACCTTTGGGTGCTCGGCAACTATAGTCTTTTCATCCGGCCCGGCTATCAGCGTATCGACATCACATTGCCCATTACTGACCATAGCCTCTTCGCATCAGCTTATGTATCGCCGGAGAAGGACAAACTCGTTGTGGTGATCACCAACACGAAGCATAAGAGTGTAAAGGTGGAGCCTACGATCACCATCGGGGGAAAAACAGCCGAAAACCCAGTTGAGTATGTCACCTCCAATACGCTTGATCTGAAGCGTGTGCCCAGCTATGAAACTACAATTCTGCCGGCACGTTCGGTGAGCACACTGGTGTATGATTTGAAATAACAGCTATTAAAATGATATTATCAAAAACATTTCTTCTGGCTCTTGCTCTCGGGTCTGTATCCGTGGGGGCAAGAGCCCAGTCGTTTACGCTGCTCCTTGACCAGCCCGAACAGACTATTGATGGCTTTGGAGCCAGTGATGCTTGGTCGATGAACCGTATCGGCTTGTGGAGTGACAGTATTCAACAGCAAACGGCCGACTGGCTCTTTTCTCTGAAAGACGATGCCAAGGGTCAGCCTTTGGGTATCGGCTTGTCGATCTGGCGTTTCAATCTGGGAGCGGGAAGTAGCGAGCAGGGCGATTCTTCTAATATCAATCTGCTCACACGTACGGAGTGTCTGATGCGGAAGGATGGCACGTGGGACTGGTCACGACAGAAGGGACAACGGCGGTTCCTGCAGTTGGCCAAAGAACGGGGCGTACCTCATTTCGTGGCTTTCCTCAACTCGCCGGCTGTCTACTTCACGCAAAACGGATGGGCTACCAATACGGGACGTGGCGGCACCTTTAATCTGCGTCCAGACTGCTATGAGGCTCAGGCTGCGTATATCGCTGCGGCGATCGACAGTATCGGTCGTCATGATGGTGTGACGATCGATTATGTGAGTCCTGTCAATGAGCCCGACGGCTCGTGGAACTGGCTGGGGCCCAAGCAGGAAGGCACTCCGGCCACCGACCGTGAGATAGCCCGTCTGGTGAGACCGCTCAGTCGTGCACTCACGGACCGCCATCTCTCTACGGTCATCACTATTCCAGAGGCTTATGACTACCGTTGCTTGTATGAGGAACATGAGAGTGGAGCTGAGCGTGGCTTCCATCTGCAGCATTTCTTTACACCCGACAGTACAGATACTTATGTTGGAAACTTATCCAATGTGGCTCGTCTGCTCTGCTCACACAGCTATTGGACCAATACGCCTGTTGACAGCATGCGGTCGATCCGCCATCGCGTTTATTCGATACTCCGTCCCCGCAACGTGGATCTGTGGCAGTCGGAGGTGTGCATCATGGGCAATGACACTGAGATCGGTGGTGGTGGCGGTTATGACTTCACCATGAAGACAGCACTCTATGTGGCCCGTATGATCCATCATGATCTGGTCTATGCCAATGCCCGGTCGTGGCAGTGGTGGCGTGCTGCCGGTGCTGATTATAAAGACGGACTGCTCCGCGAATATGGCGGTGATGACGGAAGCGAAGGGGCTGTACGCAGCAGCAAACTGCTCTGGGCTCTCGGCAATTACAGCCGTTTTGTACGTCCCGGAGCTGTACGGCTCAATACCGTTACAGCCGAACGGTTGCGCCAGACGGGCGATAAACACCTTAATTATTGTGATGCGGCGACTGATCCTACCGGACTGATGGTCTCAGCTTATCGAAATGCCGATGGACAGTTGGTTGTTGTGGCTATCAACTATGCACAGAAAGCAAAGAATATGAAGCTGATCCTGAAAGGCGCCGGGAAGAAGGGGCTGGATGTGAAGCGATGGAAGATGTACCGTACTTCTGACAACAATGACGAGCACATCACACCGGTGGGCACTGTACGCACAGGTAAAAATGTGGAAATACCCGGAAGAAGTATTGTCACTTTTACGGCAGAATGACGCTCTCGTATGGAGAACAGTATAAAATTCCACCACTTTGAGCGTTTTGACCTCCCTAAATAGAAAGAAATTATATACTTTTGTACCCGTAAGTCAGGATTTCCTGCTCCTTACGGGTACTAATTCTATCAGTCTGTGTCATTCACAGACGGCAAATCTAAAAACAAACCCAAACAAAAGTATATGAAAAAATCACTTCTCACACCTGCACGTGGCCTATTGGCCCTTGCCTTGCTGGCCATGCCAGCCGTTGCATCGGCTTCCCGCCCGTCATCACCCGCTGCTTCCATCCGTCAGCTGACGGTCAACACCCATCCCGGAGCTGCCATCCAACCAACGATGTATGGTATCTTTTTTGAGGACATCAATTTTGGAGCTGATGGTGGCCTTTATGCCGAGTTGGTAGAGAACCGTTCGTTTGAATATCCTCAGAACCTCATGGGCTGGTCGACATTCGGTAATGTCGCAGTGGGCGAGAAAGACCCTGCTTTCCCCCGTTGTCCCCATTATGTTGTGCTTGAGAGTGCCGGGCATGCAGAGAAACGCACCGGACTGGAGAACCGTGGATATTTCGGCATGGGATTGAAGAAGGGTATGAAGTATGATTTCTCCGTATGGGGACGTCTGCATCTGCTCAATGGCAAGGAAGCCAAGATCCGCGTAGAGATTATCGGTCCTGACGATAACATTATCGATGCGCAGACGATCAGTGTAAAGGCTAACCGCTGGCGGAAATATACGGCTACGCTCACTTCGAAGGTGACAGTAGACAAGGGATTCATGCGTGTATTCCTTGAGGGAGATGAGGCTGTCGATCTCGATCATATCTCGCTGATGCCTGCCGACAACTGGCATGGCCTGCGTGCCGATCTCGTGAAGGATCTTGAAGATCTTCATCCCGGTGTGTTCCGTTTTCCCGGCGGATGTATTGTCGAGGGAACGAATCTCACTACCCGTTACCAGTGGAAGAATACGGTCGGTCCGGCAGAAAACCGTCCTCTCAATGAGAACCGGTGGCGCGACACGTTCCCTTACCGTCTTTTCCCCAACTATTATCAGAGTTATGGCCTGGGCTTCTATGAGTTTTTCCTTCTCTCCGAGAAGATTGGAGCCACTCCTCTGCCTGTGCTGAGCGTAGGCCTGTCTTGCCAGTTCCAGAATAAGGATGATGATCCCAATGCCCATGTGGCTGTTGACGACCTGCAGCCGTATATCGACGATGCGCTCGACCTCATCGAGTTTGCCAATGGTGACACGACTACCACCTGGGGCAGCCTGCGTGCCCGTATGGGTCATCCCGCTCCTTTCCATCTTAAGGAGATAGGTATTGGAAATGAGCAGTGGGGTAAGCTTTATCCCGAGCGCCTGGAGAAGTTTATCCGTCAGATCCGTGCTAAGTATCCCGATATCAAGATTTGTGGCTCTTCCGGTCCGTCAGCTTCGGGTGACAATTTCGACTATGGTTGGAAAGAGATGCGTCGTCTCGGTACCGATCTGGTGGATGAGCATTACTATATGGATCCTAAATGGTTCCTTTCTCAGGCCGGCCGTTACGATGATTATCCCCGTACAGGTCCGAAGGTGTTTGCCGGTGAGTACGCTTGTCATGTGAAAGGTGTGGACGATCAGCCTACTGTGGCAAAGAACAATTTTGAGGCTGCTCTCTGCGAGGCAGCTTTCATGACAGGACTGGAGCGCAATGCGGATGTCGTTTATCAGGCTACTTATGCGCCTCTCTTCGCTCATGTGGAAGGATGGCAGTGGCGTCCCGATCTCATCTGGTTTGACAATCTTAAGAGCGTGCGCTCGGTGAACTGGTATGTGCAGATGCTCTACAGTACCAACAAGGGTACTCACGTGCTGCAGCTTACAGAGGACGGTAAGCCTGTAGAAGGCCATAATTCACTGTATGCCAGTGCGGTCTATGACAAGACGAAGAATGGATATATCGTAAAGGTAGCCAATGTGAGTGATCGTCCGCAGCAGCTCAGCATCTCGTTCCAGGGTGCTAAGAAACTTGGGGAGTTTACTGCCTTAACGCTTCACAGTGATGATCTGAAGGCTACCAATTCTTTGGAGCATCCTATGACTGTAGTGCCTGTAGAGTCGAAGGTACAGGCCCAGGGGTCTGTGCTCACCGTCACTGTTCCGGCCAACTCCTTTGTTGTCTATAGACAATAGTCCTCAAATCTCTTTCTCCTATTACCTACGGATGTTTTAGATGGCTGATGGGAAAGAGGATAGAGAGTGAAAATCTGTTATTTTGGTAATCAAGATAGTTAGGTTTACGTAAATTCTTTCATCGCGGTCGTCTGCTGCAGAGGCAAGCAGGCGGCCGCGATGGCTTTTTATATATTTTTTCGATTTCTTTGACACACGTATCAGATAGAATTACTATATTTGCCCATAGATAGTTTATGATTGTACGGGCATTCCCGTTATACACCCGGACGGTCGACAACCGGCTGCCATGGATGGCAGTGCACAGGGACGCCTTGTGAAGAGGTTGGTTCGTCCTTATTAAAAACTAAAAGCCATGATGCAAGAACTTATAAATACGTTGCAGGAAGAGAATTGTCAGCTTGTAGTGCTTCATGAGGGAAACATCACTACCTTTGAGGGACGAGGCGTGCGTCATTTGTATAATATCATGCAGGAACAGCCGGAGTTGCTCCTTGGTGCAAAGCTGGCTGTGAAAGCTGTGGGACGCTCTGCCGCCCAGATGATGAAAAAAGGCGGTGTAGTGGAAGTGTGGGCAGAATATATGTCTCAGCAAGCTTATGATTTGCTCACAGATACAGGTATTAAGGTGAGTTACGATCACAAAGTGGATCATAACAAGTTTCTCGATATATGGGAACGGCTGCAGGAAAATGATTGACGTCTGCTGAAGCAGGCTATATATTCAGGCGGTCCGGAATATTCTCCGGAGCAATAGTCAGAAGAGCTCGGAATATGTCCGCACTGCCATGATTACTGTGCCCGACCGCTTATATGATGGTATTGCGGTACAGATAATAGAATAGGCAAGGCCTAAGCAGACAGATAAAATATGACGGCTGTCCGATAAAAGTAGAAAAATGTTTCTGACTTTGGCGATGAGTCACCCTAAAAGTTATGGCATCAAAAAGTGGCTTTACCGATATCGTTGCTCATCAGTCAAGAACAAAGTTTGCCTCATTGTAGAACCATTTGGCATATATAATAAAGGTCTCGGCTATTTTCAAGATCTGTTAGTGCTCATGGTTATGTTGAATCTTCTCAGTAGGCGTTTCTGTTCTTTATAGGTCTTGAGAACGACGAAGCAGATGCAAACATGTGCCTCATACGTTTTTCCGTGAAATGGAAGGCTGGTCGCCATAGTGATATTCCTGTTGCATGCCTTTGTATACGATGCGTCAGTCTCCTCCGAAGAGAACACAGTTCCAAAGTTCTGTATCTGTTTGAACCTACCTCAGTTTTTGTCCACGACAACTACAAAGATAGCATCTGATTGATTGCTTTTTTACGTACAAACATGACGCAAAGTTAGTAAAAATCACATTTGCGTCATCCTATGGAAACTTTTGCTTTATTAATCTATTGAAGATCAATCGGTTAAGGAAAAACAAATAATGTTGCACACAAATTAGATGTACGACGTTATTTTATGAATTTTGCTTTTCCATAGAATTGAAAGCAAAATAATCAATTTTTCTATGGAAAAGCAAAGCGACCAAGTCATTATCCACGCACTCTGCCTCATTTTTCACAGGTACTTAGCCATCTAATGCACACGTTACCGCACAACGACGATGTCCTGGCATGCACAAGCTTTCCGGAAGAAAGCGGGAATGACTCTGTAGGGATGTGGGTAGATAGGCAATGCTCTACGTGCAAGTGGCTACTTGAGTCTTTCTGAATACGGGGCAGGCTCAGTCGCCGCACTTTCGGAAGCGATGCTGCCGCGGTTAAACGTGAAGTCAACTTTCTTCTCGCCGCTGAACGACTGATATTTCACCGTGATGGTAGTCTTGCCTGAGAGAGGCAGGTTGTTCAGTTTGAATGCTACGAGTGCATCGCCCCAATGTCCCTGTGTGTCCCCATAGGCGTTCTGGCGTAGTTCTACTTCATAAGGATTGTCGGGATTCAGGCCCGTCAGCAAGTTGATGTAGTGTGGCTTTCCGTTGGCTCCCCACAAGGTGCGCACTCTAAGTGTCAGGTAGCCGTCTTCGGCCACAGTCATCCAGCTTTTCACGATCTCTATCGGATCGTTGCCGTAGATCTTGTCTATGTCACCGGTGGGACAGGTGACTGCCGGCTTGGTAAGGAAGCTGTCTATCTGGTTGACGAATACGGCTTTCGAATATCCGTTGGCGTCTCCGCCTGTCTCATAGCAGCTCACCAGAGCTCTCACTTCCTTGTTGTATGGTGCCTGATGGATATTGGTGGCATAGAGCGTTGTGCTGTCGTCCAGCTGCATATACCAGTCACCGTTCTCGGCGGTCTTCACAGTGACGATGGCGTTGGCCTGATAGGGGACATAATAATAGTAGGTATCGTCGCTGTCGCAAGAGGTCAGCGCAAAAGCAGATACCATTACTGCAATACTTCTAAGCAATAATTTTCGCATGTTCATAATCTTTCTGTTATTTGGGATTGATGTTTTCTGTTGATTAAATACTTTTTGTATACCTGTCTTGCGTCAAGTACTGAAGTTTTTAATCATTATTAAGCGTAGATCCGCTGTTTCATATTAGGCGAATTCAAGCAGCAAGTGCAAATTTATAGT
>HF988465.1 GCA_000431975.1 Prevotella sp. CAG:924 | reverse complement strand
ATAAAGTTTTAGCCTTTTTACGATAGTCCCTAAACTAGTAGGCAAGATTATCGCCAACCTCTAATTAATCACACAATAACAGACAAAAATGAAATCTATTTATAATAAGATATTTGTTACGGCTTGTATGTTAGCTGTCTGTGGCACTACCATGGCCCAACAGCTCAACTCAGCCTATTACACGGAGGACTACAAGTACCGCCATGAGATGAACCCCGCCTATGGCAACGAACAAAACTACGTTGCCATACCAGCTCTCGGAAATATCAATGTGGGACTGCATGGCAACTTCGGTTATCAGGATGTCATCATGCCTAACCCGATGTATGGCGTAGACGGCAACGATAAGAAGATGACCACTTTCATGAACCCGTACATCTCCGCATCAGACGCGCTCGACGGCTTCAATAGCGGCAACAACCGTATCGTAGGCGATGTGAGCCTCACACTCCTCTCTGCAGGATTTAAGGCTTTCGGCGGATACAATACGATCTCGCTCTCATCCAAGACCTCATTCGGTACATCTATGCCTTACGAGCTCTTTGCATTTGCCAAGAACACAGGCAACCAGGCCTATAATATAGGTGACATCAATGTAGGAGCCAAATCGTATGTAGAACTGGCCCTCGGTCACTCACGCCAGATCAATGATAAATTGCGTTTAGGTGCCAAACTGAAATTCCTCGTAGGTGTCGCCAGTGCCGACTTCCAATTCAAAAATGTGACGGCTAATCTCGCTTCCAACGAGAAATGGATCATCTCTGGTACAGCAACAGCAGATGTATCGATGAAAGGTTTCACTTACAAGTCTGAGAAGGACCAATACAACGACCCGGAGAAAGGCGAATATGACAAGATCACCAGTGCCGATGTCGACGGAGCAGGCATAGGAGGATTTGGTATGGCTATCGATCTGGGAGGTGTGTACAAGATCAATGAAGACTGGACCGTCAATGCCGCTGTTCTCGATCTCGGTTTCATCAACTGGAGCAACGATATGCAGGCAGTGAATAGAGAAGACCGTTTTGAATTCAATGGTTTCCGTGATCTGTCTGTATCGAGCGATCACGGTACGACCATTGATGACCAGATAGACAATTACGGCGATCAGATCACAGACTTCATTAATCTGAAGGACAACGGCGATCAAGGCAGCCGTACCACCGGCATCGGTGCCACTATCAATGTAGGTGCTGAATATAACCTGCCTGTCTATCGTAAGATCACTTTCGGAGCATTGAGTAGTACCCGTATCAATGGTTCATACTCTTGGACAGAAGGACGTCTTAGCGCCAATTGGACACCACTCAACTGGCTCGATGGAGGTGTCAGCTTTGCTGTCAACAGCTTTACTACCAGCATGGGATGGATACTTAACATCCATCCTAAGGGATATAACTTCTACATCGGAATGGACCATATTCTTGGCAAGACCAGTAAGGAGTTTATTCCTCTTACGTCTAATGCCAGCCTGTCAGTGGGCATGAGTATCGCCTGGTAATAAAATTCTATTTTCATATATTGCTGTCCGGTAAAACTTTCTG
>HF988464.1 GCA_000431975.1 Prevotella sp. CAG:924 | reverse complement strand
TAACAAAGCCTCGGCTTGGGAAAGTCGAGGCTTTGTCATAAAAAAAAGAGGGCATGCATTTTGACACACCCTCTTTTTATTTGTATATTTGTCACAGTAATACCCAAACTATCACACATGATGAAAGAAACCAAGAAACTGCTGCTGATCGTCGACCCACAGATCGACTTCATCTCAGGCACGCTGCCCGTACCGGGAGCGGGAGCAGCCATGGACAGACTGGCTGCCTATATCAAGGCGCACGACGGCGAATGGGCCGAGAAGGTGGTCACCAACGATTGGCATCCTGCCACCCACTGCTCGTTCCAACCCAACGGAGGCGAATGGCCGGTGCACTGCCTGCAATACAGTGAGGGTGCCGCCATCTACCGCCCGCTGCTCGATGTGCTCAATGCCACACAGGGAGAAACGGTAGTCCTGCAAAAGGGACTCGCCCCCGACCACGAAGAATATTCCATCATGGAGAATGAACTCTCACACGACATGCTCTTCATGGAGTTGAGCCCCTACTACGAGCACAACATCACCGATGTCGACATCTGCGGCCTGGCCGGTGACATCTGCGTGCTCAACACGCTGCGCGACATGCTCAACACATTCGGCAAGGAGATCCGCTTCCACCTGCTCACAGCCTTCTCTCCCTCGATCGACGGCGGCCAAGCCCTCGAGGCCTTTCTTGCGGAGCATCCGGAAGTGAGAGCCTGACACCCCGCCCCTGCCGGTCCTACGCCGGGAGCCATGGCCGGCAGGGGACGAGAGAAACAAAAGTGGCGTTAAAATCCTTGCTTTTATCACGAAAAACACTTATATTCGCCAAGAGATGAAAAATCATCTGAAACTGATAATCATTGCTTGGCTTATGACAGGAACAACAGCATTTGGGAGGGAGCACCCTAAAGCGCCCTCCATAAGACCCATGGCCGTCGCGGGACAATTCTATACCGACGATAAAGACTCGCTCCGCGCACAGATCACCCAATATCTCGAAGAGGCGAAGAAGGAGGACCTCCAGACAACGACTGCCGGACCGGACACCAACCAAGAACCGGCAACCTACGTACAGAGCATCATCGTGCCGCATGCCGGCTACATCTTCTCTGCGGCAACGGCAGCCCATGCCTATGCCCGCCTGCCCAAGGACAAGACCTACCAACACATATTCCTGTTGGGACCTAGCCACCATGTAGCCTTCGATGGCGCATCGGTCAACACGGCCTATGACTACTATCAGACACCTCTCGGAGAGATACGCGTTGACCGAACGCTTGCCGAACGACTCGTAAAAAACAACCGCTGCTTCCGCTATGAGCCGCGGGCACACGACCGGGAGCATTGCCTCGAGGTGCAGCTGCCCATGCTGCAGGTACAGCTCGACACCATGCCGTCCATTGTCCCGATCATCATCGGCACGCTCGACTTCTCGCGTCTCCGCGACATCGCTGACGCCCTGAAGCCATGGTACAATGAAGACAACCTGTTTGTCATCAGCAGCGACTTCTGCCATTATCCCCGCTATGACGATGCCTGCCGGGTAGACAAGGCTACGGGCGAGGCTGTGGCCAACGGCGATATCGCCCAACTGATCGATACCGTCAAAGCTCAGATGCAGGCCGGTGTCCCCCAGCTCGCCACGACGGCCTGCGGGCTCTGTGCCATCCTGATCAACATGATGATGGCCGATGACGATCCGACAGCCACGACGCAACACCTGCACTACACCAACTCAGGCGACAGTCCCTACGGAGGCAAGGAGCAAGTCGTGGGCTACCACTCCTTCGTGACGACACGCCGGCATGCCACAGACTTCACGCTTAGCGAAGAAGACCGGCAAAACCTGCTCCATATCGCCAGACAGAGCATCGAGAGCCAATGGCAAGGAGAGTCGGCAGGACCAAGCGACGACAGACAGCTGTCCCCGTCACTCACCACATGCTGCGGCGCTTTCGTCACATTGCATAAGAACGGCAGGCTACGGGGCTGCATCGGCCACTTCGGCAGCGACACGCCCCTATACAAGGTCGTCAGTGAGATGGCACAGGCCGCCGCCTTTGAAGACCCGCGCTTCCATCCTGTCACCCTTGACGAGATGCCGGAGATAAGCATCGAAATATCGGTGCTCACACCATTGAAACGCATCAATGACATCAGCGAGTTTGACTATGGCAAGCAGGGCATCTTCATACGGAAGGGACGGCGCAGCGGCACATTCCTGCCACAGGTGGCGGAGGAGACCCATTGGACAAAAGAAGAGTTTCTCGGCCACTGTGCCCGCGACAAGGCGGGAATAGGATGGGACGGATGGAAAGACGCCGAGCTCTACACCTACGAGGCCATCCTGTTCGGTGAGTAAGATGACAACGGCAAACGGACACTATATAAATATAGGTATATGAAAGAAGCGGAGTATTATCATCCTCTCTCAGACGGACGGATGGCATGCGATCTGTGTCCCCATCACTGCACGATAGCCGAGGGGCATGCCGGCATCTGCCGGAGCCGTATCAACCACGACGGCAAGCTGTGGGCCACCTCCTACGGCCGTCCCTGTGCGCTGGCCATCGACCCGATAGAGAAGAAGCCCATCGCACGGTGGCACTCCGGAACAGAATGTCTGAGCATTGCCTGTACAGGCTGCAACTTCCGGTGCCTGAACTGCCAGAACCATACGATCTCGCAGGTGGCACCCGATGAGGTGAGGACCGAGCAGCTGTCGCCTCGCGACATCATCCGCCTGGCCATGCGCCATGGACAGCATCAGATCGCCTATACCTATACAGAGCCCCTCACTTGGTTTGAATACCTCCGCGACACGGCCCGCCTGGCCCATGAGGCAGGCTTCAGCAACATTCTCGTATCGGCCGGATATATAGAAAGTCAACCGCTCGAAGAACTCCTGCCCCTTATCGATGCCGCCAACATCGATCTGAAATCTTTCAGTGACAGTCTATACAAACAGGTGAACGGTGGGCACCTGTCTCCCGTCCTTCATACACTCCAACGCATGAAAGAGGCGGGCGTATGGCTGGAGATCACCCTGCTGGTCATCCCCGGCGTGAACGATGACCGGCAGATGTGCAGGGAGATGTGCCGTTGGCTTGCCGGCAACGGCTTCTCACGCGCGCCCCTCCATCTCACCCGCTTCTTCCCGCAATACAAAATGAAAGACCTTCCGCCTACCCCTATCACGACCCTGAAGGCCCTGAAAGGCATCGCCGAGGAAGAAGGCATCGAGACCGTACTTCTAGGAAACGTATAGCAGGGAAACGGAGGAAAGCCCCATGCACACCTACCACATTCATTCCCCTTCCCTTAAACACTGCAAGACATAAACAACCCCGGACAGAGATACCCTTATAAGTTGTGTCTCCGTCCGGGGTTGTCATCAAGTGATATTTTCAATATATCTCGGTTACTGCTTCGTCTCCTGCAAGGCCTGCTTCGAGCGCATGGCAGCTATGGCACGCGCCTTCTTATTCACATCGCTCAGATTATCCTTACGGTAATAAGAACGCGAGCCGTACCGGTCGGTAAGGACAAGGGAGTCGTTGCCTAGATAATCAATAGAACACGTATCATATTTCAGATCGGTGAGTGTCGACTTCCCGTCTTCCGAGAAATGCGGCGTACCGCTCGTCATGACGAAGTTGCCGTTAAGGATATGCCATTCGGAGAAATAGCCCAACGGCGGATAGACCACCGGCGACTCTTCAGCCAGGGTATTCGACTCCTGCACATAGCCTACGCTCTGTGCCACCCAGTGACGTTTCAGATAGAAGCCATATTCACGAGGGATCATAAAAGTCTCTTTGATCGAATCGGACAGCTCATTCATCAGCTGCGTCTGCAGACGCTTAGGCATCTTTTCAAAATCGCGCATCTTCGGCATGACGATATAGCACCATATACCACGCAACTGATCAAGGTCAACAACAATGTCGGCCACCATTGAATCCTTAGCATTGGGCACTACACATATCCAGTCGCCTGTCTTCAGCTTGCCAAGCACCTTACGGCGGCGTGTCGCCTCAATGACATTGTATTTCACGGGATCACCTCCGCCCTCAGGCAGCAGAACGACAACAGAGTCCGTGCAGCCTTCACATGCCAGACCGTAGACAGAGCGGTCACCCTCTAGACGTGACTGCGCCATCGCCTTGAGCATAGCAGCATTAGTATCCTGCTTCTTATGACCACAGGCAGTGAAAAGAATCATGATCAGGAGAAGCGGCAAAAATATCTTCTTTATCATCCGATGTATCTATTGGTAGACGTATCTATTTGTATGCAAAGATAGTTATTAATCTTAAAAAAGCATGCATGAACATGTCATTTTGAATTTTTTTATCTAATTTTGCAGCCGTGCACGGCGGAAGGCCTCTTATCCACTTCCTCTAAGAAGAGGAACGCAGAAAAGATAGGCTTTCCCATGAGCACACCTTCGGGTATCAGAAAACAAGGTTAAAAAGCAATATGAAGAAGAAGATTCAGTTCAGTCTCGTCTACCGAGACATGTGGCAGAGCTCCGGTAAGTTCCAGCCACGCAAGGATCAGTTAGAACGCGTAGCACCCGCCATCATCGAGATGGGTTGCTTCTCCCGTGTGGAGACCAACGGCGGTGCCTTCGAGCAGGTGAACCTGCTGGCCGGCGACAACCCCAATGAGGCCGTGCGTGCCTTCTGCAAGCCTTTCAATGAGGCCGGCATCAAGACACACATGCTCGACCGTGGTCTGAACGCCCTCCGCATGTATCCCGTGCCCGACGATGTACGCGCCATGATGTATCGTGTGAAGCACGCACAGGGCGTGGACATCACCCGTATCTTTGACGGTCTGAACGACATCCGAAACATCGTTCCGTCTATCAAATGGGCCAAGGAAGGCGGTATGACCCCGCAGGGTACCCTCTGCATCACCACCTCACCTGTCCACACCGTAGACTACTACAGCAAACTGGCTGACGAAGAGATCGCTGCCGGTGCAGAAGAGATCTGTCTGAAGGATATGGCCGGTATCGGCCAGCCCGCCTTCCTCGGTCAGCTGACCAAGAAGATCCGCGAGAACCATCCCGATATCATCATCGAATATCACGGTCACTCCGGCCCCGGTCTGAGCATGGCCTCTATCCTCGAGGTATGTAACAACGGCGCCGACATCATCGACACGGCTATCGAGCCTCTGTCATGGGGTAAGGTACATCCCGATGTGATCAGTGTACGCAGTATGCTCAAGCACGAAGGCTTCGACGTGCCCGACATCAACATGGGTGCTTATATGAAAGCACGTGCCCTGACCCAGGAGTTCATCGACGAGTGGCTCGGCTACTTCATCAATCCTGCCAACAAGGTGATGTCCTCACTGCTGCTCACCTGCGGTCTGCCCGGTGGTATGATGGGTTCAATGATGGCCGACCTCGGCGGTATCCGCACCACGATCAACAACCTCCGCAAGAAGAAGGGTGAGGAAGAGCTGTCCATGGACGATATGCTCATCCGTCTCTTCGATGAGGTGGCTTATGTATGGCCGCGCGTGGGTTATCCACCCCTCGTAACCCCGTTCTCTCAGTACACGAAGAACATCGCCTTGATGAACCTTCTGACCATGGAGCAGGGCAAGGGTCGCTTTGTCATGATGGACGACTCTATGTGGGGTATGATCCTCGGAAAGAGTGGAAAAGTGCCTGGCGAGATCGATCCCGAGCTGGTAGAGCTGGCCAAGAAGCAGGGACGCGAGTTCACGACTGCCGATCCTCACACGTTGCTGAAAGACGCACTGCCTGAGTTCCGCAAGGAGATGGACGAGAATGGTTGGGACTATGGTCAGGACGACGAAGAGCTCTTCGAGCTGGCCATGCACCCCGAGCAGTACCGCAACTATAAGAGCGGTCAGGCTAAGAAGAACTTCCTGGCCGACCTGCAAAAGATGAAGGATGCTAAGGAAGGTGCCAAGATGACTCCCGAGCAGGCTGCCGAGTACAAGCATGCTAAGGCTGATGCTATCGTAGCTCCTGTAAGAGGTCAGATATTCTGGGATTTCCAGGGCGATGGCGAGGCCGCTCCCGCCGTAGAGCCTTACATCGGTAAGGAATACAAGGAGGGCGACAGCTTCTGCTTCATCCAGGCTCCTTGGGGCGAGTTTGTGGAGGTAAAGGCCGATCTGGGCGGCAAGCTCGTCGAGATCAACGCCAAGCAAGGCTCAAAGGTGCAGAAGGGCAATGTCATTGCCTACATCGAGCGCGACCACGAATAAGACAAGAGGAGACTCTCTCCTATTTCATTATTATATCGCCCTCTTTTCCCGTGAGGAAAAGGGGGCGTTTTTCACTATGGCATATCGTATTTTGCCGGCAACGGACTGCCGCCCTTCCTACCGGCCGGCTAAGATCCCGCCCCGGCAGCCCTCCTCTGCCTACACATCCATTACGACCATATCACCAACATCAGACACATGAACGCTATCCTATTGGACTCCCCATGGGTGATGGACATCATCCAACATTTTTATCCCGATGACAACATGCTACGCCATATCCTGCTGCAGCACAGTCGCTCTGTGCGCGACTATGCCCTTGCCTGCTGCCAGCGTCATCCGGAACTCCAACTCGACACACAATTAGTGGCCGACGCCGCCATGCTCCACGACCTGGGCATCTTCCGCTGCCATGCTCCCGGCATCTATTGCGAAGGCAACGAGCCCTATATCTGCCACGGACGAATCGGAGCCGAACTGCTACGCGGCATCGCCCGCGAGGAGGGACGCGATCTGGAACCTTATGCCCGTGTGTGCGAACGTCATACAGGCGCAGGACTGACGGCTCAGGAAATTGTCGAGCAACAGCTCCCTCTGCCCCCTCTCGACTTCTTGCCCGAGACGACGGAAGAGAAGCTCATCTGCTATGCCGACAAGTTTTTCAGCAAGTCGGGTGATAGAAAAGAAAAGACACCTAAACACGTGAAAAAGAGCCTGGCACGCTTCGGAGAAGCAGGACTGAAACGTTTCCTCGAATGGGAGCAGCTCTTCGGCTAGGCCGGCCACAGCTTCCCTACCGGTATAGCCGGCATTCAACACGGCATTCAACACCTCGCTTTTATTGCGTTAAAAAGCGGAAATCGTGCCCTGTTTCCCTTTTTATTCCTTAATTTTGCACTCTTATGAGGAAGCATCTTTTCACGATACTCGCACTTTTTGCAGCCGTCTGCATCCTGGCCGACACTACTGGTCCTTTTCCTGACAAGAAAAAGGACCGGGCCTCTGCCGATACCATCATTGCCGGGAACGACTCCCTCGTGAACGACAGTACCATCATCTCTCCTGACGATACCACCCACATGGACTCGCTGACCTTGGCCATCTGGCACCACAACAAGGCCATCGACGACTCCATCCGTCTCGATTCCATCAACCGGGCAAAGAAAAACGGTATCGACGCCCCCGTAAAATATACAGCAGAGGACTCGCTCGTCTATCGCGCCGGATCAAAGACAGCTTACCTTTTCGGTAATTCGACCGTCGACTATGAAAGTATGAACCTGCAGAGCGACAAGATCCATCTCAGTCTCGACTCTTCGCTGGTACATGCCATGGGATCACCCGACTCCACGGCTGAGGACGGCATCAAGGGAAAACCTGTCTTCAAGATGGGCCAGGACACGTATGACACTGACACGATGTCGTTCAACTTCAAGACAAAGAAGGGATTCATCAAAAATGTGAATACGCAACAACAGGACGGTTTCCTCACCTCACGCCTGTCCAAACGCGATGCTGACGGCTCCATCTATCTCAAGCAGGGCCGTTACACCACTTGTGATGCTCCCCATCCTGACTTCTACATTGCCCTCTCGCGTGCCAAGGTACGGCCCGGTAAGGACGTCGTCTTCGGACCGGCCTATCTCGTTGTGGCCGACGTGCCGCTACCACTGGCCATCCCCTACGGCTTCTTCCCCTTCACAAAGAGTTACTCCAGTGGATTCATCATGCCTTCCTACGGCGATGAGTCTTCCCGGGGATTCTACCTGCGTGACGGTGGCTACTACTTCGCTATCAGCGATAAGATGGATCTGAAGCTCCTCGGTGAAATATACACGAAAGGATCATGGGGAATTTCGGCCGCCTCCAACTACAAGAAGCGCTACCGCTATAGCGGATCGTTCCTCTTCTCTTTCCAAGACACGAAGACGGGCGAAAAGGGCATGCCCGACTACAGCTCCCAACGCAGTTTCAAACTCCAGTGGAGTCACCGGCAGGATGCCAAGGCCAATCCGTTCAACACCCTCTCAGCAAGCATCAACTTCGCATCGACGAGCTATGAGCGCAACAACCTCAACTCGCTCTACAATCCCTACACGCTCGCACAGACCACACGTACATCATCCGTAGGATGGAGCACCACTTTCTCAAGCATCGGCATGACGCTGACGTCATCGGCCAACCTCTCGCAGAATATGAGCGACTCCACGCTCTCCATGACACTGCCCGACCTCAACATCTCCATCGCCCGCTTCTATCCCTTCCGACGCAAGCATGCGGCAGGAAAGGAACGCTGGTATGAAAAGATCTCCATGAGCTACACCGGACAGCTGAGCAACTCGATCAATACTACGGAGGACCGCTTCCTCCATTCCAATCTGATCAAGGACTGGCGCAACGGTATGCAGCACCAGATTCCTATCAGCGGTTCGTTCACTCTGTTCAAGTATCTCAACGTAAGCCCCTCGTTCTCCTTCACCGACCGTATGTACACCAATAAGGTCATGCGCTCCTGGGACGAGGCACGACAGGTAGAGAAGACCGATACCACTTACGGATTCTACAACGTGTACAACTGGAACCTAAGTCTCTCTGCCTCCACTAAGCTTTACGGCTTCTGGATGCCCAGCAAAAAGATCTTCGGTGACAAGATCCAGGCTATCCGTCACGTCATCACACCGACCGTGAGTTTCTCTTATGCCCCAGACTTCGGCAGCTCGCGCTATGGCTACTATGAGACTTACCAAAAGACCGATGCCGACGGCAACGTGTCACTCGTAGAATATTCGCCTTTCTCCAACGGACTCTACAGCGTGCCGGGTAAGGGTAAGACAGGATCTGTCTCCTTCGATGTGAGCAACAACCTCGAGATGAAGATCAAGAGCGACGATGACTCCACTGGTTTCAAGAAGATCAGCCTCATCGATGAATTGGGCGCCTCCCTGTCCTACAACATGGCTGCCCAGACACACAAATGGAGCGACCTGTCCGTCCGTCTGCGTCTGAAATGGTGGAAGAGCTACACCTTCAACCTCAATGCGGTCTTCGCCACCTACGCCTATGACCTTGATGAGAACGGAAATCCCTATGTCGGCAATCACACTGAGTGGGGCCGCGGCCGCTTCGGCCGTTTCCAGGGCATGTCGCAAAACATCTCCTATACCCTCAATCCTGAAAAGATCAAGAAGCTCTTTGGAGGTGGCGATGATAAGGACGACAATACGAATAAAAACAACAACACCGATGACGAAGGTGTAGATACCGACATCGAAAGCAATGCCGACGACACCATGCTCGATGCTCAGCATGCCGCACGCAAAAAGAGTGGAGGCGGCAAGACAGAAACCGACGACGACGGTTATATGCCCTTCTCCATGCCTTGGTCGATCACTTTCGGCTACGGCATCACGATGAGGGAAAATACAGGCGGTAAGTTCAACTACAAGACCATGCGCTACGGATACAAGTTCTCACAGACACTCAATGTCAGTGGTAATCTCCGCATCTCCGATGGCTGGAACATCAGCTTCTCTTCCGGTTATGACTTCGACAACCACGAGCTGAGCATGACCACCGCCTCACTGCAACGCGACCTCCACTGCTTCAACATGAGTTGCTCCGTCGTCCTGGCGCCCTACACCTCTTACAACTTCACCTTCCGATGCAACGCTGCCACACTGACCGATGCACTCAAATACGACAAGCGCAGCGGATATTCCAACAGCGTACAGTGGTATTAAACCAAGAGCATCAAACGCGGATGTAACAATATCCTGCATAACCATAAGAGATTCACCCTACCCTATATGCAAGAAGCTGCCCTTCGCGCAAAGCGAAGGGCAGCTTCTTGCATATTCAGCCCACATTTATCTATCATTAGGCCGACAACATTGATTTTATCAGTAGCCCAACATCTTCCATCATCTAATAACCCCTAGTGCGTAAAGGTGTCTTCCCCATCCTAACCTGCCAGTATCATCCATTATTTTCTATTTTAGGTCAGATCCATTGCCGAACAGCCCGCCCACAATCTCCTCCGATAGCATAAAAAATCCCAAAAATCACTTCACTTGGCAAGACTAATAAAAATAAAATATTAAATTTGTGAGATCGTCAGAAAATTACAGACAGGAGTGAAGACAGACCTGATACACTCCGATGAAACACTACCAATCAAGAGCAACTTATTTTTATAAATAACTGCTCTAACCATTATTGGAGACATACACTTTAATGAATAAAAAGAATCCAATCCCATAAGTATTATGAGAAGAATCATTTTCATCGCGACTTTAATTTTGATGATGGGACATGTTTCAATGGCAGAAGAAATAAAGAACTATAATCTTCACATTAGTAAAGATAATCAAGAAGCTGCCAATCTTCATGTCTCATGCACCTTTTCATTGGATTTTCAAGACAAAGACAGTGTCTCCATGAACTTAGGTGGAGGACAAGAATTTTCAATTGACAATTTGAGGATTGATAATAAAATGTATGAGTATGAATATAATCAGAAATCAAAGAAAATCGTCTTCCACAAAAAGCAAAAGCAGACCGTTCGTATAAGTATGGATTACGACTATACGAACTTATCCGCATTCTTTATTTATGGTAAAGGCGATACTGAGCTATGGGAGACCAGCTTCGGTGAATATTTCTATCCTTATGTGCCGAATACTTTCATGGATGTTGCCTTGAATGTGGAAACACCGGATTCTCTTTCTCTTATTTGCTCATATCCGTTGGAATCAGACAATACTACGAGATACAGCGGCAAATTGAATCATATCCTGTCACAGTCATTGACACTCGCATTTATACGTAATCAGGCTTATCAACGGACAGAGGAATACATCCCCTGCAAACTGTCTATCTATCAGATCAAGGATATGCAGTGTGATAAAAAAAGGTATGACGAACTGATAAAACTGACTGAAGCTGCTATCGCTTTCTTTAGCAGAATATATAGAGAAGATTATATTTCAAAAAAACGTAACGTAACGGCTTTTCCAGTCTATCTATTCCATAACGGAAAAGGATTCAGCAATAGATATAACATCGGCTTCATCTCCGCTTCGCAGGAGAAGTTCTCCACATATCCCGACATATATCCGCTTATCCATGAGATAGGACATCGGTGGCTGGGAGAATGGACTTTGCTCATTGATGACGGACAACCTGGAGCCTATTTTATCAAAGAGACACTGAACGAGTTCATGACGCTTATGTTCATTCGTCATTTCTATGGTGCTCTGACATATTCGAAACAACTTGACTGGTGCAGGATGGAATATGAGAAGATCAAGGGTACACCTCAAGACGAACCAATTCTCAATGTCGTAGTGAACAACAACAATACCATCGTCTACAGAAAAGGACCTCTGGTACTCGAACGTATTGCAAAAGAAATAGGATATGAAGAACTGATGAAAATTATATCAGATTTCTATCGCAGACATGCAGGAAAGCATCCCTTAAAATATACAGACTTCATCGACCTGCTCAATGACAGCCATACAGGAGTTGGAGATCAACTGGACCATTTGCTCAATATAAAATCCTTATAATTAAAACTTCCAATTAAGGATATGATATAAATCATTAGTGTCCAATAAAAATGGACGAGTT
>HF988463.1 GCA_000431975.1 Prevotella sp. CAG:924 | reverse complement strand
CCGGTGTGATGAGTTTCCTTGTAACGGGTGTTCCTGGTGAGTGGAGGTTTCCTTCTTGTCTTTAGCCTTATATCTGCATATCTTGCAGTGTTTTGCTTGTTAGATGGCTTTGTGCCAGTGCTTAGCAAGATTGACGCTTGCCCCTTTTTTGTCGATGGAGGCCTTGTTTTGGTATGTCCTATACCTCTTTCAGAAGTTTTGTGCCTCTGCATTTTTCTTTTCATATTTTGGTCAAGTGGTTTGCAGCTGAGAGTTTTTTTATTTTGATTCCGTTATGATACTTTAAGTGCGAGGGAAGCTCTTTGGTTGTTCTATTTTTTATGTTCAAAGCATTGAAATTTCACGAATTTTGTGTAAGTTTGCAGTAGAAAGCATAATTAAATAGGTTGTTAACAACTAGCTCATCAATGGATTATTTTCGTTATCTGTTACTTTGGCTATGCCGTATGGGTTACAGCCGTGGGTTCGGAATTCATTCACCCACGGTATATGCTTTTGTGCGGTATGTTGTTAATGAACATTGGCCGTATTACGCTTATGAAGATTTGAAAGAGAAGCTGCATGGTGCTAATAGAACGGTACGCTCTCTCTGCAGACTTCTTTTTCGTATATCCAATCATCTGCAACCCAAAGATAGTCTTATTATTGATCCTGTGCATTTGGCTATGAAAGACTACATACTTGCCGGCTGCAAGCATACAAATGTTTTAGAGTGGTCTGGATCTATGTTGCAGGAAGCTCTGAAGCCAGGAGCTGCGGACGTCTCAAATAAGACTTTTGATCTGGTGGTCTGTCCAGCCCATCTTTGTAACAGGCAGTTGCGGGAAGCCATTTTTCGTCATACACATTCTCTGTCTATTTTAGTGGTGATAGGCATTCATGCCAATCGCCAGAATAGGGAATATTGGAATCGGTTGATAGAAGACGAAAGGTCGGCTGTGACATTGGATCTGTATAGTTGTGGCATTCTTTTCTTTGATCAGACCAAATCGAAACAGAATTATTTAATCAATTTTTGACTCTTTACGAGAGACTATAATATTAAAAAATGTGATATTAAGATATTTAGACTATAATTCTTAAGTATATAACTTGCATTTTCGAAGAAATTGTTTATTTTTGCGCACTAAATAAAGATAACGTAAAAATATAAGCTATGTATTGGACATTAGATTTAGCCTCGAAGCTCGAGGACGCTCCCTGGCCAGCAACAAAAGAAGAGTTAATTGACTATGCTACTCGTTCCGGTGCTCCCGCAGAGGTTCTGGAGAACCTTCAGGAGATTGAGGATGAAGGCGATGTCTATGAGAGCATAGAAGATCTGTGGCCTGATTATCCCACAAAGGACGACTTCTTGTGGAATGAAGACGAATATTAACGGGTATTTTAGGATTCAAAATGATAATTGGCCGGCTCTGCACAATCCGCAGTGCCGGCTTTTTGATTACCTTTTTCTTATAAGGAGAGGCAAAGGGGGTAAGTAGGCATATGCAATAAAATAAGGAAATTAGCGTTATTTAATTGTGTTAAAAGTAAGAGGCCTTTTCCTGATATTGCTCCTATGCCTGGGTGTGAATGCCCGGGCACAGTACGATCCCGCCTTCAGTCATTATTTTGATATGGAGCCATCGTACAATCCGGCAGCGGTAGGTAAGCAGTCGCAACTGAATGTTACGGCGGCTTATGCTCTTGACCTTGCCGGGTTTGAGCACAATCCGCAGACGGCTTATATCGGAGCAGATCTGCCTTTTTATGCCTTTCGTGTCTATCAGGGAGCCGGTGCTCAGCTCGTCAATGACAAGATCGGCCTTTTTACTCATCAGAAGCTGGCATTACAGTATGCTTTGCAAACGAAATTGTTCGGTGGACAATTGCGATTCGGTTTACAGGCAGGATTCCTCTCGGAGAGTTTTGATGGCTCGAAGCTTGATCTGGACGACAGTAGTGATCCGGCGTTTTCCACTTCTGATGTTAATGGCAGTGCGCTCGATCTTGGCTTCGGTCTTTATTATACTCACCGGCAATGGTATGTCGGATTGTCAGGCCAGCACTTGACAGCTCCAAAGGTTGAGCTCGGTGAAACAAATGAACTGCAGATTGATCGTACCTATTATTTGACGGGTGGATACAATATAAAATTAAGAAATCCGTTTTTGACAATAAAGTCCTCTATGCTTGCACGTACCGACGGAGTGGCATGGAGAGCTGATGTGACAGGTCGGTTGGTCTATCAGCATGAGAACAAAATGCTCTATGGAGGTGTGAGCTATTCGCCCACGAATTCGGTGACGGTTCTTGTGGGGGGTAGCTTTCATGGTGTAGTCCTCGGCTATAGCTATGAGGTGTACACCTCGGCTTTAAGTGTGGGTAATGGTTCGCATGAGCTGTATATCGGCTACCAGCATGATATCAATTTGACGAAGAAGGGCCGTAACCTTCATAAGAGCCCAAGAATACTCTGATAAGTGAATGGCTATGTATGAAGAAGGCGAGGACCAGTTGAACAATGAATTGTAACAGCAGTGATACACGATATGAAGAAATCAATCCTTATGGTATTTGCTCTGGCGGCAACAACCGTCCTTTCTAGCTGTTTCTCGGCTAAGACGGCCTCGATGGCAGGAAAGGGAGGTGAGGTTGTCGGTGTCGGTGGCAAGGCGTTTGTAGAGCCCACTCCTTATGGAATGGTGAAGATCAATCGAGGGTTCCTTCACATGGGCATCGACAAGCAGGACAGCCTGTGGGGCAGACAGACACCAGTGAAGGATATCTCTGTCGACGGTTTTTGGATGGATGAGACGGAGATCACCAATTCACAATACAAGCAATTCGTGATGTGGGTACGCGACAGTATCCTTCGTACACGTCTGGCTGATCCTGCCTATGGCGGTGACGAGACATATATGATCACCGAGGATAAGAATGGCGATCCTGTCAAACCCCATCTTAATTGGAGCAAGCGGCTGCCACGTAAGCCTAATGAGGATGAGCAGCGGGCTTATGAAAGCCTTTATGTGACTAATCCCGTGACTGGTGAGAAGATGCTTGACAGCCGGCAGATGAACTATCGCTATGAGGTGTATGACTATACAGCGGCCGCACTGCGTCGGAATCGGCTGAATCCTGCTGAACGAGACCTGAACACTGATCATCCCGTGAATGACGCACAAGTGATGATCTCGAAGGATACAGCGTATGTAGATGACGAAGGACGGATCCACCGGGAAACGATCAACCGACCTTTGTCTGGACCATGGGATTTTCTGAATACTTACATTGTAAATATCTATCCTGATACGACGTGCTGGGTGAATGATTTCCGGAATTCGGATAATGAGGTTTATCTCCGTAATTATTTCTCTAATCCGGCTTATAACGATTATCCTGTTGTCGGCGTGACCTGGGAGCAGGCCAATGCCTTCTGTGCTTGGCGTACCGACTATCTGCTGAAAGGCCTTGGCCCGGAGGCCCGCTATGTGCAGCGTTATCGTCTGCCGACAGAAGCCGAGTGGGAATATGCAGCCCGTGGTAAGGATCAGACCGAGTTTCCGTGGACAAATAAGGATGTAATGAACGGCGATGGCTGCTTTTATGCCAATTTCAAGCCCGACCGTGGTAACTATACAATGGACGGCAATCTGATCACCTCGAAAGTGGCGGCCTACTCTCCCAACTCCAACGGACTCTATGATATGGCAGGAAATGTGGCAGAATGGACTTCGACCATCTATACAGAGGCGGGCGTCGATGCCATGAACGATCTTAATCCACAGCTGGAGTATAATGCAGCCCTTGATGATCCCTATCGTCTGAAGAAGAAGAGTGTGCGCGGAGGGTCGTGGAAAGATCCGGAGAGCTATATACGTTCGGCCTGGCGCACATGGGAGTATCAGAACCAGCCCCGTTCCTATATTGGCTTCCGTTGTGTAAGAAGTCTGGCTAATACGACGACAAGCAAACAAAAGAAAAAATAGATTTGGATGACGATACATCGGAGTCTGCATAATAAAGAATAAAAGATTATGGTAGAATATAGCAAGTATAATATTATTTACCGCTTGCAGAAGTGGCTGGACAGCGTTCCCGGTCAGACGTTCATGAACTATGCTTATAGCTGGGGAGCATCGATAGTGATTCTTGCTACCCTGTTTAAGTTGACCTATCTTCCTGGTGCTGACGTTATGCTTTTCGTGGGAATGGGAACGGAGGTTGTAGTATTCTTTATCTCCGCTTTCGACCGTCCTTTCGACAAGACAGCCGAAGGTCGCAATCTGCCAACACACGTCACAGAGGAATATCTTACGGGTGGCAGGTCTGTTGGAACTGCTCATCCAATGCAGGCTCCTCAAGCTGCTGTTGAACCTTCGGCAAATGCCTCTGCAGAGCCAGTCTCTCAAGCTTCCGTGCAGGCTGATACTGCTTCTGTTCAGGCAACTGTTGCTGCTCAGCCTGCCGCAACAGCGAATGACACGGGTACTCAGCCTGTCGTTGCTGCTCCTTTCTATGTACCGCAGATGTCGGCAGAGGAAGCGGAGGCACTCAATGAAGCGCAGAGCCGTTATGTCGATGAGTTGCAGAAACTGGTGGAGACACTCAGCAAGGTGAATGAGCAGAGCATGCGCCTGACCCGCGACAGCGAAGAGATGGAGAATCTCAACCGTACGCTTACCGGCATCTCGAAAATCTATGAAATGCAGCTCAAGGGTGCTTCTATGCAGGTGGGAACGATTGATCAGATCAATGATCAGTCGCGCAAGATGGCACAGCAGATCGAACAGCTCAATCAGATTTATGCCCGGATGATTCAGGCAATGACTGTGAACATGCAGTCGGCACAAGGAACGGGAGCCGCTCCTACTGTTTAAGGATGAAGCCACAGACCTTGCGGGCAGCGTGTGGTTCTGTGTCTCACACCCCTTAAAAAGAAACAAAATATATGGCTATACGAAAACGTCCAATCTCGCCACGCCAGAAGATGATTAATCTGATGTATGTCGTCTTAATGGCTATGTTGGCGCTTAATGTCTCCACCGAGGTGCTCAATGGCTTTTCCATCGTTGAGGAAAGCTTGAACCGTACTACGGCTAACTCATCACGTGAGAACGCATCGATCTATGATAACTTCGAACAGCAGATGCAGAAAAATCCGGCCAAGGTGAAAGCCTGGTTCGCGAAAGCTACGGAGGTAAAGGAGATGAGCGACTCTCTCTATAACTTTGCTCAGGAGTTGAAAGTCGCTATAGTACGTGAGGCCGATGGAGAGGATGGGAATGTGTATGATATTAAGCATAAGGATAATCTCGAGGCTGCTTCTACAGTGATGCTTGCCCCAGTGACCGGTAAGGGAAAGAAACTTTATGATGCGATAAATTCTTTCCGTGAGCGTATCCTTACAATGGTGACGGATCCGGAACAGAAGAAGATCATTGCCAGTAATCTTACGACGAAACTTCCTAAACGTACTCGCTTGACAGGTAAGAATTGGCAGGAGTATATGTTTGAGAATATGCCTGTAGCAGCGGCTGTCACTCTGTTGTCTAAGTTGCAGAGCGATATTAGATATGCTGAAGGTGAAGTGCTCCATACGCTGGTGAGCAATATTGATTTGAAAGATGTGCGTGTAAATAAACTGGAGGCCTTTGTCGTACCGGAGAAGACAACTCTCTATCCTGGTGAGCGTTTCATGGCTAATATCATCATGGCAGCCGTGGATACCACGCAGCAGCCGGAAATCTATGTAAATGGAGCACGTGTGAACAGTCGCGACGGCCGGTATAGCTTTACAGCTGGAGGAGTGGGAGAACATCAGTTCTCCGGTTATCTACTTGTGCGTAATGCTAAGGGTGATGTACTCCGCCGTAATTTCCTGCAGAAATACAATGTCATTCCTGTTCCCAGCACAGCTACGGTGGCTGCCGATCTGATGAACGTACTTTATGCCGGTTATAATAACCCGATATCTGTGAGTGTTCCCGGCATTCCCGAGAATGCGGTGTCGATGTCCATGTCGGGAGGACGACTCATCTCAAAGGGAAAGGGACGTTATGTTGCTGTGCCTTCAGCAGTAGGGCATGATGTGACATTCCGCATTACGGCACGTGACGGAGGTAAGACCCGCTCTTTCCCTCCATTCACCTTCCGTGTGCGTAAGCTCCCTGATCCAACTGCTTATATAGCTGTGGGAGATGATCGTTTCAAGGGTGGTGTACTTTCGAAGAGTGCGTTGATGGGGGCTCATTCTATCAGTGCAGCTATCGATGATGGGATCCTTGATATTCAATTCCGTGTGTTAAGCTTCTCTACGGTATTCTATGATAATATGGGAAATGCAATCCAACTTGCCTCTGCGGGTGCGTCATTTACCGAACGTCAACGTGAGCAGTTTCGTCAACTCTCTCGCAATCGCCGTTTTTATGTGACACAGGTGAAGGCTGTCGGCCCTGATGGTATCACACGAACGCTACCCGGTGCAATGGAAGTAATTGTAAGATGATAAAGCAATAAGAATATGAAATATTTCCTTACTATACTGCTTGCCTCCTTTCTGGCAGTTCCTTCATTGGCACAGCCTCAGGCACGGCGTCAGCAACAACAGGCTGCACAACAAAAGAGCAACGCCAACAATCTGACGTTGCGTCAGCAGATCGCATTCCCCACAGCGGCTCCGATGGATGAGGATGTCGTCTGGCGTCGGGATGTCTACCGTGAACTGGATCTTACGACCGATGCGAATGCCGCTCTCTATTATCCTACAGAACCGGTAGGATCGCAGATGAACTTGTTCACTTATCTCTTCAAGCTGATGATGGTAGGGCCGGAGCATGGTGGCATAGCTGCATATAAATATACTCTCGACGGACAGGAGGACTTTACCGAAGCTAATCGTGTGAAACCTCTTGAGTTCCTTAAGGATAATGATATTTACTATGAGCGAACCGATCGCGGTATCCATATTACAGATGCCGATATTCCTTCAAAAGAAGTGAAGGCTTATTACATTAAGGAGTGTGCCTATTATGATCAGAACACATCAACCTTTCATACGAAAGTACTGGCTCTTTGTCCGGTAATGTTGCGTGAGGATGATTTCGGCGATGGAGCGACACGTTATCCTCTCTTTTGGGTAAGATATGACGATGTGGCTCCGATGCTGGCCAAGCAGACCCTTATGACGAGTAACCTGAACAATGCGGCTACGATGTCGGTTGATGATTATTTTACGATGAACCGTTATCAGGGTAAAATCTATAAGACGACGAATCTGTTAGGTACAACGCTGGCACAGTATTGTAAGTCAGACTCTGCCCTTAATAAGGAGCAGCGACGGATAGAAAAGGAGATCGCTGACTTTGAGACACATATTTGGGGAGATAAGACGCGTCGTGACTCGCTGGACTCCATCGCTAAGATCGATCCGAAGGCAGCCAAAGCATTGCGTAAGAATCGGAGAGCCTCGTCGTCGAAGACGGCCAAGACAAGCACTAAGGTGTCGCGCCGACGGAGCACACCAGCCTCTACAGGCAGTGCGGCAAGAGTGACGGTGAGAAGGCAACGGCATTAAGAAATATGTCGAGCTTCTGTAATTTTCTGATGGGAGGAGTTCCCTGTCGACATTCAGAAAAAGTAGCATCCTTGGCAGGTAGTCTTATATGAAGAATATTTTTAGTAAGGGGGCACTGGCGTGCTTCTACTTCTCGTTATTAACTAATTAAAATCATTATCACAATGAAAATTATTAAAACTCTTCTTGTGGCTCCTGTCCTTATGCTGACAGCCACAACAGCTCATGCACAGATCCGCTTCGGACTTAAAGGCGGAGTGAATCTTACTAATTTCTCGTTCAATAATGGTTTGGACAATGTACTTGATGCATCTAACCGTACGGGCTTCTATATTGGTCCGACGCTCTTTGTAAAAATCCCTCTTGTAGGTTTAGGAGTTGATGGTAGCGTGCTTTACGACCAGCGCGAGGCAAAGATCAAGGGTACGGACGAGACATTGAGGCAGCAACAGGTAGCCATTCCTATAAATCTGCGTTATAGCTTTGGTCTGGGCGGTACGGCCAGCGTATTCCTTTTTGCTGGTCCTCAGTTCGGATTTAATGTAGGTGGAAAGAATATCAAAGAACTCGTCAAAGACACAGACTGGAAGTTTAAGGACAGCCAGTTTAGCGTGAACGTTGGTGCAGGTATTTTCGTACTCGATCATCTTCAGATCAATGCGAACTACAATATCGCCTGTGGTGCGACAGGTAAAGTGACAGAGGTAGCAAATATTGGTAATACCGTATCAGAGGCATTCAATGGCAAAGCCAATGCATGGCAGATCGGCTTGGCTTACTATTTCTAAATCCCAAGTGTTCTATAGGAGTGTGGGCACCATCTCACACTCCTTTCTTCTCATATTCTTGTGAAGGCAGGATAGAAACTTTTACCGTGGTTATGATCCGTCTTTTTTACACTTTCGACTTATTATATTTTCGTGTGTCATTTTGTGATAGTCATCTTACGTTTTTAACTTCAATAGGTCATTAGATCGTAACCATTAATTTTGTTGGTCTGTCCGATATCTTTCGTTCTTTTGTCAAGTAATCCGTATGTTACAGTATCTCAACGTAGCCTACTAAGTTTTCAGTAAAGGAAATAGGCGGGATGTCTGACAATATCATAAGTTTTTCAAGCTTCAGATCGGTCTGGACTTAAGAAGTTTGGAGCTTTTCTTTTTGTTCCTTTCCTTTTCATTGATTACCTTTGCATCGTATGAATTATGTCGATGTGCTTCTTCCGTTGCCTCTTGAGGGCACGTATACCTATTCTTTACCCGATACCCTGCCTGCTTGCCGGATGGGGATGCGGGTGCTTGTTCCTTTAGGTAAGAGCAAGGTATATTCTGGTTTGGTGATGCGAGTACATCAACAGCGGCCTTCCTTGCCGGATGATAAAATCCGGGCTGTGCTAAGTGTCCTTGATGCAGCCCCTGTCGTGTTGCCCGAGCAACTGAAGTTGTGGCATTGGATAGCAGATTATTATATGTGTATGCCGGGAGAAGTGTTTGCCGCAGCATTGCCATCGGGATTGAAGGCCGATAAGGGCTTTAAGCCGAAGATGGAAAGTTATGTGACGCTGGCGCCTGCTTATAGAAGTCAGCAAGGCATTCACATGGCATTTGACATGATGAGCAAGTCGGCGCGTCAGCAAAATCTGTTTGCCTGTTATCTGCAATTGTCTCATTGGGACGATGAGGAGGAAGATGAAAAGAAGGAGATCACCCGTGAGGAGTTGCTCAATGTCTCTCATGAATTAAGTTCCATACTTACACAGATCGAGAAGAAGGGCATATTGAAAAAGTACGACCGAGAGGTGGGGCGACTTAACGACAATGGCGATCCTCATCCTGAACGGGTACGCCAGCTTAGTACGGCACAGGCAGAAGCTTATCATGGCATCTGTCAGGCCTGGCGTCAGCATCCTACGGTGCTGCTGCATGGAGTGACGTCGAGCGGTAAGACCGAGATCTATATTAAACTGATTCAAGAGGTGATAGACAGTGGTAAACAGGTGATGTACCTTTTGCCGGAGATAGCCTTGACAGTACAGATTATGGAGCGCCTGCAGCGTGTGTTCGGGCGTCGGATCGGCATTTACCATAGTCGCTATAGTGATGCGGAACGGGTAGAGATCTGGCAGAAGCAGCTTTCCGACCAGCCTTATGACATTATTCTCGGCGCCCGCTCTGCCGTGTTTCTGCCCTGGCAGCGGCTGGGACTGGTGATTGTCGACGAGGAGCATGAGACGAGCTACAAGCAGGAAGATCCTGCCCCGCGCTATCATGCCCGTTCAGTAGCTCTTGTGTTGGCGAGGATGTATGGCGCAAAGACGCTCCTGGGTACGGCTACGCCGTCAGCCGAGACGGAATACAATGCTGAGACGGGTAAATATGGTGTTGTCCGTCTTATGCGGCGATTCAAAGGAGTGGAGTTGCCGGAGGTAGAGGTCGTGGATGTAAAGGATTTGCGTCGCCGGAAGATGATGCAGGGCCCTTTCTCGCCCCAGTTACTGAAAGCGGTACGCGAGGCGTTGGAGCAGCATCGGCAGGTGATTCTGTTTCAGAACCGTCGTGGATATGCACCATCGATGATGTGCAGAGTGTGTGGCTGGGTGCCGCACTGTCCCAATTGTGATGTGTCGCTCACTTTTCATAAACGGCTTAATTTGCTCACCTGTCATGTATGCGGCCATACGGAACCTCTTCCGTTGACCTGTCCTTCGTGTGACAGTCCGATGATCAGTGACCGCGGGTTCGGTACGGAGAAGATCGAGGATGAGATCCGTCTGCTCTTCCCGGAGGCTCGTGTGGCCCGTATGGATCAGGACACTACTCGCACACGTCATGCGCAGGAACGGATCATCGACGATTTTACTCATGGGCGGACAGATATCCTTATTGGTACGCAGATGATCTCGAAAGGACTTGATTTCGACCGTGTCAGCATTGTGGCTATTCTGGATGCGGATGCAATGCTCAACTTCCCTGACTTCCGTGCCTATGAGGAGGCTTTCATGATGATGGCACAGGTTGCAGGAAGAGCGGGCCGACGGGGAGAACGTGGAAAGGTGGTGTTGCAGACACGACAGCCCAGTCTGCCGGTCATTGCGGATGTTGTAGGCATGAACTACACTTCTTTTTATAAGAATCTGTTTGAGGAGCGTGAGGCGTTCCATTATCCGCCGTTCACCCGCCTGTGCTATGTCTATCTGCGACATAAGAATGAAGACAAGGTGGAGACGGCGGCACAGGATTTGGGTGGTCGTCTACGCCGGCATTTGGGCGATCGGGTACTTGGACCTGATAAGCCGTCGGTGGCCCGCATCAAGCAACTCTTTCTCCGTAAGATTGTATTGAAGCTTGAACCGTCTTTGTCTTTATCGTCGGTACGCTCTTTCTTGCATGCTACACGTCAGATGATGATGGGTGAGAAAGCCTATAAAACGGTTCAGATATTTTTCGATGTAGATCCTTTATAAGCAATATAATGTAGGAGCGATAGATATTGGGTTTAGCGAGGCGTATGTCGTGTTTGACAGTCCGGATGGGATCCTTGTCGTGTGTGGTCGTGCGTCGTGCGTCTTATGTATTTGACGGTAGAGGATATATAAATGGAAAGGATGATTTCTGACACGACAGCTATGCCCTTGAGTGTCCGGATCTCCCAAATAAGTGGTTTTGTCGGGGTCGATTTCGAAATCTCGGCTTCTTGAGTGCCATAGTCTACTCCGATTCCTAAAAATACTGTGAATTTTCTTGGTCTGACGAGACGGATTTTCTCTTTATAAATTGAAAACAGTAGTCACCTTGCATGCCATCCTAGAAAAGTAGATAGATCTGTGATTCTTTGTTCGTTAGGGACAATATAAAAAATCCCGATCTGTCTTGTTCGAGAAGACAGGTCGGGAGTCCGGTTATTAGTATAAGTGGTTTGATATATGGGGAACGAAATTTCCCCCGGATTTTTAAAGGTCGATGTCAATACCAGCTCCGAGCACTCGGTTGGTACGATGGAACCGGTCGGTACAATCAACACTGATGGTCTGACCGGCTACACTCAGATCTTGCGAATAACTTTTATCGAAGTGCTCGTAGTTGGTCCAGAAATAGGCAATGTTGACACTTGCGTTTTTTGCTATCTTAAATTTGGCACCAAAGCCACAGGAATAGCTGCTAGTCACAAAGCTCATGTCGGTGAGATAGCTGCCGTTGCCGAGGGCATAATGGGTGCGCTGTCCGCCTGCGCTGACTGTGATGTATTTATTGATGTCCCATTCCACACCGGCCAGATATTCCTGTGTGTTGCCAGCGAGAAGTTTTTGTTTGTCGTCGGCCATTTTCGCGTCTTTGTCGAAGAAATAGTGCCAGGAAGCCATCACGCGCAGTGAGGGCAGGATGGAGTATTGTGCGCCAAGGGTGAAAAGACCCGGCAGGTCGGCCGGTGTGTTCACCCCATCTCCATATAGGCCTGTGTCGTCGCGCTTAGTATTATTCTCAATATTGAGGTGGTTGGTAAATTCAAGGCGTGTACCTATATTCAGGTTGCCTATACGATAATCCAAACCGATGATTGGAGTAATGCCCCATCCGTTCTGTGTGCAGTCCAGGTGTTTGTCGGCTACCTGTTCTTGTACTCCGGTCAGAGTCTCTGCGCCTTTTGTGAAACCGGCAGCGGCAGCTTCGAGCTGCGCTTTCAGCTGTGGATCGGAGGTGGTGGCAGCGAGGGCGAAATAGGACGCGGCCTTGTCACTGAGCTGTGTGATCTGTGTTCCGAAATAATCGTATAGGTTGACATTCTCCCCACCGATATTTGCGGAGATATTCGTAATGCTACCCTGATATTTATTATAGATGTAGTTGAAGCGGAAGCCACCATAGACGGCAAGATGCTCGTTCACTTTATAGGAGACGCCCAATTGAGTACCGAAGACATATTGCTGGCCTTTCATATAGCTGTCAACACTATAGCCGGGTGTTATCGTGCCTAATTGCAGTCCAAGAGCCTGGATTTGCGGGTCTTGGGCATACTGGGCGAGAACGGCCGGGATCATGGCAACGGGGCGTTCGAAGGAAGCCAGTCCATCATTGAAGGTACATTTGCCACCGCCACCGATCAGTGAGAATCCGAGCTGGAACGACCATTTGTCGTACACTAGGGCGGCTTGGAAAGAGGGAAGGACTGGTACGGAAGCCTCACCCTTATAGGTCTTCAGGTTATCATCATTGGCTCCGTTCATCTTCATGGGTTGGTAGAACGGTGTACCTTGAAGAGAGGGAACAGTCATGCCGCTCTCTATCGTACGTGTCTGATAAGCATTCTGAATGTTGAGTGAGAGATGGAAGCCTTTTGGAAGAAACGCCACACCTGCCGGGTTGGAGTATACTCCGTCGATGGCAATGACGCCATCACGTGCAAAGTTGCGGTTGAAGGCTATATTGGTATTTGTGTTCGTCAAGAGTCCTCCTGCACAGGCAGGAAGAGAGAAGGCGACAGCCAAAGCCATCGCTGCAAACTTGTTTTTATGCATGTGAACGAAGTTAAAATTTATTGGCTGCAAAGTTAGGAAAATTGTTTTGTTTTTCCGATCTTTGCTCCAATAAATTACATATTGTTAACCTTCGTTCTTTTGCTTAACAATGCTTTTCGGATATTGTATTCGGGTGTGATAAATGGATTTGAGTCTTTCTGTAAGCACTTGTTTGGCGATGGCAATGTCATAGAAGGTGATACGACATTCGTTGAAGAAGCCGTCGAGCACTTGCTGGTTGACCAACGTGTTGACCATCTTGGATATCGACTCTTCGGTATATTCTTTCAGGGAATGGGAAGCAGCCTCACAAGTGTCGACCATCATCAAGATAGCCTGTTCGCGTGTTGAGGGATTAGGTCCCGGATAGGTGAAGGGCTCTTTGTCGACAATCTCGTTGGGGTGCTCGTTCTGATATTTAATATAGAAGTATTTTGCCATGCCACGTCCGTGGTGGGTAAGGATAAAGTCGCGTATGACAACAGGAAGTCCGGCCTCTTCGGCAAGTTTGACGCCATAGGTGACGTGCCGGATGATGATCTGTGCGGCTTCTTTCTCTGTCAGGTTGTCGAAGGGAGAGATGGCGCCCTCCTGATTTTCAGTGAAGAAGGCAGGATTCTGCATTTTACCGATATCGTGATAGAGTGCACCGGTACGTACGAGGGTGGAGTTGGCTCCGATACGATTGGCCACCTCTGAGGCGAGATTGCTCACGGTGATGGTGTGTGCGAAGGTGCCGGGTGCTGTCTCAGAGAGTTTGCGTAGCAGTCCCTTATTGGTATTGCTTAGTTCGATGAGGGTGATGACTGACGTGAATCCGAAAAGTTTTTCGACTGCATACATCAGAGGATAAGCCAACAACAGCAGCACACCATTGATGAGAAAATGATAGAAAATGCTCAGATCGAGTGAGAAGGCGTTTCCGCTGTTCATCGACCGTAATGTATAGAAACTGACACAGGTGGACAGGAAGACCCAGAGAGCCGTCTTAAACACTTGTGCACGTGCCAGCATCTCGCGCATGGTGAGGATAGCCACCATACCTGCCACGGTCTGGACAAAGATGAATTCAAACTGATAGCGTAGAGCAGAAGCACAGATGAGCACCATGGTGATGTGTGTCAGAAACGCTGTGCGTGAGTCCATGAATACACGGACAAAGATGGGGACGAGGGCAAAGGGTAGGACATAGACTGAGAAATTGAAATAGGTGTGCTCCATCATCAGTGAGACGAATATGGGAAAAATCGTCAGCCATGTGTAGATCATCATGATGTTGCGCGGCTTGTCGAAGTAGTCGCGGCGGAAGAGATAGAGGTAGAATGTGAAGAGGGAGACGAGAATGAGCACATAAATGGTTGATCCGATGAGATGGTTGGTGATCTGTTTGGATGAGGCTTGCCGGCGTGCGTTCTCTTTCTCGAAGGAGTAGAGCATACGTGCGTTTTGCTCTGTGATGATATCGCCTGTAGAAATGATTTTCTGTCCGGCCATCACCATACCGCTGGCTTGGGATATGCCCGACAGGAGATCATTGCGCGCGGTCTCCGTGCGCTGTTTGTCGTAGATCAGGTTGGGCTCGAGATAGTTGTTTAGGTTGAGGCGGTAGAGAACGGTACGCATGGGCGCGAGGGTCTCGTCATTGAGTATTTGCTCATAAGCGCTCATTGTGGAATACATGCAGCTCAACTGCATACTCTCTACGTTTTTGCCCACGATGACGCGAACCATGGCAGCTGTGTCACGGCGCAGGTTATTGTACTGGGCGGTGGACATGATGCCGGCTTGGTAAAGACGGTGCACACGATCGAGGAGTGTCGTCTTCATAGGTTCGGACAAATCCGGCAGGATAGTATTAAAGTCGTTCTTCAGCTTATTGGTCGCCTTGGTCTCTATTGTGCTATTATAGTGGTAATAAGGTTGAAAATAGCGGAGCAGAGAGTCACGTTCGTTCTTTAGAGACTCCTCGCTCTTGTAGATAGGGAAATCGTATTTAGCGATGACCGTGCTGTAATGCCATGGCTCACCCACCTGAAAATTGAATTGTAACCCTTCGTTCTTGGGCAGGAAATAGACGATGAGAACGGTAGTCAGCACTACCAGACCGACGCGGATGAAAAGGCTTCGCCAGTAGTGGTCGTATGTCTTGTTGATCTGTTCAATGATGCTCATTTTGCTTGTGTTCTTAGTGTTGACACTGCGAAAATACGAAAAAAACTATATAAAGAGAAAAAAATATAGTAATTTTGCAAGCAAATAACGAACAAAATATGTCAGAAAGAAGAGTACGGGTGCGTTTTGCGCCCAGCCCTACCGGCGCTTTGCATATTGGCGGCGTACGTACCGCCCTTTACAATTATCTTTTTGCCCGTCAGCATGGCGGTGATCTTGTGTTCCGCATTGAGGATACCGATAGTCATCGTTTTGTACCTGGTGCAGAAGAATATATTCTCGAGTCGTTCCGTTGGCTTGGTATCAAGTTTGACGAAGGCGTCAGCTTTGGCGGTGCTCATGGCCCTTATCGTCAGAGCGAGCGCCGTGACATTTATAAACAGTATGTGAAGCAATTGCTCGATGCTGGTAAGGCTTATATTGCTTTCGACACTCCCGAGGAACTGGAAAAGAAACGTGCGGAAGTGAAGAATTTCCAGTATGACGCTTCCACGCGTATGGAGATGCGCAACTCTTTGACCATGAGTGCCGAAGAGGTGGAACAGCTCATCAGCAATGGAGAGCAATATACTGTCCGTTTCAAGATTGAGCCGGGTGAGGAGATTCATGTTGATGATATGATCCGTGGCGATGTGTGTATCAAGAGTGACATCCTTGATGACAAGGTGCTTTACAAGAGTGCGGACGAGCTGCCTACCTATCACCTGGCCAATATCGTGGACGATCATCTTATGGAGATTACGCATGTGATCCGTGGTGAGGAGTGGTTGCCATCGGCGCCTCTTCATGTGTTGCTTTACCGTGCTTTCGGTTGGGAGGACACGATGCCGCGCTTTGCCCATCTGCCTCTGTTGCTCAAGCCTGAGGGTAAAGGCAAGCTCTCCAAGCGTGACGGCGACCGTCTCGGTTTCCCTGTGTTCCCTCTGGAGTGGCATGATCCCAAGACGGGTGAGGTGAGCCGTGGCTTCCGCGAGGACGGCTATTTCCCCGAGGCTGTGGTCAATTTCCTCGCTCTGTTGGGATGGAACCCCGGCACTGAGCAGGAACTTTTCTCTCTTGACGAACTCGTAAAGGCCTTTGATATTACCAAGTGCTCGAAGGCCGGTGCCAAGTTTGACTATCAGAAGGGAGTGTGGTTCAACCATGAGTATATCCTGCGTAAGAGCGACGAGGAGATCGCCGGCCTGTTTGCACCTATTGTAGCCAATAATGGCGTAGACGAAACGATGGAGCGTATCACGGAGGTCGTACATATGATGAAAGACCGTGTGAGCTTCGTTAAGGAACTTTGGCCGTTGTGCTCTTTCTTCTTTATTGCTCCTACATCGTATGATGAGAAGACGGTGAAGAAGCGCTGGAAGGAATACAGCAAACAGCAGATGCTGGAGTTGAGTGAGGTGCTCAAGGGTATTGAGGACTTCTCTGTAGCCGGCCAGGAGCCAGTGGTGATGAAATGGGTCGAGGACAAAGGCTATAAGCTTGGCGATGTGATGAATGCCTTCCGTCTGTGTCTTGTCGGTATCGGCAAGGGCCCCGGCATGTTTGACATCTCTGCCTTTTTGGGCAAGGAGGAGACGCTGCGTCGTCTTGATGCCGCCATCCGCGTGTTAGGATAAATACCAGTGGAGCAGCCCCTGTTGTCAGGGGCGCTCCGTCCGGTAGGTCCGAAGGCATCCGACCTTGTCTGTCGAGGAATGGAAGAATGTCTCAGCCCGGCTACCCTGATAAGTGAAAGTGCCGGCAGGACATCTTAAGGAGAATTTCAGTGTTAGCCAGGTCGGAAGAATGCTTTCTTCAAACCACGCAATAATGTTTTGTACGGGTTGAATGAACATTCCTACAAAGAAATGCGATTAAAATTAAATGTATGTATAATATATTTATCTTTCTCTACCTCATTGGAGTGTGGGTAACCAGCCTCTTCAGTGATAAGGTGCGGAAGATGTGGAAAGGTGAGCATGATGCCTTCCGTGTCCTCCGTGAGAAGGTAGACCCTACGGCACAGTACATTTGGTTTCATGCCGCCTCTTTGGGCGAGTTTGAGCAGGGGCGTCCGTTGATAGAACGTTTCCGTAAGGAATATCCCCAATACAAGATACTTCTCACATTTTTCTCTCCTTCCGGTTATGAGGTGAGGAAGAACTATGAAGGAGCTGATATCGTATGCTATCTACCCCTTGATACGATTTTCAATGCCCATCGCTTTCTGAAGCTCGTACATCCCGTGATGGCCTTTTTCATCAAGTATGAGTTTTGGTACAATTATCTTCATATATTACATCATCGGCAGGTACCGACGTACAGCGTGTCGAGCATCTTCCGTAGGAATCAGATTTTCTTCCGATGGTATGGTGAGGACTATGCGCGTGTGCTCCACTGCATCACTCATTTCTTCGTTCAGAATGAGGAAAGCCGTCGGTTGCTGGCAACGCTGGGATTGGAAAATGTCGATGTGGTGGGTGATACGCGTTTCGACCGCGTGCTGCAGATTAAGGCGGCAGCCAAGCAGTTGCCTATCGTTGAGGCTTTTGTCGGACTGCGTCCTACATTGGGTGAAGTGGCTTCAGCAGGTACGGGAGCTGTCCTGCCCGACCGCCCACAGGTGTTTGTAGCTGGTTCGTCATGGCCCCCAGATGAGGAAATTTTTATACCTTATTTCAATCAGCATCCTCAGTGGAAGCTGATCATAGCGCCCCATGTCATCGGTGAGGATCATCTGACGCAGATCATGGATCTGCTGAAAGGACGCCGTGTGGTACGCTATACGAAGACGACACCTGAGGAAGCCGCACATGCCGAGGTGCTCATCATCGATTGCTTCGGACTACTTTCGTCGATCTATCACTATGGTCAGGTGGCCTATGTCGGCGGAGGCTTCGGTGTCGGCATTCATAACACCATCGAGGCGGCGGTCTGGAACGTACCTGTGTTCTTCGGACCTAATAATCGGCGGTTTATGGAGGCACAGGGGTTGAAACAGTGTGGCGGCGGATTGGAAATTCACGGTCTGTCCGACTTCTCATCCAAGATGGATGCTTTTTCGGCATCGCCTACTACACTCCGGCAAGCAAGTGAGGCCGCCGGTGCGTTTGTGGCCTCACTTGCTGGCGCTTCGGGCAAGATCATGGAAAAGATAGAAGGGGTATTGAACAGTAAATGACCGAACAGGAATGTCTGCCATTCCCTAGTGGTAGTCATTTCAATATCAGTAATTTGTATCCTTTAAAAAGTAAAACGGTTACCATCCGTAAGGCATGATTTTTGTATCTTTGCATCCGGAAATGGAAATATTTCAGGTATTAGAGCATGGAAACAATAAAAGATAAGACTTATGGAGGTGAACGTCCCTTGTTCGGGGCGCACGACGTGCGTTTTGAGAATATAACGATTACCGATGGAGAGTCGGGCATTAAATGCTGCAAGAATTTGGAATGTGACCATTCTAAGTTCTATGGCAAATATCCCTGGTGGCATGTTGACGGCTCGCTGATCACACATTGCTACTTTGCAGAGGGATCTCGTTCGGCTATCTGGTATAGCAATGATATGGTGATGAAGGATTCGGTCATTGATGGCCCGAAGTTCTTTCGGGAGATGAATAATCTCACGTTGGAGAATGTGGAAATTAATGATGCCGACGAGACGTTCTGGCGTGTCAATGGATTAAAACTGAAGAATGTGGTTCTTCATCAGGGAACATATCCCTTTATGTTCTCTAAGAATATTTTTGTCGACGGTCTGGTGAGCGATGCCAAGTATGTGTTCCAGTATTGCAGGAATGTGGAAGTACATAATGCGAAGATCATTACAAAGGATTCGTTCTGGGAGTGTGATGGCGTGACAGTGTACGATTCTGACTTGAATGGAGAATATCTGGCCTGGCACTCGAAGAATGTCCGGTTGGTGCGTTGCCATATCTCGGGTGAGCAACCTTTGTGCTATATGGATGGCATCACGCTTGAGGATTGTACGTTCGATCCTGCCTGTGACCGTGCTTTTGAGGATTCAAGGAATATCAATGCGCGGATCAGTGGCACGATCACCGAGGTGAAAAATCCGGTCAGTGGTATGATCATTGCCGGTAAGATAACAAGAATCACCTTTGACGAGTTTGCAAAAGGTGACAGAAAAGATTTGGAAATTATAGAAACAGAAAAATAATCATGGCTTTTAATTTCGAACAGACAGTCAATCGTCGAGGTACAGGTTCTTATAAGTGGGATTCTGTTCCTGAGGATGTGCTGCCCTTATGGGTGGCCGATATGGATTATCCTGTGGCGCCGGCGATTCAGAAGGCTGTGCAGGCCCGTGCCGCTCATCCCGTCTTCGGTTATACTAAGGTGATGGATTCCTACTATGATGCCATCATCTCCTGGTATCATCGTCGTCACGGCTGGGATATTGACCGAAAATGGATCCTCTATACCCAAAGTGTCGTACCAGCTTTGTCATGTACGTTGAAGGCATTGACATTGCCAGGTGAGAAGGTGATGACTTTCACACCAGCCTACAACTGCTTCTTCTCGTCTATAGCCAATCAAGGTTGCCAGCTCGATGAGGTACCCCTCGTACGTGAAAGCGACAGCTATGTCATTGACTTCGATCTGTTGGAAGAGCATTGCTCCGATGAGAAAGCTACGGTGCTGCTGCTTTGCAACCCCCACAACCCGACGGGACGTGTATGGACGCCGGCCGAGCTGGAGAAGATCGGTGAGATTTGCGAGCGTCATCATGTCATTGTGGTTAGTGATGAGATCCATTGTGAGATTATCATGCCGGGCTACACCTTTACACCTTTTGCTGCCGTGAACGAGCGTAATCAGAGCATAGCTGTTACGTTACAGTCACCATCGAAGAGTTTCAATACAGCAGGTCTGCAGATTGCCAATATCATTACATCCCAGGACGGATGGCGTCGTCGCATCGACCGCATGATCAATGTTTATGAGGTATGTGATGTCAACCCTTTCGGACCTGTGGCTCTTGAGGCAGCCTACAATGAGAGTGAGGATTGGCTGAAGGAGCTTAATGAGCATATTGCTTCAAATTACCAATATCTGAAAGACTTCTTTCGCGAAGAGCTGCCTATGGCCGAGGTGATTCGCATGGAGGGCACTTATCTGGCATGGATTGATATCATGGCTTTTGAACTGACGAGTGACGAGGCTGCTGATGCCTGTCTGCGAGATGGCAAGGTGAAGATCTGTTCGGGTACGCTATATGGACGTCGTACGGGGCAGGGCTACCTCCGCATCAATTTAGCTTGTCCGCGGGAGACATTGAAGCAGGGCTTGATCCGTGTGGCCCGTGTCTTGTCACAATACTGTGACGAACCGGAGAACGAAGGTTGTCCCGCATAAAAAACAACTGAAGGGTGCACCATTATGGTGCGCCTTAATTTTATTAGATAGGTTGAGTTTTGTCATGGGTAGTTATTACGGCTCACTCGATAAATATAGGGGAGATATGCTGCTCAGATGA
>HF988462.1 GCA_000431975.1 Prevotella sp. CAG:924 | reverse complement strand
ACTATAAATTTGCACTTGCTGCTTGAATTCGCCTTTACAACTGCAAGAAGCAATCCGTTAATCTTTCTTGCATGATGCGGACATACCGAGACACAACGCATGCAAGAAATACAAACATTCTTATCCGCTCTTACCGGATTGTTCTTGTCGATGGCTCCCACAGGGCATTTCGAAGCACATAAACCACATCTGACACAATTCCTCGTTGCATGGGGTACGAGTCCGACCTTTCCCGCTTTTTTATACGGTCTGTTACCCAGTATGGCAGGCGCGACAAGATTTCCGTCACTCCATTTGCCAATGATCTGGTCCGCGAAGCCTTTCAATAGATCATAATCCTGCCGGTCGGGCCGGCCTGCCGCATACTTATGCGCTATCGAATGTTCGGCGACAGCTGCCACGGCCGCCATGACGATGAACCCTGCTTGCCGCACACAATCCTGAAGCTCGACTAAGGTGTCTTCATAAGCACGATTGCCATATACGCAGACGATAACGGCCCTGGCTCCATGGCCCTGAATCCGCGCGACACGCTCAGAGACGGGAACGGGCATACGCCCACCATACGACGGGACAGCAATGACTGCCATGTCCTCATCGGTAAGGACGACATCCTGAAAGGCAGCGTTACGGTCTGACAAATCAACACTTATGACTTCTTTGCTGAACTGGGCGGCTAAAAAGCCTGCAACCTTTTGGGTCCCTCCCGTAGGACTGAAACATATCTCATAAACTTTCATCACTGATCCCTTTCTTATTTTAGTTAACACCCCTAATCGCCATGAGACCGCAAACTTGCATCTTGCAGTTGTCCGATGTCTTCCACCCTCTTGCCGGTCCTGCGCCCTGTCACGACATAGCCCGCTATTCCTTCGACAAGACGTGGCAGCCCGACTGTCCGGCAATGATAGCGTGAGATCTCTCAAACCTCCATGACCGATTGGGGTATCAATGGATTTATGTCACTTTCCTGTTTGTTAATTGCTAATGTACAAAGATAAAGAATAATGACCATAATCACCTATTTATATCTTAAAAACTAATGTGCTTATAGCAAAAGTATTGAATGACATCCACACAACCTGCTCATCTGTTCCATTTCTACCTTCCAACAGCCATTACATAGGACAAAAATGGTGGCGTTCCATATAAGATCTATAAGACTTACTTTCTTTAATAGCCATAATGACAAATCAAAGATTCCATACAAAGGGAATCAACAGTGTTAACAAGACGTCCATGCCAACCCTTTTCCTTTCCGCATTCGCGCCAGTTTTATCCATACTATCATTTTCAAGCTATGTGTCGGTCAATTATAATAAAAACCGTTAAAAGAGAGTAGCTATACAGAAAATTTTCTATCTTTGTGCATTGTTTCATGGGGATGACTAATTTCCCGTCCTTCCTATGACAGGTCCAAACAAGAAAAAGGAACAAAAAAGACAGATATGAAAAAGTTTTTAACAATGATCCTGCTTGCCCTCTGCAGTTTCCAGCTCGCATCTGCCCAGGCAAAGATCAAGTTCAATGAGGTGTCCCACAACTTCGGAACATTCCTCGAGAGCAATAGTGTTCAGAAATGCACATTCACATTCACTAATGTAGGCGATCAGCCTCTGGTAATCAATCAGGCCATTGCCAGTTGTGGCTGCACAGTCCCCACTTACACCAAGACACCGGTGAAGCCCGGTCAGAAAGGTGAGGTCACCATTACCTACAATGGTAAGGGTAAATTCCCAGGACACTTCAAGAAGACGATAACCGTACGCACGAACGGTGTGCCTGAGATGACCCGTCTTTATGTAGAAGGCGTGATGAAAGAGGACACCGCATCGGCTAAGAAATAAGGTCCTCCCAATAACAATACGACATAGGAGCGCTGCCAATCGGAAAGATGGTAGCGCTCCTCGTCTATTTGTAGGATATCTATATCGATGGCCACCCGATGATGAGGATCGTGACGTACCCGGCCAAGACGCGACTCCGTTGCCTTCAGCTTAGCATTAAGCGCCTCATAGCCAAGATCGGTCTCCCCCTTTACCAAAATATTCAGATACTGCGGTCCCTCATGTCCTATAGGATCAGTCCAGATGGGACGGGTGAAGGTAAGATTTGAGAAAAGCGCACACAGCTCCCTTACCGCAGCCTGCATGTGGTCCGGAGCTTCGAAATTAGAACCTAAAGAAAGTAAGAATTTCTGCATGATCAATCTACTCCCACTAACCCACTATCGTCATCAGGCCGCAAACATTTTATTGGCCTGCCTGACGTCTTTCCTCCTTAAATGACCGATGGGTACTAAAGAAAAGTCATCCCTTTGAAGATAAGGACCTTACTCCGTGCTCTCACTGGTAAAAGAGAAGGGCAACACATCGTGTACGGAATGAAGACGGTAGACGCCCTTTGTGCCATACAGCAAGATCTCCATAGACTTCTTATAACGTTCCTCCACTTCAAGCATCACCTGACGACAAGCACCACAGGGCGTGACAGGATCGGCCATCAGACCGTTATCGTTGCGTGCAGCAATGGCAAGCTGACAAACAGGCTGGTCTGGATAGTTGGCCTGAGCGGCGAAAAGAGCCGTGCGCTCAGCACAAAGGCCTGAAGGGAAGGCCACATTCTCCTGGTTGGCACCCGTCACAATTGTGCCGTCTGCCAGACGGAGAGCTGCTCCGACACGGAAATGACTGTATTCTGCATAGGCATTATCGGTAGCGGCAATTGCACGACGGATCAAGTCGGCCTCTTCCACATTCAACTCGTCAAGCTGACAAAAGTCGTAATTGATTTCTATCTTCAAGTGTTTCATAATGTATATCGGTTAATCGGTTTTTACATATTCATAAGCCCCCGCATCCGGCTCCTCATCTCTTGGACGGGCAAGGCGGTCGGTAGGCAATGCAGTGGCGGCGTTGGCCGCGCCAATGGCTACCGATGTACTGTCGAGTGAGAAGTCATAAATGAAATTGTCTATATCCATCTTGCGGAAATGATGGTCGGAAGTACCCACCGTATCTTTTAGGTTCTCATAAATGACATGGACAAAATAAACGCTGTCGGCCGTCGTCACCCGTGGCGTACGAAGCACACAATAATTAAAAGCATAATGAAAGGCTTTTGTCGTATCGCTCTGCATGCCCATCACCACATCGTCAGCATATCCTGTGATAAGACTGTTCTCCACTGTAAGACGCTGCAATAGGGAATTATTGGTAAAGGTGAAGGCGGCTCCACGACCGCCATCAAAAGGATAGAACTGCCCTATCGTACAATTATTGATCGTCACATCGCCCCCGTCAACATACAGACAGTCATGAAGAGCGTTCGTGATCTGCGTATTCAGCATTGTCATCCGACAATTACGGGCCCACACGCCATATCCCTGATTGTTATGCACGGTACAGGAATTCAATATCAACTTACTGTCCGACAGAGCTGCCGAGTCGGCAACGATGCCATCATAAGCACTATGTAAATCCGTGTACTGCCAGTCGTTGCCATAAGAAGAAGCATAGAGATGCACGCCTTGCCATTGGCCCGGTGTACGGTCATAAGGCAAATAGTCGAACATGTGGTCGAGGCGGTCGCCACGCAGCGTAACCGGCTGATCTGCCGTACCTTGTGTGCGTACGGTTCCATAGACCCGGAGGCCGGCATTCTCATGGAAATAAAGCGTGGTTCCCGCTCCAATGGTCAATGTAGCCGCACTGTCTACCGTAAGATCACCATAAACCACCACGGGTACAGACGGAGAACAGAGCGTGGTGTCCCGAGAAATGTGAACGTCCCGAAGCCGGACCGCTTTCCAGCTCGCCGCATTCAAGGGAATGCGTTGCTCAACACCACTCTCCAACCTGAGAACAAGCTCATCCGTTATTGGCAGGAAGGCCTCCGACTGATCAGCTGGGGTCTGCAGATCGACATAGATCCGCAGGCTGTCCTTCTTGCGGATCTCCACATCACCTATCTCCTCTGCGGAGCCCTGCCCCATCGACTCTCCATCGACATTGACACGGAAGCCCGTCGAAGTGCCGCTGGCAAGACGCACACTGGACAAACGCAGATTATGATCCGTGCGGTTATACACCCACAACGACTTAGTCGGTGTAGTGGTGTTGTTGAAAGCCGTGTCGAAAGTCAATGTATCGACAGAGAACGAGAGGGAGTATGCGGACGATGTGGAGAAATGCTCATCGTCCGTACAAGCCGTTATCAAAGCGATAAAGGCCACGACCATTGCTATAGGGAAGAGACGGTTCATCGCTGTAATAACGCTCCATCAACGGTTTTTATTATTCAAATACCAGTTATGCACCACAAAATTATAAAGCAGCAGGCCAACGGCTACGAGTACGAGAGCGACAATTGCCTCAGCCTGTATGTCACCAATGACATAAGGGATTGCCAAGCCCACGGCCAGTCCCGACTCATAAGCCAGGAAATAGGTCGACTGCGCCGTAGCGCGCTCACAATGGCGCGACAACTTGATGAAGAAGAGAAGGTAACGGGACGTCAGCAAGCCGAAGCCATTACCCACAAGGAACGCCACCACAGAAGAGAAGCCCTCACCATGACGGGTAAGCTGGATGAGGCAGGCCATACCGAGAAGAATATATCCTGCTATCGCCTCACTCTTCAAGTCTCCATTGAAGAAAATCATCCGTTCGGCGACCAAGGCAACGAACAGTCCGATCAAAAGAAAGGCATAATCACTGGCAGTAGTGAAATGACCCACCATCACACCTCCTGCTATGGCAGCAAGCAGAAGAGTGAAAAACAAGGGATAACCACGCAGAAGCAGATAACGATCTGTCGACCAGTGTACATGCTTCTCATCCGGAGCCTTAAACGGGAAATGAACCCCACTGATGAAAAGGTAAGCCAACAGCGCCAAAACAGCCGAGACAACGAGCTGCAGACTTTGGGAGAGAACCTCACGGGCAAAGAGCACCGCCACGGCTATACCTGCCAGCGGACCTATCGCTAAAGCAAGACGCAACACCCATGAGATCACATAGTTGGCTTCCGTGCGCTGAAACGAATCGGTCGTATCAATAATCAATGTGGAGAGCAATACGATCTGAGCCAGTCCGTAAAAGACACCTAACAACAACGCGACCACCCCGATCATAATCCCACTGAAGAATATCTCAGGCATGAAATAAGCTCCAGCCAAAATCACTATGATCATAAAGATGGAGAACTGACAAACACGATTGCGCTTATACTTCTGGAAAAACGGCTCTATAAATCCTCCCAGCAAATAGAGACCCACTGCAAAGCTCAGAAGTCCGTAGGTCTCCCAACCTGAACTGATACCCGTATCACTGAAAAGAGATCTCAATACCGGGATCTGCACATAGATTGACATTGCCAGAAACAACTCTGCAAGAAGCAACATTTGGAAATGGCGATGCCAAAGCCGAAGATGAATGGAAGTATTTTGTGTATCCAAAATTAACAGATATAGTTCTACATTATTAGTGACGCAGCAATTCGCTCACGTTCAGATCATTATAGTCGCTTATCACGACATCGGCAAGAGGACGGATGGCATCAGCCGGATTAGTCGTGGCAAGACCGACAGTGTACATGCCTGCAGCCCGGACAGCCTTCAGCCCGTTAAAGCTGTCCTCTAAGCCCATACAGTCGCATGGAGCTACGCCCAGTCGTGCCGCAGCCTTAAGGTAGCAGTCGGGATCGGGCTTTGACGCAGCGAAATCCTCACTGGTGAGAATAGCGTCAAACCATCGGGCGATCTCAGGACGTTTCTCAAACAACGACTTCATTTTCTCCCGGTTGCTGCTCGTCACGATGGCAGTGAGAATGCCACGCTGACGGAGAGTCTCTATGAAAGGCTCAAAACCGGAAATAGAAGTGAAATCCATATTACGTTCAAAGTCGTCGAGCGCACGGGTAATCTCCGCCTGCTCTTCTGTGAGACCTTGGAAATACTCATCATAGATCTGCACGAGCGTCATGCCCTTGATCTTCTGCTCAAGATGAGGAATCTCAGGATGGTATTTCTGACACTGACGGCCCCAAAAGACCGTATATTGTGACTCGGTGTCAACCACCACTCCATCCAAATCAAACAATGCGGCTTTAATCATTATTTTATTTTTTTGGTGCAAAGTTACAATATTTTACTGTAACTTTGCACACATGACGGCAAAAAACATTGTATACAAATACTTTACCCAGCTGACAGATACGCAACAAAAGCAGATCGATCAGCTCGACGAACTCTATCGTGACTGGAACGCGAAGATCAATGTGATCTCCCGTAAGGACATCGACGGTCTCTACCTCCACCATGTGCTTCACTCCATGGCCTTGTCAAGAATCCTCCGCTTCAAGCCGGGTACACGTATTCTAGACTTTGGCACGGGAGGCGGATTCCCGGGCATCCCTCTTGCCATCCTGTTTCCGGAATGTCAATTCCGCCTTATCGACGGCACCGGCAAAAAGATAAAAGTAGCGCAGGCGGTCGCCGATGCTATCGGCCTGAAGAACGTGGAAGCCGTGCATCGCCGGGGCGAAGAGGAGAAGGACAAGTTTGACTTCATCGTCAGCCGTGCTGTCATGCCTCTCCCCGATCTGGTGAAGATTGTCCGCAAGAACATTGCCCGTGAGCAGCACAACGCACTGGCCAATGGTCTGCTTGTGCTCAAAGGCGGCGATCTCAAAGAAGAAATACGTCCCTTCAAGAACATTGTCGAACTGACACCCCTTTCCGACTATTTCGAAGAAGAGTGGTTCCAAGAGAAATACGCCATCTATCTGCCACTATGATGCCATGACAGAGACAGGCCCATACCGCTTCAGTAAACGCCTGTCTATCAAATAAATCATTTTAAGAGATTATGCTGAACATTCAACGATTTGTCTGCAACGACATTCAAGAAAATTGCTATATTGTAAGCGACGAGACAAAGAAGGCCGCCATCATCGACTGCGGTGCCCAGTATGAGGCTGAGCGCAAGGCCATCCGACAATATATTGAACAGCAAGAGCTCCAGCCCGAGCACCTGCTCGTCACCCATGGACATATTGACCACAACATGGGTAACGCGTGGGTATATAAGACCTATGGTCTGAAACCGGAGGTGCACAGCGACGACCAGAAGCTGATGGAATGTCTCGACATGCAAGCCCAAGCCATCATGAACACCTCTCTGGACGAGCCCATGCCACCGGTCGGACGATATCTTACAAAAGACGATACCATCACCATCGGCAACCACACCTTCTCCCTGCTGGAGACCCCGGGACATACCCCCGGTGGTGTCTTCTACTATTGCGAGCAGGAGCATCTGGCCTTTTCCGGAGACACCCTCTTCAAAGGCAGCATCGGACGCACCGACTTTGAAGGTGGCTCCATGTTCATGCTCATCCAAAGCCTCCGTATGATAAGCCAGCTTCCCGACAACACGGTCATCCTGCCCGGACACGGCCCGCAGACGACGATGGGCGAAGAGGTAGCGCATAATCCTTATCTGGATAGATGAACGAGAAAATAATACTCGGAATCGATCCGGGCACCAACGTGATGGGCTACGGAGTGCTAAAGGCACGGGGCAATAAGGCTGCCCTGGTGTCTATGGGAGTCATCGACATGCAGAAGATGAGAGACCCCTATCTCCGCCTGGGACGTATCTTCGACCGTGTGACAGGCATCATCGATGAGTATCTGCCGGATGAGATGGCTATCGAGGCGCCCTTCTTCGGCAAGAACGTACAGTCCATGCTGAAGCTGGGACGGGCACAGGGAGTGGCCATTGCCGCCGCCATCCGTCACGATGTGCCCATCCACGAATATGCCCCGATGAAAATAAAGATGGCCATTACAGGCCAGGGCTCCGCTCCCAAAGAGCAGGTGGCCGGCATGCTTCAGCGGCTATTGAAGATCGATCCCAAGGAAATGCCACAGTTCCTGGATGCCACGGATGCCCTTGGGGCAGCCTATTGCCACTTCCTCCAACTCAGCGTCCCTCACAGTGAGGGCAGACACTATAGCAGTTGGAAAGACTTTGTACGCAAGAACGGCGATCGACTCGCCAAATAGTATAGTTATAGTGTATAGAGAATAAAAGGTAAAGAGAGAAAATGCAGGAAATCATCAAAATAGAAAACGGCGTGACACGTATGCCGGCATGGCGCATGGCCCAGCCTGTAAACTTCACCCTTAACGACGGCGAACATATAGCCATCGTAGGTCCTAACGGAGGCGGCAAGTCGCTGCTCGTCGATATCATCGTCGGCCGTCACCCCCTGCTGATGCACGATCCTAAGTATGACTTTGCACCCAGCACCCGCCCGATGGTTGCAGACAACATCCGTTACATTACCTTCCGTGATGCCTACGGCGGCGACAATGACAAGACCTACTACCTGCAACAGCGGTGGAACCAGCAGGAGATCGATCCGAGCACTCCCACTGTGGCCGACCGGCTCAACGAAGCCTATCAGATGGCAGGAGAGGACACCGCCGGACATCGTGCCCTGCGCGACAGGCTCTACGACCTTTTCCACATCGACCGCCTGCTCGACAAATACATCATTCTCCTCTCCAGTGGCGAGCTGCGCAAACTGAAGCTGACGGAGACCTTGCTTTCTGCTCCCCGTGTCCTCATCATGGACAATCCATTCATCGGACTTGATGCAGAGACACGCGACCAACTGAAGACACTCCTCACCGTCATCTCACAGGAACGGGCCCTGCAGATAGTGCTCGTTCTCAGCAAGACAGATGACATCCCCGATTTCATCACACATGTCGTACGTGTCAAAGAGCGTCTGGTGGAGCCAAAGATCACACTCGCAGAGTTCCGTGCCAGTGAGCCCGCGGTCCCTGCACATGTCCTTCCTGAAGACATGCGCCAGGAGATCCTCCACCTGCCGCATAAAGAAAAGGAATATCACTCCGAAGAGGTAGTGAAAATGAACCATGTGACGATCCGATACGGCAAGCGCACCATCCTGCAGGACCTTGACTGGACGGTGCGCTGTGGAGAACGGTGGGCACTCAGCGGACAGAACGGAGCCGGCAAATCGACGCTGCTGAGCCTCGTATGCGCCGACAATCCCCAGAGCTATGCCTGCGACATCGCCCTCTTCGGACAGCAACGCGGCACGGGTGAAAGCATCTGGGACATCAAGAAACATATCGGCTACGTATCACCCGAGATGCACCGCGCCTACCAGCGCGACCTCCCTACCCTCCGTATCGTAGCCAGCGGACTCCACGACTCTGTCGGACTCTACGTGAAGACAGACGACAGCCAGCTCGACATCTGCCGCTTCTGGCTACGCATCTTTGGTCTGGAAGGCAAAGAGGAGACCAGCTTTATGAAACTCTCCAGCGGAGAGCAGCGTCTCGTGCTATTGGCACGTGCCTTCGTAAAGGATCCCGAACTGCTGATACTCGATGAGCCGCTTCACGGTCTCGACATGACGTTCCGCCGACGGGTGAAAGACATCATCGAGACTTTCTGCGAACGCAGGAACAAGACGCTGATCATGGTGACCCACTATAAGGAAGAACTTCCTGCTTGCATCGACCACAGTCTCCATCTTACCAGACACGACTAAAGAATAAACATTATCGGCACTCATTTCTCCATACTCTGAATTGTGAGAAAGAAGTAACCACCTTTAAAATATATAAGATTATTAAGTTATGAAAAAGTTGATCCTTTCCCTCTTGCTCCTCTGCGGAATATCACTCGCCGCACCGGCACAGGAGATTTATAAAGAGGTGCTCCGCATCCAAAAAGATTTTGAAAACAAGAAAAACGACACATCCAAGAAACTGAGCGAACGACGCATTGCCTCCTTCCAATGGGATGCTATCCAATACATGTTCTACAAGGCCGGCTCTGACTCCACCTACAATGAGCGCATACTCGGTGAGCAGACAGATGCACTGATCGACTTTGTAAAACTCTACTTTAAGCGTCTCGGCGAGGCCAAGAAGCAAAAGGACAAGGATATCGTCGTTGCCCGCTTCCGCAATGCCAGCCTGAACAACAGCTATTTCTACGATACGGACAAGGAAGTCACACTTGCCTACGTAGACAATCCCCAGTACACGACACCCTTCTCTTTAGACACCGACTGGGTGAAGGCACTGGCGGAAATACGAAGCGTAGCCTGGTAAACGAAAAAAGATCCCAATCGCTTGGGATCTTTTTTTATTTCTACTGATTGATTGTCGCTGCGCGGACGCGGCTCAATGTCTCCGGTGTCATCTGCAGATAGCTCGCTATATACACCAAAGGAGCGCGGAGCACCACCTGAGGCATGAGCTTACAGAGCTTGAGATAACGGTCCTGCGCTGTCTCGAAGCGGAGCAGGTCCGCATGTACCTGCGAAAGGATCAGGCTCTCCTCCAATATCTTACGATAAAGGATCTGAATATTCACATTGTGCAGAGCGACTGTTTCCAGCCTATGTTTCGGCAGAGCATAGATGATGGTGGGCTCAAGAGCCTCTACTTGCAAATAGGTTGGTTCCTCACGGAACAGACTCTCTATACACATCACCATACCTCCCTCGGTAGACATGTGCTCTGTCACCTCTTTTCCTTTTTTAAAATAGAACTGTCGTACAAGACCTTTCGCCACATACATGATATTCTCATCGATCTGTCCTTCCTTGAGAATCATCTCATTCTTGGCAAACTTCAACGGCACGAGGATACTTTCCAATTGATCAAGTTCCTCATGCGTCATTGTACTATATTTGCGAGCAAGCTCTCTGGCTACATCGCGCGTGTTCGTAAGTAGTTCTTTCATAATTCTATATCCCCCTTTCAGGAGCACCTATTTATGAATTTTTACTTCATCCTCATTTTATGACAAAAACAGCATAGAGCCTAAAGCCAACAGGGACAAGTTCCGACAGACTTTCACACGATCGCGCATCAGTCGAGCTTGAGCACGGCAAGGAAGGCTTTCTGCGGCACTTCCACATTACCGATTTGCTTCATACGCTTCTTACCCCTCTTCTGCTTCTCAAGCAACTTACGCTTACGGCTCACATCACCACCATAACATTTGGCAAGCACATCCTTTCTCACCTGCTTCACGGTCTCGCGTGCTACGATCTTGGCACCGATGGCCGCCTGGATGGCGATGTCAAACTGCTGACGCGGTATCAGCTCTTTCAGCTTCTCGCACATACGGCGTCCCAGCGTCACGGCATTATCCTGATGAGTCAATGTTGACAGGGCATCGACAGGCTCACCATTCAAGAGAATATCCAGTTTGGCCAATTTCGAGGGACGATAGGAATCGATATGATAATCGAAAGAGGCGTATCCCTTGGAAATAGACTTCAACTTATCATAAAAGTCTATGACGATCTCGCCTAACGGCAGCATGAACGTCAATTCCATACGGTTGCCCGATACATACTGTTGATTGATGAGCTCACCCCGTCGGTCAAGACACAGCTTGACGATAGGTCCCATAAATTGGGCTGCCGTAATGATGGAAGCACGGATATAGGGCTCCTCGATATGATCGATACTCGTCACCTCCGGCAAGCCTGAAGGGTTATGCACTTCCTTGCATCCTCCCTGCTTGTCATATACCATATACGACACATTAGGTACCGTGGTAATCACATCCATATTAAACTCACGGTCCAAACGCTCCTGGACGACATCCATGTGGAGCAAGCCGAGGAAACCGCAGCGGAAACCAAACCCCAGAGCAACAGACGACTCCGGAGAGAATGTCAGCGAGGCATCATTCAACTGCAACTTCTCCAATGACGCACGCAAATTCTCATATTCAGTAGGATCAATGGGATAGACGCCCGCAAAAACCATCGGTTTCACCTCCTGGAATCCGGAAATGGCCTTGTCGCACGGATCGGCCACATGAGTGATCGTATCACCCACTTTCACCTCCGTGGCTTTCTTGATGCCACTGATGATATAGCCTACCTCACCCACACCCAACACTGAGCGGGGTTGCATGTCCATCTTCAATACGCCGACCTCATCGACATTATATTCTACGCCGGTATTGAAGAATTTCACCTTGTCGCCTTTACGGATCTCTCCATTCTCTACCTTACAGAGTACAATCACTCCCCGGAAAGAGTTATAAATGGAATCGAAGATCAAGGCCTGCAAAGGCTTTTTCACATCACCGACAGGGGCCGGAATGCGGTCGACGACAGCCTCAAGGATTTTCTCCACTCCCTCACCTGTCCGGGCGGAAGCGCGGATAATGTCTGAAGGATCACAACCGATGAGCTCGACGATCTCGTCCTCCACCTCATCGGGCATGGCATTGGGCATGTCTATCTTATTGATCACAGGAATGATTTCCAGATTGTGGTCAATTGCCATATAAAGGTTGGAGATGGTCTGAGCCTGTACACCCTGCGTAGCATCTACGACAAGCAAAGCGCCCTCGCAAGCTGCAATAGAACGGTTCACCTCATAAGAGAAGTCAACATGTCCCGGAGTATCAATCAGATTAAGAATATATTTCTCTCCGTCCTTCTCATATTCCATTTGTATGGCATGGCTCTTGATGGTAATGCCACGCTCCCTTTCCAGATCCATATCGTCGAGCATCTGCCCTTCGGTGATCTGGATAGTCTGAGTCTTCTCTAAGAGACGGTCGGCAAGGGTAGACTTGCCATGATCTATATGTGCGATGATGCAAAAGTTTCTTATATGCTCCATGTCGTACGTGCCTTTTGTTGCAAAGATACAAAAAAGCTACCATACATTACGATTTTTAAATAGAAAAATGAGACGATTACTTGATTTACATCAAGCGTCGTCTCATTTATTGGTTACTTTGAAACATTTATTGTAGGTGATCAATCTATCTCCTCGTCAGCTTCATAGCCTCCCATCTCACGGATGGCATTCTTTAACATCACATACTGATCGAAAAGATTATTGACAGCTTCCTCGCCCTTGGTGAAATCATGCATAGGACTCTTGAGGAAGAAGCTCAGGAAACGTTGGATTCCATAACGGCCGGCACGTGCAGCCAGATCGCTAAGCAACGTCAAGTCGAGCAATAGAGGAGCGGCAAGGATGGAGTCGCGGCAGAGGAAATTGATCTTGATCTGCATGGGATAGCCCATCCAGCCGAAAATATCGATATTGTCCCAGCCCTCCTTATTGTCATTGCGGGGAGGATAATAGTTGATACGCACCTTATGATAGATGTCACCATACAGATCAGGCTGATCTTCCTTGCGCAGGATCGTCTCCAAAGTAGAAAGCTTCGACACCTCCTTTGTACGGAAATTAGCAGGCTCGTCAAGAACCAATCCGTCACGGTTGCCAAGGATATTGGTAGAGAACCAACCCGACAGACCCAGATTGCGTACCTTCAGAATCGGAGCGAAGCCTGACTTCACAAGCGTCTGGCCCGTCTTAAAGTCCTTACCGGCGATAGGCATCTTCTCCTTGTCTGCCAGCTCCCACATAGCGGGAATGTCCACCGTCGTATTAGGTGCGCCCATAATAAACGGGCATCCCTCTGTCAGAGCGGCATACGCATAGCACATTGAAGGTGCGATGTGCTCACGGTCGTCTTCCTTCATAGCTTTCTCAAGTGCGGCCAATGTGCCATGAACCTCTTCATTATAAGGAACGAAGATCTCAGTAGAAGCAGCCCAGATCACCACAACGCGGCTGACACCCTTCTCCTTCTTAAAGTTCTGAATATCTTTCTTCAATTCCAAGACCAGATCCCAGCGGGTGGCGCAATCCTTTACATTGTCACCATCAAGACGCTTTGCGTAATTCTTATCAAAAGCAGCCTTTAAAGGTACGATATGCTCCAGCTCCTCACGTACCGGCTCGATATCCTTAGCTTTCAGAACTTCTGCATATACCGCAGCCTGGTAAGCATTCTGAGGATACACATCCCAGCAACCGAAAACTATATCATCCAGCGTTGCAAGGGGGACGATATCTGCATAGTGAAGGTATTTCTTATCCGCACCTTTACCTACGCGAATCTTGTCATACTGGGTCATGCTACCTATGGGCTTGGCCAGTCCTTTACGAACCATCAACACTCCGGTCATAAACGTTGTAGCGACAGCACCACAACCCACAACCATAATTCCCAGTTTACCATCTGCAGGTTTTACATTCGATTTTTTCATATTTAAGTTGTTTGGTTTATAGGCTTACAAAAGTATAGAAAATTTATAACAACGCAAGTTCAAGATAGAAGTGCAATCGGT
>HF988461.1 GCA_000431975.1 Prevotella sp. CAG:924 | reverse complement strand
GGAGGGCGGCAGCCTCGGCAGGACACAACCGCCGGTAGGACGGCGACATCCAGACGAGCAGCGGCACGTGAAGCTCGTAATAGGTAGGTACGGGCGAGGCATGGAGAAACTGCTTACGGCTGTCGTCGAAGATGTTCTCGCCATGGTCGGAGGTGTAGAGCAGGGCCGTGGCAGCCCCAGTGGCATCGAGCTCACAGATGAGACGGCTGAGGAAGCGGTCGGTGGCACGGATGCTGTTGTCGTAGGCGTTCAGCAGCTGCTCACGGTTGGAGGCCCGTGCCTCACTGGCCGTGTCGGGCCGGAACACGGCGATCTCGGGCTGATAGCGCTCACGGTAGTTGAAATGGGAACCGTACATGTGGAGCACGATCAGCTCCTTAGGACGCTTCCTCCCGAGCACGTCGCGGACCGTGGCGAGCATCTCATCATCGTACATATTGACACGTCCGGACCGCTCCCTGATGAACATCCAGTCGTCGGCCTCCCGGCCGAAGATGTCGATGAACGAGTGGTTGGGACGCTGGTTGGAGACGAACGTGGTGTGGAAGCCGGCCTCCCTGAACGCCGTGATGATACCTTTCTCACGATAGATGACACCGTAGTCCTCGGCAGAGGCCGCCGACAGGAGCATCGGCACGCTCTTGTGGGTGGTGTTGGACTGGGTGACGGCATCGCTGAACACGACGAGGCCGCCGGTACGGGCGAGCAGGGGCGTCGTGTCGCGGTGGTAGCCGTAAAGGCCGAAGCTGCAGGCGCGCGCCGTCTCGCCGATGACCAGCACATAAACCTCGCGCACGGAACCGGCATGGGACGGCCGGGCATGGAAGGTGAAGCCCGCCGACGTCTGCGGATAGTCCGCCGTGGCATGGGAGCGGTCGACGGCCAGGACGATGTTGTAGAACACATTGACGGGATAGAGATGGAGACGGGCACTGTAGCCGGGACGGGAGACGTAGCTGCCTGCCAGAAAGACTCCTCCCACGGCGAGCGCCACGAGCGCACAGCAGCGCTGCCGCCGCAGGAAGGGACGGTCGAGGACGGCACCGCTCCTGAGCGACACGACCGCCAGGACGATGACCGGCAGATAGACCACCACCACGAGGACGATGGCCGGCAGGAGATTGCCAAGCAGCTCGGTGGCCTCCCCCACATTGGTCGTCACCAGATTGAGAAACATATCGACGGCGATGATCGAATGGCCGAAGAGATAGAGCAGCACGAGCTGGAAGGCCGCCAGGATCATCAGCGGAAGGAACAGCAGGGCGGTCCTGCCGGGACGACGCCCCAGCGCCAACAGCAGCCAGACGACCGCACCGGGCAGGACGACATTGGCGATATCGGCCAACAGGCCCATGCGCTCGGTGAAGCACAGCGCCACATTGGGCAGGAGGAGTACGGCAAGCGTAAGCCAGAAGACGCAGCGCGGAGAGGCGCAGCGATGTATGAGACCAGTTATCTTACTCATTCTATCAATACAGTCAGTTTATCGTTATACAAATACAGAAGGCCGTCACCGGGACACCGCCACCACCGCAGGAGGCTGCCGGATGGGCAAAGGGGTGCGGGCAAGCCGTCACCCTCCGCAAACGGAGACGAGAAGGCCACGCCACCGGACAGGCGGCGATGACCGGCTGCCTTCCAAGATAGATAATCTACTACTACACAGGGAAATCAGAACGCCTCGTTGATGTTGAAAATGAATCCCGACTGGCCGCCTTTGCCGATGCCATAGTCGAGACGCAGGTTGACATCCTTCTTGAACTCCCAGCGGTAGCCGATGCCGAAGTTGGGCAGCAGGCGGTCGGCACGCAGGGCGCTGAACTTATTGAACACCGTTCCAGCCCCGGCCCATACCACCATGCTGTTGCGTCCCCAGAGATGCTGCCGCAGCTCCACCTGCGCCTCGAGCTTATGCTTGTCGCGGTAGCGACCCTCATAATATCCGCGCATGGAATAGGAACTGCCAAGCAAGGCCATCATGCCCCAGGAAGGATTGCCGAAGTTGAGCGTGCCCGTCACGTCGCCCGCGAGGACGGCACCTTTCCACACGCGCGTGTAGGCACTAGCGTGCAGGTCGGTAGTGGTGAACGCATAGTCATTGCCAAGGAACGCGGGACGGAAATACTGCGAGAGGTTGACATAGACGCCCTGGTGCGGATTGGTGATCACATCGCGCGAGTCGTAGACGAGCGACAGGCCCGCCCCGATGTTCCAGGTGCGCCGGTCCATGCCGTTGAGCAGCTCGGGCCGTTCGACATTGCCGGCATAGGCGAAGTCGTAGACGAGAGCCGGTCCGACATAGAGACGGGGGAAGACCCTCCACAGCAGGCTGACCCCGGCATTGACCTGACAGCGGTTCATCCTCGACCGGTTGGCGTCGTCGTCGCCCATCTCGAAGCCGATGCCCCAGAAGTCGCTCTTGAACGAGTCGAACGACACGTCGTAGACCATGCGGCAGCGGTCGTGCGGGAAGATGTGGTTGCCACGGATACCTATCTTATAATAGCTGGCCGTCGTGACATCGCCATACAACGCCACATTGGAACGAGGCAGCAGCGAGTCGGTGCGGTCGGTGCGATAGAGTCCCGTGGCAACGATGCCGAGGCCCAGCTTCGTATCGGTGCTGTAGTGAGGACCGCCTATGATGCTGAAATCGAACTTCTTATCCGGTTTTTCCTTGTTGGACTCGGCGAAATAGTCAATGATGCGACTGACCAGTCCCCGCCTCTTTCCTTTCACCGTGTCGACGCGCTCCCGATGGCCGTCAGGCTGGGAGCCGGCAACGACCAGGGAGTCGGCGGCGACGGCCTGTCGGGCCTCGGCCGCGGAGAAGCCCAGGGCGAGCAATGCTGTCAGCAGGAGTATTCTCATCGGTAGTCTTTCTGTCTTGAATGTCAATAAACCAAACGAACATTGTCGATCCACAGCGTGTTGCCCGGCGAGCCAATGTAGGCCCCTCCGTGGCTCGACGAGAACTGCAGGATCATGTGGGTGGGCGTCTCGTCCTTGCCGGCCCACCCCGTCTCCACGATGGGCACGCTCCTGCCCTTGCTGTTGCGGGCATAGTCGCAGGAGCGCAGACCCATGGTCGCCGCATCATAGCCGGGGGTGTTGCGGATGTCGCCGTACAGGATCTCGTAGGTGGCATTGTCCACCCATCCGCCGGTGCTCTTGCCGTACTTGACGACCATCGTGCCGACGCGCTTCGCCGTGATGTTGCCCTTGGCATCCTCGCTGCGCTTCTGCAGATAGAAGACGGCGACGGCATAGTCCTTGCCCGCCACGGTGGAGCCCTTGCTGAACCCGTTCTGCCGGATGCGGTTGGGCGTGCCGGCCACACTCACCTTATAGTCGTAGCGCAGGGCCTTGGGCCTGCCCGTGAAGGCGATGCCGTTGTTCATCGCCTTGGGACCGTCCTTGGTGCCCGTGATCGGCTCCTTCATGTCGCCAAGGAAGATCGAGCCGGCAGCCAGCACGTGCATGTTCATCAGTCCCAGTACCTTCACATTCTCGATGTGTGTCGTCAGCTTAGCGCAATAGCCGTTGCCATGCCTGTCGCGGAAGACCGAGTTGTTGGTCTTCACCACGCCCATCACCTTGGCCATCACGTTAGACGTGCCCCAAGGGGAGCCACCGCCATTGGTGTAAGGGTTGTTGCCTTCCAGGGTGCGGTTGGGTCCTATCTCGTAAAGCATCTTCGTCTGCCCTCCGATGACGGCAGACTCATGTATCTTGCGTATAGTCCACTGATCCATATTGCCAAAGGAAAGGGCAACCACCTTATCCGCGGCAAACATCTGCAATGCCGTCATCCAAACGACAGCAGAGAGAATAAAACGATTAACATACTTCATAATGGTTACATCTATATGGAAATAATGGACGCAAATATAGGAAAAACTTTTCTTGTATGAATTTTCAAAATTCGTCATTAATGTTCTGAATTTCCGAAATAAGCATATTTTTACATATAATAACCACATTTATGTGACTTTCAGAACTTTACAGGCCTCCGGCAGAGCGATTCCGCAGAGATGAGGAGACGGAGCAACGGCGGCCTTAGCCCTCAAAAGATCATTATGGAGGATTCTGTACTATTGCCGGGCCTCCCGTCGCCGACCTGACCGAGGGTGCAGCAGGACACGTAGAGACGGAACGACGGACGGGATGACGGCAAGAGGCATGCGCACCCCCTTCAGGGGAAGAACCGTCGGGCCAGGGACGGTCGCTTATTAGCGTAATTTATCGGTCCGGCGGACGGCTCTTTAGCACAAAAAAACTATCTTTGCAGAAGAAATCATCAACAACCTATGAGAATATCATTATTTATCGTCGCCTGCATCCTATTTGTCATCGCCTCTGTGGTGATACTGGGGAAGGCGGATGTGCTGATACCGGGCCTCAGAAAGATACGCACGGAGATACTCAGCAAGCGGGACCTGAGAGGCGTCCGCACGGTGGCCGGCATCGAATACCTGCTCATCAGCGTGTCGACCCTGGCCGTGGCCCTCTATCCCTCATGGACGGTGCTGGCCGTGGCCGTGGCATTCATCGTACTATCGGTCGTCCTGGCATTCTGGTGTATCAGGACTTTCTTTCACACCCGGATCACATGGGGTGACGCCGTGTCCTCCATCGTCGATGCCGTGTCGAACCTTGCCCTCTTCACCTAAGCAAAGAGCGAAGAGGTTGGAAAAAACAACCGGTGCGGAACGAAGGAAGGACACAGAAGGATGCGTCCGGGGACCGCAGGAGGTACAACTGCCATACCTTATTATATATAGAGACACAGCAGGAGTTCGGACACATACCTTATAGGCAGACGCTCCTGGGAGCGTCCGCCACCATCTCCTCACGCGCAGCAGGAACATGGGCGACAGGGGCAGACGGAGGTATGGACAGCCGAAAAACAGGCGGGAATCGCATAAAACCGACCACCTATCACCGTCGGGACAGCGCCAGCCTTTCCCGGGTACAAGCATGAGAAAGGTGCCCGCTTCATTGGCGATAGGCGGAAAAGGGAGTGTCAAACTTCTTTTTCATCACTTTTTCACACCTTTTTCTCCCATAAATTTTGAATTACCCCGGATAAGCCTTAAATTTGTAGCTTCATAACATATCCTTTAAAACTATATGGAAAAAATCTTCCTCGAGACACACGATGTCGTGAAGCGCTATGCCCACCACACCGCCCTCAACGGTGTGAGCATCCGCGTGCCGGAAGGCAAGGTGTTCGGACTGCTCGGTCCGAACGGTGCCGGAAAGACGACCCTGATCAGAATCATCAACCACATCACCCTGCCCGACTCGGGCAGCGTCACCTTCGACGGTCATCCGCTGTCGGCCGACGACATCGGCAACATCGGCTACCTGCCCGAGGAGCGCGGCCTGTACAAGAAGATGCGCGTGGGCGAGCAGGCCATCTACCTGGCACGGCTGAAAGGACTCGACAAGAAGGAGGCCGAGAAAAGGCTGAAACAATGGTTCGAGAAGTTCGGCATCATGCCGTGGTGGAACAAGAAGCTCGAAGAGCTGTCGAAAGGCATGCAACAGAAGGTGCAGTTTGTGATCACCGTGCTGCACCGCCCACAGCTGCTGATCTTCGACGAGCCTTTCTCCGGCTTCGACCCGCTGAACGCCGAGCTGCTGAAGCAGGAGATCCTGGAGCTGAAGAACGAAGGCCACACCATCATCTTCTCCACCCACAACATGGCATCGGTGGAGGAGATCTGCGACAACATCGCCCTGATCAACCACTCGGAAGTGGTGCTGCAGGGCAACGTCGACGAGGTGCGCGCCCGCTTCAAGACCGACACCTACCGCCTCGGACTGGCTGCCGGCCAGCAGCTCGTGCCCACCGACGCGATGGAGATTCTCTCGTCGGAGCACAAAGGCGGCGAGACCCTCTACACCGTGCGCAAGCAGGGCGGCATCAGCAATGCCCGCCTGCTCAGTGAGGTGGCCGCCCATAACGAGATCACCTCGTTTGCCGAGTGTCTGCCGTCGATGAACGAGATCTTCATCAAGACCGTCGGCGGCGACGCCACAGCCGAAGGAACCACCATGAACAACAAAAACCAGAACCGATCATGAACAAGACCCTTATCATCATACAGCGTGAGTTTGTCAACCGCGTGAGCAAGAAATCCTTTATCCTGCTTACCCTACTCATGCCCTTCGTCTTTGCCGGTCTGATCTTCGTCCCCCTGCTGCTGTCGACCATCCAGAGCGGTGAGCAGAAACAGGTGGCCGTGATAGACCATACGGGCAAATATGCCCGGCTGTTCAAAAGCGACGAGTCGTACCGTTTCGTCCCCGTGCCGGCCATGCGGAAAGAGTTCAAGTCGGACACCACCGCCTTCACCGCCGTGGTAGAGATCAAGGGCGACCTGCTCGAACATCCCGAGGCCGCCACGATCTATTCGCGCAAGGAGGTGCCCAAGGGCCTCTCGCGCCTCGTGAGCAACACCCTGGACGAGCAGATACGCCACGACAAGCTCGTGAAATACAACATCCCGCAGCTCACCAAGATCATGGCCGACTTCGACAAGAGCTACGACATCAGGACCGTCAAATGGAGCGATGACGGCACCGAGCAAGCCTCGAGCGCCGATCTGGCGATCGCCGCCGGCATGGTGCTCACATTCCTGATCTATATGTTCGTGATGTCCTACGGCGGCATGGTGATGCAGAGCGTCATGGAGGAGAAGACCAACCGCATCGTCGAGCTGATGGTGTCGTCGGTGCGCCCCTTCCAGCTCATGATAGGCAAGATCATCGGCATCGGCCTTGTCGGCATCGTACAGCTCGCCATCTGGGGTATTCTGATCGCCGTGATCATGAGCGTGGCGGGCCTTGCCGTCGGCCTGTCGAATCCCGAGATGGTGGCGGCCGGCATGACGGCGACGCCCCCTGCCGACACGAGCGACCTCTCCGCTATCCTGATGACCCTCTCCGGCCTCAACCTGCCCATGCTCGGCCTGATGTTCGTGCTCAACTTCATCGGCGGCTACCTCCTCTACGCAGCCATCTTCGCGGCCATCGGCGCCTCGGTGAACCAGTCGGAAGACTCGCAGCAGTTCATGACTCCCATCGTCATCGTCATGGTCTTCGCTCTCTATGCCGCCATCTACAGTGCCAACAACCCTGACGGTCCCCTGGCCGTGTGGTGCTCGTTCATACCGTTCACCTCCCCCACCGTATCGATGGTGCGGCTACCGCTCGGCGCTCCCGTATGGCAGACCGTGCTGTCGCTCGTCGTGCTCTACGCCTCCGCCCTCACCTTGATATGGATGGCAGGCAAGATCTACCGTGTGGGCATACTGATGTACGGCAAGAAGCCATCATTCAGCGAGATGATTAAATGGATGAGATATAAATGATGCCCGTTTGCCTCCGACAGCCGGAGACAAATGAATAAACGACTGATGGATATCCGGACGCACCGTGGTGCGTCCGGATTTTGTATTGTACACATCCTTCATACCTTATTATATACGTTGCCAACACCCCCAAGCCGTATTTCCCATACGGGCCATTACGGGTGTTGACAGGCATGGACACACCATGATATGTGTCCAGAGATGAACGGATGATGTCCAACAGTGGGGACGAGGAAACGATAAAGGGACGCACCGCGGTGAGTCCCTTCTATCTGCACACCCCAAAAGGGTGTTGAACAAGATGCTTCGAACCTTTAATAACGATTAGAGAATAAGAACTGAGTTTGGGACACACCCTCCACCCTCTCTAACATTCTAAAGCATCCGGCTTACTTTAAGCCTTTCCGTGCCACCCATATCCTCCACCATACGGGCATGAAGGGGCGGCCCAGCAATGCTTCTGCCGGGTAACGGGAGATAAACTGGAAGGTGCGTCTCAGGTATTTCAGATAATTGACCAGCTTGTTGTGCTGTCCCCGCTGAGGAGAACGGGGATCGAAACGTCCGAAATTACCTCCCTTACATATCATCTCCATTAAGGTGGCGCCCTCCTTCTCATCCTCCGTCACGATCAGATATTTCTCATCGAGGCCCAGCCGGTGATGCAGCACCCACATGAGCCCGCGTGTGAACCGATAGAGATACAGATGCCTCAACAACCGTTCTTCCTCCCGCTTCTCCTCCGGAGTCATCCGGTCGGTCTGTCCCTGCTTCAGCAGATAATAGTAATCGATGACCTGCCTCAACCCTATGCCCTCATAGAGATAATGCCTCATGAGATGAGACGCCTGAAAGATACGGTTGAAACGACCGGTAGGCACCGCAATGCCGGCTACCTCCTCCGAAAGGCTTACCCGATGGGCAAACTGCTCTGAACGATGCTCTTTGAAATAACGCTGCAGGCGTCTGTTATACAAGATGTTACCGGCAAAGGAAGGAGTGAAATGCACTTCCAGTTCGATATCATCGTAATGCAGATGGATATGATGATAGCACACCTCAGCCTCCGGATCGATCTCCCTGCAGAGATCTACCAACGCACGCTGTCGACCCTCGACCCAGAGATCGATGTCTCCGGGCGTACGGCTCAGCGGATGCGGATACAGACGGGCATTGCCCTGTCCCTTGAGCAGGCAGCCCTGAAAGCCCCGTGACTCAAAGAACGCCTCGATCTTTCCGATCTCCGCGTTGAGCTTCCTGTTGCGTCTCTCTATCGCCTGTGCCAAGGCCATCCACGACAACAGCAAGCCCTTGTCGGGATGCGGATGGTCGGCCGGTATCCTCTTGACACCTTCGAACAGCACACCCGTTATCGCCTGCCTCCGGCCGAACTGCAAGAGAGCAGCCCAATCCATATCAGAAAAGCTATCGGGAAGAGCCGCCGACTCATCTAAAGCATAACGTAAAAACGTGAACAGACTATCCTCATTCATACTCCGTAAATCCTTATGTATCAACTCTCTGACGAATGCTCCTTATTACACTCCCTGCGTCTGCGAATGGTATGGGAAAGCCATACGTGCATCAGCGACCATAACACCACATCGAGTAAGACAATGATATTAATATTGACGACCTGTGCCAGGCCCAGATTGAAAAGGACAAAAAACGAGGCTATAAAAAGTATGCTGATCATAGCCGTACGATGGCTCATGCCTAAGGCCAGGAACTTATGATGGATATGTGTCTTGTCGGGTGTGAAAGGATTGCGATGATGCTGGATACGACCGATCATTACCCGGATGACATCAAAACAAGGTACCATGAGCAAGGAGAATACGATCACCAGCGGGTTGTATGGGATATTCCCAATGGTGCCACCGTCATACATACAGAAACGGACAGACAACAGTCCCACGATCAGGCCAATGGTCTGGCTGCCACTGTCGCCCATAAAGATCTTATGTCCAGCCTCTACGCTACCAAATACATTGTAGACAAAAAAAGAAGCCAATGTGCCCAATGTGGCAAACGCGAACACCGCATACGCCCACTCACCACAGTATCCGAAGAGGCAACCCAGAAAGAACAGAGCGATCATTGACAATCCGGACGCCAGTCCGTCGATGCCGTCGATCAGGTTGATGGCATCAATGATAAACACCAGCAACACCACCGTAAGCGGTATGCCCACCCAAGGGGAGAGCGCATAGACACCCAACAACCCATGCAGACTGTTGAGCCAAACCCCGGTACACGTAACCAGAACCGCACAAATCAACTGAACAAGAAACTTCGTCTTATAGCACACTCCTATCAGATCGTCGGCGATACCCTCCATATAGAGAATCACCAAGGCCGACAACCCAAGTGCCAGATGTACGCTATGCACAGCAAAAGCAACGCTGAAACTGGAAGGCATAACCAATGTGAGCAAGCCTACCACCAAAGCCAACGTGATGGTGATGACAGGTGTAAAAGCCACTCCTCCCAGACGAGGCACCACACCCTCATGCACCTTTCGCTCATCGAAATAGTCGAAAAGCTTCTTCCTATAGGAGATCAGGATGATTTTCGGTATAATAAATGCCGTCAAAACGGCACTCACCAAGAAGGCAAATAATAATATCAGTTGCGGCATAAAAATTTCCTATCTATTACCAGCCGGTAAGCATATCTATACACAGAGAGATGATTTCACGAGCTCGTTATCCTACAGAAGAGGCTGATTCCCCTCTTTTGACACCCCAAAGAATGGATCAAGCTATCTGTCCCTAACGACCCGGCAGTCACGACAGGTAAAGCACTCCGTACTATACCCTATGCGTTTGCAAAGGTAGAAGAAAATAAGGAAAAACAAGAAAAATACATCAAAGATTTAACAAAAAGAGTTCTACCGGCATGATCTGTTACTATATTATAAGGTAATGTGATCATTATGCAGGCAGAAGGTCTATGACTCGACCTATATTCTTTCTTTAAACCAAGAAAGAGCTACGAAAATCCGTCCGCCTATTCATCTTCAGTGCTTAAAAACAGACAGAAAGACAGCACCACAACGATAGATAGAATTAAGACAGTACCTGCATGTGAAGATAGCATTCTCCTATAATCAATCTCCTTTGACAGCTTTCCCGACCGACACTCCTTAAATTAACAGCCGACAAATGTAGGCTGTATGGCAGAAAATTCGTAATTTCGCAGGCAATTATGAATTTATTTTTCTAAAATTATGAAGAAGAAAGTACTTTTTGTAGCACTGGCGATGGTCGCCTGCGGTGCCTATGCCCAGCAGACCACCCAAGGCCAGGAGCTCAGTTCGGGTATCGACATGGCGAATTTCGACCTGTCCGTGAAGCCCGGAGACGATTTCTATCAGTATGCCGCCGGCGGCTGGCTGAAAAGCCACCCTCTCGATGCAGAGCACTCTGACAACGGTGCCTTCACCGATCTCTATGAGGAGAACCAGAAGCGCATTCAGGAGATGATCCTGCAGTATGCCACCACTCCCCAGGAGAAAGGATCGCTCGGTCAGAAAATCGGGTCGCTCTATAAGCTGATGATGGACAGCGTACGCCTGAACCGTGAGGGCTGGAGCCCCATCAAGTCGACCCTCGACCGTATCGAGGCCATCAAGGACCGCAAGGAATACCAGCTCGTCACCGCCGAGCTCGACCGCAACGGCGAGAACACGATGATGTTCGGCATCGGTGTCGGCGCCGACCTGCGCAATGCCGGCTGGAACCTCGTCTCCATCGGCCAGGGCGGTCTCGGCCTGGGATCGCGTGACTACTACCTGAGCGACGACGCCGACAAGAAGAAGGTGCTGGACGCCTACAAGACCTATCTGCAGCGCCTCTTTGAGATGACCGGCAACGACGCGGCCACCGCCAAGGCCAAGATGGAGAAGGTGATCGCCATCGAGACCCGCATCGCCAAGGCCAGCTACAGCCAGGTGAAGCTGCGCGACATCGACTCCAACTATCACAAGATGTCCTACAACGAGCTTGTGGCCCAGTTCCCCGGCATCGACTGGGGCAACGTGTTCCTCCTCGGCGGCTTCCCCGCCTTCACAGAGGTGAGCGTCGACCAGCCCGAGCCGATCCACGAGGTGGAGAAGATCCTGGCCGATACCCCTCTCGAGGATCTGAAGGCCTATGCCGAGGCAAAGATCATCGCCGGTGCCTCAAGCCAACTGAGCGACGACTTCCGCAAGGTGGCGTTCGAGTTCTCAAGCAGCCTGACAGGCCAGAAACAGGACCGTCCCCGCTGGAAGCGTGCCGTGAGTCTCGTGAGCAGTACCCTCGGTGAGGCCATCGGTAAGGAATATGTAGAGAAGTATTTCCCTGAGTCGAGCAAGAAACGCATGCTCGAACTGGTGCACAACCTGCAGAAGGCGCTGGCACAGCGCATCGACGAGGCCACCTGGATGGGCGAGGCCACCAAGGCACAGGCCAAGGACAAGCTGGCCAACTTCATCATCAAGATCGGCTATCCTGACAAGTGGAAGGACTATACCGGCCTGCAGGTGAACGACTCGCTGAGCCTGTATGAGAACCTGCAGAAGATCAGCCGCTGGGCTTCTGACGACTACATCGCCCGCCACGTGAACAAACCAGTGGACAAGAGCGAATGGGGCATGACTCCACAGACCGTCAACGCCTACTATAACCCGACGACCAACGAGATTTGCTTCCCCGCCGCCATCCTGCAGCCACCTTTCTTCGATCCAACAGCTGATGATGCCGCCAACTATGGTGCCATCGGCGGTGTGATCGGCCACGAGATGAGTCACGGCTTCGACGACCAGGGCTCACAGTTTGACAAGACCGGCAACCAGCACGACTGGTGGACCGCCAGTGACAAGAAGAACTTCCAGGAGCGCACGAAGGTGCTGGTGGACTACTTCTCCAACTTCGAAGTACTGCCCGGCGAGAAGATCAACGGCCAACTGACCCTTGGCGAGAACATCGGCGACAACGGCGGTCTGAACATCGCCTTCCGTGCACTGGAAAACTCGCTGAAGGAGAACCCACTGCCCAAGAAGGACGGCTTCACACCCGAGCAGCGCTTCTTCCTCGCCTGGGCACGTGTGTGGGCATCCAACATGGCACCGGAGTACATCCGCATGATCATCACCAATGACCCCCACTCTCCCAACATGGCACGTGTGAACGGCGCCCTGCCACAGATCGACGCCTGGTATAAAGCCTTCAACGTGAAGAAGGGCGACAAGCTGTACCTGCCGAAGAACAAGCGCGCACATATCTGGTAAAACAAGATAATGACGTGACCCTATATATAATAAGGTGTATCCGGACGCTGTGTCCGGGTACACCTTATTTTATTATACAGACAAGAAAAGTCCCACACCGGGCAAACGGTCCGACAGAAGACACCGGCACTCACTACCTGCCCGCCTTCATATCCGCCGGCACCCATTATCCTTCTCGGCCGGCAGAAGACTATAACTCTTTTCCATAATATTGTAAATAAAGAAAAGGAAGAATCCGTACCTTTGCAAAAGAAATCAGACCCGACACCTATCGCCGGGCGACAACACTCCCCGGACAGCGGTCTGAAAGAGACACTCGTATTCACCTATCCGCGGAAGCAGAAGACAGACGGGCGACAACACTCCTCCCTGACATCCGACGCCTGCGGAACATAAAAATTAAAGAACTATGGAAAAGAAAGTATTCAAAGTAAACGGAATGAAGTGCAACAACTGCAAGGCCAAAGTGGAAGAGGCCCTGCGTGGCGTCAACGGTGTGGCCAGCGCCGAAGTGAGCCTCGAGAACGCCTGCGCCAATGTGGAGTGGGACGAGACACAGACCCATCCTGCCGACCTGAAGGCAGCCGTCGATGCACTCGGCAGATTCGAGCTCGTGCTCGACTAATCATCACAAGGGCATATCAGGACGGCAAGAGCCCTCCCGATATGCCCTTCTCTTTTTCACTCAAACAACCATTTCATCGTGAAACGAACAATCCCCGTCATAGGCATGGCCTGCGCCAGCTGCTCGGCCAATGTGGAGCGGAAGCTCCAGTCGCTGGAAGGAATCAACGAGGCCAGCGTGTCGCTGGCCAGCCGTTCCGCACTCGTGGACTACGATCCCCAGCGCATCACCCTCGAGCAGATGAAGAAAGCCATCAATGACATCGGCTACGACCTCGTGACAGAGAGCGACCGCAATGCCGAAGAGATAGAACGGAAGGCCTACCGGCTCCTCCAGCGGCGCACCCTCCTCAGCTGGCTCTTCGCCCTCATTGTGATGAGCCTCTCCATGGGATGGCTCTCCCTCGACAGCCTGCTGGCCGGCAGCTCCGGCGGCACGGCCATGGGTGACAGTCCCCTCAACAACCGGGCATCGCTCATCCTCGCCCTGGCCAACATCATCGTCTGCGGCCGCTCCTTCTACCGCTCGGCCTTCAAGCAGCTCATGCACCGCTCGGCCAACATGGACACGCTCGTCACGCTCTCCACCGCCATCGCCTTCCTCTTCAGCACCTTCAACGTGCTCTTCGGAGACAGTGTCTGGACCCCGCGCGGCATAGAATGGCATACCTACTTCGATGCGGCAACCATGATCATCACCTTCGTGCTCACCGGCCGCCTGCTGGAGGAGAAAGCCAAGGACGGCACCGCCTCCTCCATCCGCGAGCTCATGGGCATGGCACCGAAGACGGCACACATCGTCGACGGCGACAAGATAGAAGAAGTGCCCATCTCCACCATCGAGGCCGGCGACCTGCTCGAGGTGCGTCCCGGCGAAAAGGTGCCCGTCGACGGCGAGGTGACCTGGGCCGAGAGCTTCATGACGCCCGACGCCGCCTACGTCGACGAGAGCATGATCACCGGTGAGCCATCGCCGGCCAAGAAGACCGCCGGCTCGAAGGTGCTGGCCGGCACCATTCCCAGCCAAGGCAAATTCCGCATGCGTGCCCGCCAGATCGGCGAGAACACGGCACTGGCCCACATCATCAAGATGGTGCAGGAGGCCCAGGGCTCCAAGGCTCCCGTACAACGCATCGTCGACAAAGCCTCGCTCATCTTCGTGCCCGTGGTGGCAGGGATCGCCCTCCTCACCTTTATACTATGGTGGGCTATCGGCGGGACGGCCGCCCTCCCCCATGCCATCCTCTCCGCTGTCGGCGTGCTCGTCATCGCCTGTCCGTGCGCCATGGGACTCGCCACCCCTACCGCCCTGATGGTGGGAATCGGCAAGGCAGCCCGCAAGAACGTGCTCATCAAGGACGCCACGGCGCTGGAGACCCTCAGAAAGGTCGATGCCCTCGTGACCGACAAGACCGGCACCCTCACCCTTCCCAACCAGAACATCGACTTCACGAAGAGCGATGACCTGCCATTGGAGGCAAGGGAGACGCTGAAGCCCCATGCCCGTGAGGCCATGGAGCAGCTGCAGAAGCAAGGAGTGGAGATCTGGCTCATGAGCGGCGACAGGGAAGACGCCGTGGCCTACTGGGCACACAAAGCCGGTGTGCGCCACTGGCAGAGCCAGGTGAAACCGCAGGACAAGGAGGACCTCGTGCGCCGGCTGCAGCAGGAGGGCAAGACCGTAGCCATGATGGGCGACGGCATCAACGACACCCAGGCCCTCGCCCTGGCCGATGTGAGCATCGCCATCGGCAAAGGCACCGACGTGGCCATGGACGTGGCACAGGTAACCCTCATGGGCGATGACCTGCAGGCACTCCCCGAGGCCGTCAGCCTCAGCCGGAAGACCGTTCGCATGATCGCCGAGAACCTGTTCTGGGCTTTCATCTACAACCTCGTCTGCATTCCCCTGGCCGCCGGACTACTCTACGCTTTCGGCATCAGCTGGCAGATCACCCCGATGGCAGCCTCCGCCCTCATGGCACTGTCGAGCGTCAGTGTCGTCTTGAACAGTCTTCGGTTAAAATGGATAAAATAAAGCTGTTTGCGAGCACAAAATATTGATTTAAATCAACAAAAGCTCCAAAAATCCTAATATTATCCTAAAACACTTGTGGGAGACGCAAAAAGGCGCTACCTTTGCAGCGCAAAAACAAAGAAAGCCCCACCCATTAAGGTGAAAGGCTAATACAAAAGACATTAGGTTTAAGGTTAGTAGATTGTTTCATATAGGTTTTTAGTTTTTAGGTTTTAAGATTAGTTTTAGGTTACAAATCCCCACCATGCGTGATGTATGGTAGGGATTTGGTTTTTTATAGGGGTCTGTCCTCCCTAACATAAAAGCTCTACGATCAACTAGAAACCGACAAGAAACAACACGACTTTCTATAAAAGATGCCAGCCCCTTTTGGAACTGTCATCGTACGGATTCAGCCCTTCCTACCTCTTTCAAGAAGTGTATCTGACTACATCCGAACATCTCATAGTTATATGAAAGGCTCACCCAATAAATATTGGGGAGATATACTGCTCA
>HF988460.1 GCA_000431975.1 Prevotella sp. CAG:924 | reverse complement strand
TAGAATAAGCTCATGCCGAGCATACTACTAAAAAAGGCCGAGGGACTCTTTTCAGAGCCGCCCGGCCTTGCAATATCTGATAAAGACTATAACACAAGCCTTAGTTCATAATCATCACATAAGGTGCACGCATCTGCATACGGTCCATCGCCTGCACCCTGTGCAACATCATCAACGGCTGATAGAGAGTGCCCAGATGAAGCTGCAGCTGCTCGTCAAGTACCGTATCTGTTGAACCCATCATCTGATTGAGAAGCTGATCCATAAAACCCATGGCTTCGGGATAGTCCTCCGTATGATAGTCTGTGAGCCGTGCCATCCGAGCAGCCTTCCTAACTGCCACATCCAAGCCACCGAGCTCATCGACCATCTTAAGTTTCAAAGCGTCCTGCCCAAGGAACACATGCCCTTGAGCACGTTCCTCCACCTGTTCCATCGTAAGATGACGACCTTGAGCCACACGGCTCTTGAAGAGATTGTAGCCACGCTGAATGGCCTTCGTCAACAGACGAGTCTGCTCGGCGGTCATTGGCTTGCCGGCAGCTCCGAAAGTAGCATTGCGGTTGGTGGACACCTCATCGAAATGAATATTCAACTTGTTGTTCAACAAATCGGTAGTATCGAAGAGCAATCCGAAGATACCCACGCTACCAGTCAGTGTATTCGGCTCAGCAACAATATAAGGTGCGCCGCAACTAAGATAGTAGGCTCCTGAAGCTGCCATGCCGCTCATCGACACGACAACGGGCTTCTTCTTAGAAAGCAACTGCACCGCATGCCATATCTGTTCGGAAGCGAACGCATCGCCACCACCTGAGTTAATACGGAGCACCACCGCCTTCACGCCGTCATCAGTGCGCAGATCATCCAGATCTCTCACCACATCTCTGGCAGCTATGAACGTCTCCCCATTACGGAATCCCATCAGAGAGGCGTCGTTCACTATGTCACCTTCCATATAATAGACCGCTACCTGTCCGCCTTCGGCCTTCTCCGGCGCAGCCGCCATATCAGCAGGCGTCACCTGAGAGATTAGATCTCCCTCATTAAGATTGAGGCGTCGTTTCACAGCTGCCTTCACCTGATCTGCATAGAGCAACTGATCGACCATATGGTTCTTCACAAACACCTGCGCATCGTCAAGCGATATCAAGCGGTCGGCCCAGGCATTGAGCGAATCGGTCTTCAGCCGACGGCTGCGGGCCACACCCTCGGTCATGGTCTGCCAAATGCCGTCCAGATAGCGCTGGGTCTGCTGGCGGTCAGCATCGCTCATCTTTGTCTCTGTGAACATCTCTGTGGCGCTCTTGTACTTACCAACTTTAATAGGCACAGCCTTCACGCCGATCTTAGCCAGCAGGTCCTTCAGATAGAGCGTCTCTCCACCCAGGCCGTGCCAGTCGACACTGCCCACCGGATTGAGGAAAATCTTATCAGCGACAGAGGCTAGATAGTAACATCCCTGTGAATACTCCTCACCATAGGCAATGATCCACTTACCACTCTTGCGAAAATCCAAAAGGGCTGCACGCAACTCCTGCAACTGCGAAGGATAGGCAGCCAACTGACCAGCCTCGATATAAATGCCCCGAATCTTATCGTTGGCCATAGCCTTACGGATGGCCGGCAGCAACTCATTCATTCCTAAAGTCGTACTGCCCTGCAAGCTGCTAAACATACCGGCATCTGAAGCCTGTTCCTTCAGAGTGCCATTAAGGCGAAGTACCAATACGGAATTCTTCGCCAAGGTCTTCGTCTGCGACGAGGAAGCTACCATTCCTATCACGCTCATCACACCCAATGCAATGACTATCATACCGACAAGAAGCATACCGACGACCGTAGCGCCGACGTTTTTCAGGAAATCTCTCATTTGAATAGTTGTTTTTTAGATTGAAGAAGTCACACACTACCGTGCGGGATTTTATATATGCAAATATACACCAAACTTTCCAAAACCGCAAGAAACGTTTCCTCACGTTTATAAAAATCATTGCTCAAATCTGTTTTTCACTCTCATCAATCGGTCAGATTACCATAATATGCGCATTAAGACAAAATTTCTGATTCCATCAACAGCCTCAATAAGAAAATGGAGAAAAGCCACTAAACAGCTAACCTAAAATCAATCATTAGATCACTGATTCTTTTATTCACTTGTCCAATTTCTTCCTGCTTCTTGCTGGCGTTCTACCTGACAATCGTTTGAAATTTACCCAACCTCTAATACCCGATTGGAGTTAAAAATAAATTAATATGTCACAGAAAAATGTCTTTTCGTGAGGATTGTTTGCCATTGTAACACATTTTCTTTATTTTTGCAAACAAAAACGACGGGCATATGCCCATAAAATATATATAGACACTATGACGAAAAATCTCAAGCCAGCCACTCTCTGCGTACAAGGAGGATGGCAACCCAAGAACGGTGAGCCACGTGTTGTGCCGATCTACCAAAGTACAACTTTTAAATATGATGACAGCGACGAAATGGCCCAACTCTTCGACCTGAAGAAGGAAGGCTATTTCTACACCCGACTCCAAAACCCGACCAACGACGCTGTCGCTTCCAAGATAGCCGCCCTTGAAGGCGGTGTGGGCTGTGTGCTCACCTCCAGCGGACAGGCCGCTAACTTCTATGCCGTATTCAACATCTGTGAGGCAGGCGACCATATCGTAGCCTCCAACGAGATCTACGGCGGCACCTTCAACCTTTTCGGTGTGACGATGAAGAAGCTCGGCATCGACTGTACCTTCGTCTCTCCCGAGGCTTCCGACGAAGAGATCCAAGCCGCTTTCCGCCCCAATACGAAAGTACTCTTCGGTGAAACGATTTCCAACCCCGGTTGCCGCGTGCTCGATATTGAGCGCTTCGCCCGCATCGCCCATCAGAATGGCGTGCCCCTCATCGTCGACAACACCTTCGCCACACCTATCAACTGCCGCCCTTTTGAATGGGGTGCCGACATCGTCACACATTCCACAACAAAATATATGGATGGACATGCCACACAGGTAGGTGGCGCCGTAGTCGACAGTGGCAATTTTGACTGGGACAAACACGCCCAAAAGTATCCCGGACTATGCACACCCGATGAGTCATACCACGGCCTGACCTATACAAAGGCCTTCGGCAAGATGGGCTACACCACAAAACTCGTGGCCCAACTGATGCGCGACCTCGGTTCGGTGCCTGCCCCCATGAACTCATTCTTACTCAATCTTGGTCTGGAAACGCTCCATCTCCGCATGCCCCAGCACTGTAAGAACGCTTTGGCCGTGGCCAAATACCTGCAAAGCGATCCTCGTGTGGCATGGGTGCGCTACCCCGGACTGCCCGGTGACGAGAGCTATGAACTTGCACAGAAATATCTACCTAACGGCAGCTGCGGCGTACTGGCCTTTGGCCTGAAAGGCGACCGCGACACAGCTGTAAAATTCATGGATGCGCTAAAACTCATCTGCATCGTCACCCATGTGGCTGACGCACGCTCTTGCATCCTCCAGCCTGCTGCCCACACCCACCGGCAACTCACTGACGAACAGCTGCGCGAGGCCGGCATCGCACCCGACCAGATCCGCCTCAGCGTCGGCATTGAGGACACAGATGACATCCTCAACGACATAAAACAGGCACTCGACAAGATCAGCGAATAATCATCGTCACCTGCCGGAAAGACTACACCCCAAGAGGTGATCTGCGAATCCGACATCTGCGATCCATATACAAACAGCCCCGGCGGCTTTCCCATCACGGAAGCGGTCGGGGCTGTTGTATTTATTAGAACTTCCAACGCAATTGGAGCTCCAGATCCGTCATTGAACTGCTGTCGATCATCTGCAAACCGGAAGAGATAGAGGAGCGGTCGAAATAGTTGGTAGCGGACAGCCGTGCGATAGCCATCAGGTGCGAAGAGAAATCGCAACGCACGTTAAGCGCACAATGGACGCCCTTACCATAGAACGAAGGGAAGGAGAACTGATAGAGCACACCAGGCACATAGACGTAAAGTCGCGAGTCGTAATCAGCCGTATGAAAATAGCCTGCCATAGCCGAAAGACGCCAGCGGCCATACCGACAACCGGCCACCTCCGAGACCATCCAACCAAAACTACCTTCACGGAAATAGCTGTACGAGACATCACCCTGCGTCTTGAACTGCCAATGATCCGAATTGTAAGCCAAAGAAAGACGACCTTTATGATCCGTCTTATTAAGCAGCAGCTTACTGTCTGTTGACACGACAGCATGACTGTAATCATCCTTATCGGCTTCCTCCGTATTGAGATTCTGATGCGACAATTTTAACCGGTAGCGGGCCAACAAAGTCCAAGGACCTTTCTCTACCGTAACCGTCAACATATTATCCCAACGGCGGCTTCCAGGCAAAGCCCGATAGGTGGCCCATGCAAAATAGCTGTAATCGGTATAGACTTGTAATGATACTCCTTGCAGAGGAGCATAGTTGACACCAAAATATACACCACTTTCATTATTAACGTACCCACCTTCCGAGAAACTGTTGCTGAAAAGACTGCGATACTGATAGGCGTAGAAACGCTGGACAGCTACTAACGAGAGCTGCGAAGAGGCCTGAAAGCTCACACTATTAAGGGTGGCAAGGCCGCCGCTACTGCCTGTAGCCGTCTCTCCTGCAAAGGTGAACTTATTGGAAAGATATCCGTAATCCACACCGGCATTCCAGAACTGCCGTCCGGCAGGATACCAGCGTCGGTATATTTGTCCATTGTCGGGCGCGAGCGTCTTGTCAAAACTACTGTAGAATCCTGTCACACCTAAATGAAATCCATTTCGGAAATAATTGATATTGCCGCCTGCCACCAGCTGTGACGCATCGCGTCGACGCCTCATCTCACTGGCCGTCCGGTGATAGCCTGTCTTGAGGATCGTGACGATGGAATCGCCAGAGTCGGTCAGCGTGGCATCGATCTTCCGCCAAGAGACGAATCCCGTGAGATCGAGTCCTTTGACGAGTGTCACTGTTGCTGCACCTCCCTGCAGATAAGAGCCTTCCGACCGGCTACCGTGACCTGTGATACTGTTAGACGAACGGCCCAACGTGGAAAGTGTGGCCAGCTTTCCCATGCCAAACGATGTGTTCAGCACCAGTCCCATACCGAAGCGGAGCTTATAACGACCGACCACCGCTGCTTTCAGATGGCCTATATGACGAAGCAGGACATAACCCGAATAGAAATCATAACCTAAGGAATTGCCATTCGAGAAAAACGGCTCACCGGCATCCTGCGATCCTATAAGGGCAATCTTTAGATGCTGTCCGGCTGTAAGAGTATAGCGCAGCCAATGACGGTACTGATATCCCAAATATCCCTCCTTGTCACCTTCACGCTTATAAAACGGTATTTTAATAGTTCCCACCACTTCCTGCTTGGGACGACGCAATAGGGATTTAAAGGAAGGAACCGTGTCACGCGCCTCCGGTACTACCGTGACGAAAGGAAGAAGGCGCTCACGGTCGCGCCAGTCGAGTGACGTGATCATCATCAACTCTGATGTCGACTCAAAACGATGATAACGGTCGCGATATTCCATGATATCCATCACCTGCTGCGAAGACAAGAATGGAAGGCGTTCCAAATCCTCACGCCGGCAAGTGTTCAGGTCGAGAGGGTTCTGTGCCAGATCGCTCAGTTCATCGTATGTGATCTCTCCGCTTTCGGCATCTAGGTCTTCCGGCAGTGACTCCTCATCAAAATACTGTTGCCAGGTCCGGTCGTTTTGTGCCTTGGCATACAGGCTGCATAGCAATAAAATCAGCATCAGAAATTCTCTCATAAGCAATAGGAATTCATTTATAGGTTAAAAGTTATCGGATAATAAATCGCCAGAATACGCCGTTCCTCTTGCTACGATTAGTTGTAAGGTAGTCGGTTTTCAGGTGTAAAGATTATCGGAGACACGTTATACTTTTATAATCAATTCCGTGTCCGTTACAGAGTAGCAGACAAGCGTTGCGGCAGGACCATCACCTTCGATCTGCACCTTCATAAAGAAGCTGCATCTCTTTCACTCCATCTGGATCATCACTGCCATCCGCGCCTTTCTGCACTGAGCGTTAGGTCATACGCCATTTGCCAGACGCTCCCCCGGCGAATATGCGTTCATCACAAAATACCTTTATTTCATATACCAATTGCCATTCACCTGTATCATAGGTACGACAATATCCTCATGGATACTGTCACCATAGAAGAAGGTGAGAAAGACATTGGAAACATGGTGGACACTGTCGGTCTGAGCACTCGCAATACGGATGCTATCAATGCCATGGTGCTCTTCCTTCTGCTGTCCGACAAACATCTTTGCATTGGCAATCAACTGCTCCCGATAGCTTGCCGGGATCTTTTCCGGCTGATAGTGAGCATCCACCCAATCCTCATATCTGCCCTGAAGCAACTGTTCGTAATAGGCTTTGGCCGTAAGGGCCGCCACATCCGGACTCTGGCGTTTGCCAGGATCACACGATACAAGCGCCATTACGGCCAAAGACAATATGATGATCTTATTCCTCTTCATTATTATTTCTGACGGATAAAGATATTGATCGGGCAACCATGCATCTGCCAGTTCTCACGGATCTTATTTTCCAGAAAACGACGATAGGGCTCCTTGATATATTGCGGCAGATTGGCATAGAACACAAAAGAAGGAATGTGCGTATTGGGAAGCTGCGAGCAATACTTGATCTTGATATACTTACCTTTTGTCGAAGGAGGTGGCGTCTGTTCAATGATAGGCAACATCACCTCATTGAGCTTGTTCGTACCGATGTGACGAGTACGGTTCAGATATACATCCTTAGCCGTCTCCAACACTTTGAAGATACGTTGCTTGGTAAGTGCCGAAGCAAAAATAATGGGGAAGTCAACGAACGGAGACATACGCTGGTAGATAGCATTCTTAAAGAAGTCTATAGCCTTCTGTGACTTGTCTTCTACCAGATCCCACTTGTTTACCACGACTACAAGACTCTTATTATTCTTCTGGATCAGCTGGAAAATGTTCATATCCTGTCCTTCAATACCACGTGTGGCATCAATCATAAGTATACAGACATCACTGTTCTCTATGGCACGGATAGAACGCATCACACTATAGAACTCAAGATCCTCTGTCACCTTGTTCTTACGGCGGATACCGGCAGTATCGACGAGATAGAAATCGAATCCGAACTTAGTGTACCGGGTATAAATCGAGTCGCGCGTCGTTCCGGCTATCTCTGTCACAATATGACGATCCTCACCTATAAAGGCATTGATAATGCTTGACTTGCCGGCATTAGGACGTCCTACGACAGCGAAACGGGGTATCTCCTCCTCCACTTCTTCCTTCTGATCCTGGGGAAGACGATCGAGGATAAAATCGAGCAAATCGCCTGTGCCACTACCTGAAATGGCACTCACACACTGGGGCTCTCCCAGTCCGAGACTATAGAATTGGGCTGCTTCGTAGGCATTGCCACTGTTGTCCACCTTGTTGGCCACAAGCACTACGGGGAGCTTCGCACGGCGTAGAATGTTGGCCACGTCCTCATCCCAGTCGGTCACACCAGTCTCCACATCAACGACAAAAAGCACCAGGTCTGCCTCCTGTGTGGCAACCAGCACCTGTTCGCGGATAGCCTCCTCAAACACATCGTCTGAATTGACCACCCATCCGCCCGTATCGACGAGCGAGAATACCTTTCCATTCCACTCCACCTTACCATACTGGCGGTCACGCGTAGTGCCTGCCGTATCACTCACGATAGCATGACGAGTATGGGTCAGGCGATTGAACAATGTAGACTTACCCACATTCGGGCGACCTACGATAGCTACTAATTTTCCCATGTTTGTTTGATTACTGAAGTTTTACATTCTTCGGCCCTAACTCCGGAACAGACGGACGGGAAGTCCACTGCTACGCAACAGACTAAAAATATGCGGTCTCTCACGCAAACGGAGGAAGAGTATGCCCTCTTTCTATTCAGGACACCGATGGATTGATAAGTATGGATAGTGAGACTGTCCCATAGGACTGTCCCCTCTCCTTATTGCGGATTATATCCGAAATTGTCAAGCTCACGCTGGTTGTTACGCCAGTCTTTATCCACTTTCACATAGAGTTCCAAGTAAATAGCCTTGCCGAAGAAGCGCTCGAGCGAGCGACGTGCTTCGGTAGACACTTTTTTCAGAGCCAGACCCTGATGGCCGATGATGATGCCTTTCTGCGAGTCACGCTCCACATAGATCACCGCATTAATATGAATATGGTGATTATCCTCCTTGAAACGCTCAACAACCACCTCCACCGAATAGGGAATTTCCTTGTCGTAATAGCGCAGGATTTTCTCTCGAATGATCTCCGAAACGAAGAACTTGGCTGGCTTGTCGGTAAGCTGGTCCTTAGCAAAATAGGCAGGGCTCTCGGGCAGCAACTCCTGGATGCGTTTCATGAGCAGATCCGTACCGAACTTGTTTTTGGCTGAAATAGGCAGTATCTCCGCATTGGGCAACAGCTTATGCCAATGCTCTACAATGTCGCCGAGATGACGCTGGTCAGTCTCGTCGATCTTATTGACAAGCAGAATGACGGGGATGGTCATCTTTGCCACCTTTTCCAGAAAATCCATGTTCTTCTCAGGATTCTCCACCACATCAGTGACATAGAGCAGAATGTCGGCATCGGCCAACGCACTCTCTGAGAAGGCAAGCATCATCTCCTGCATCTTATAGTTGGGCTTGAGCACGCCCGGTGTATCGGAGAATACGATCTGCGAGTCTTCCGTATTGACAATACCCATGATACGGTGACGGGTCGTCTGAGCTTTAAATGTGGCAATGGAAATTTTCTCGCCCACGAGCTGATTCATGAGCGTCGACTTGCCTACGTTAGGATTTCCTACGATATTTACAAATCCGGCTTTATGCATGCTATTATGCTGCTTTCATATTGACCAAAGGCCTAGAGAGACCTATGTTGAATTATGGAAAATGCGAAAAACGCAGCCTCACACCTTAATAATTAATGTGCAAGGCTGCGTTCTGATATAGTTAAGGACGGTTCGACCCATCCGGTACAGATGCGCAGTTACTTTTTCTGACTCACCTTGTCACCATCGTAAGCCCACTTATAGAGGCTGGCTCCATGAACGAAACCGGCTCCGAAAGCAGTGAAGATGACATTGTCGCCCTTCTTCAGACGGCTCTCATAGTCCCACAGGCAGAGAGGAATCGTGGCGGCAGAGGTGTTACCATAGTGGTCGATATTGATGAGCACCTTGTTGATATCCAACTCGGCACGCTTGGCCACTGCATCAATGATACGGAAGTTGGCCTCGTGGGGCACTACCCAGTCAACATCGTCCTTGCTCAAGTTGTTACGCTTCATCACCTCCAGCACGTCATCGCTCATATCGGTCACTGCATAACGGAATACCGTACGACCTTCCTGATAAATGTAATGCAGACGATGATCAATGGTAAACTGTGAAGAAGGACATACAGAGCCACCTGCCTTGATATGAAGGAAAGGCAAGCCCTTACCATCGGTACGGAGGAACGAGTTCTGATAGCCCAGATTCTCATCTCCATCCTCTTCCTCACGGGCATCAACGAGCACGGCTCCGGCACCATCACCGAAAAGCACACAAGTCTGACGGTCCGTATAGTCAGTGATCGACGACATCTTGTCAGCACCAATCACCATAACACGCTTGTAGCGGCCGCTCATAATCATCGAAGCTGCCATATCAAGCGAATAGAGGAATCCACAGCATGCACAGGAGATATCCATTGCAAAAGCATTGGTCAGTCCCAGCTTACCGAGGACGACAGATGCCGTTGAGGGCACCGGATAGTCAGGAGTGGTGGTGGTAACGATCAGTGCGTCGATGGTCTGAGGATCGATACCTGTCTTCTGGATCACCTGCTTGGCGGCCTTACGGGCCATATAGCTCGTACCCAGACCTTCATCAACGAGGATACGACGCTCCTTGATACCCACACGGGTTGTGATCCATTCATCACTGGTGTCGACCATACGCGACAGCTCCTCGTTAGTGAGGATATAGTCAGGAACGTAGCCGCCGACACCAGAGATTACGGCTTTGATGCGTCCCATTATTCAGCGTTCTCCTCCATTACGATAGCCACCTTACCGCGATAGTATCCGCAGGTGGGGCATACTGTGTGGTAAACATAGTAAGCGCCACAGTTGGGGCATACTGCCAGTGTGGGAGCTACTGCCTTATCATGAGTTCTACGCTTGAGAGTACGAGTCTTTGACTGTCTTCTTTTTGGATGTGCCATAGTGTTTTAAACGTTTAATTTTTTAATTGTCTAATTGGATTTTTTTGAGAGCGTCCCATCGGGAATCTGTATGTTCTTCGTTATCCTCATCACCGCTTCGGACGGCCGAGTGCTCTTGCAGCAACCTCATCATGGCCGGATTGCATTTTCCAGGTGCATGCACGTGCCTGAGTGGGATACCGAGATATATAGACTGATAGACGATCCACGCCAGGTCCAGGATTCCTTCTTCCTCTTCCACAGCAATGACATCGTCTTCCTCTGAGAGTGCGTCTCCTAAACGAGCCACCACGCGATCATCAACCGTTATGGGTTGCTCCATGTCATCAAGACACAGATCACACGCGACAGTGACCGTTCCTTCTGTGTGCAGGGTAAGTTCAAACAGATCGGACAGCCTATTGACTGTCACCACCGTCCGTAGACAACCTCCTCTCACCTCACTGCCTTCCAAGGCTGTGAAGTAAGCGTCATCCTCCATCAGGGTCACTGTTGTAATACCCTCTGGAAGTGCTCTGAGATCTATCTTAAACGGATCAAGACAGGACATACCTACACTTTGAGTTGCAAAGTTACAAAGTTTTTTTTAATTCACCAAAAAGAGTAAGGGAATTAATGTGTGTTCTAATGAATTACATAAAAATATTACTATCCGTCACATACTCTTTCCATAAACCACCTCTTGGTCACAGCTGGCAGCCCTACTCCAACAATATACATATTCATAACTGAGAATGCAACCCAACACCGGTAAAAGAACTATGTATGTTGCAAGAATACGACACCGTGTCAACCTATACGCATAAGTCGCTTATTTCAAGAGAGTCAAAGGGCCTATACGATGTCTGCTGCCCGTCTTCCATATTTCTTGACCACACCGGGATAAAGTGACGAAAAAAAACGCCAATAAATGGATGGAGGCCCTCGAGCATACCTATAAAATAATTATTTGAGATGCAATGACTGATCGGGAGTATATGTCTTTAAGAATCACAATTCCTGTCATTGACTACCAGTCTTCTCAAAAGGGCAGTTCTTTATTATAATCCCATCATCTTGAGATCTTAAGTATCATTTTAAACTAAAATTCCCGAGAATCTTATCAGAAAAATAACCAGGATTAAAAAGCAGCTGGCAACAAGGCTCGCCCTATACGTATAAGCCTACAACAGACTGTCAAACATGCGATTAGTGTCTTTCAAACATTAAAATATCATTTGCTCAACTCGATACGGAATGTTGTGCCTACACCCACTTCTGACCATTTGACGAAGATACGGCCTTTATGATAATCTTCCACTATGCGTTTTGCCAACGACAGCCCTAACCCCCATCCGCGTTTTTTCGTTGTAAATCCAGGACGAAATACATTAGCAAGATCCTTCTTGCGTATACCCTTACCGGTATCAGAGACTTCCAATACAGCCAGCTTTCCCGTTTCCTCCAATCGCAGTGTAATCGTTCCTGCTCCCCCGCCCATGGCATCAGCTGCATTCTTACATAGATTCTCCACCACCCACTCAAAGAGATTGACATTGAGACAAACCATGATATCATGATCGGGAACGTCTTTTATCATCCTCACCCGTCTTGAGGTGCGACGATCCATATAATCGACAACGTGATCAATAACCGTTGTGAGACTTTCTTCCTTCATTTCCGGTTTTGATCCTACTTTGGAAAAACGATCAGCTATGAGCTGCAAACGCTGTACGTCCTTGTCCATCTCAGGGATGAGTTCATCATTGGGATACTCCTCTTTAAGTATCTCCACCCATGCCATCAGACTAGAGATAGGCGTACCTAGCTGATGGGCCGTTTCCTTGCTTAGTCCCGCCCACACACGGTTCTGTTCCGCGCGCTTTGACATCAAGAGAGCAAAGATAACAACTCCAAAGAAAATAACTACTATTGCAAGATAGACATAAGGGAAATAGTTAAGCTGCTTCAATATACGGGAATCATCGTAACATACATTTATATAATCCGATCCTGTGCTATTTCCCAGCTGAATGCGAATGCACCGGCCTTCATCAAGAAGCTGCCTACCTTTCAATGTAGCTTCCTGAAGACTGTCTTGGTAGTTCTGACCGTGAAGACGGACATTGCGGAAAGTTGTTGCCTGCCCCTTAGAATCGAGGACGATCACCGGTATATAATTATTCTCGTTGATCACCTTCAACACCAGACTGAGATTGGTATCATCGTCCGCCATGCTCAACGTACGCATAGCCTCGGCCCATACTTCCATCCTCGATTGCTCTTCAGCTCTTAAGTTACGAGCAATGCGATGGGTATAGACAAGAGAGGCCAGCGTAATCACACCCGCCAAAATAATCAATAATAGCTTAATCCGTCGTAAACTGTCTGTCCATTGCACTATTCTATAACGACAGAAAGTACCAGATATTATATCTTGCAATACGACAATAGAGATATCTCAAAGAATCAAATATGAAAATGGTAGCATACGAGGATTACAAGCAAGCCGAGACGCAAAAGCAGGTGGGGGGATGAGGAGACCCGAAACGGCATTGGCATTCTATTTGTTACCCAGCTTTGAAAGAGGAAGACCCCGCGCATGAACCTATTACGGGCATGCGACCCTGCGTACGCGCCAAGACGAAAAAAGGGCCTCCCGGACGTCATCGTCCGAGAGGCCCTCGTTCAAAGGAGGCGGCTACCTACTCTCCCGCACTGCATTGCAGTACCATCGGCGCA
>HF988459.1 GCA_000431975.1 Prevotella sp. CAG:924 | reverse complement strand
TTTCTCCTTATAAACTGAATCATCCTAGGAAAATAGACAGTCAGGCAAAGGTCGTACTGTCTTTCCTTACAGGCAACGGTCTTCTGACGGGCAACGGTCCGGACGTGTTGCCTGTAAGGACCGGATATGCACCTCGGGCATTGGGAATGGAACGACGGCCTTTCATTTCGTGGAACATTCATTGGTGGCGGCGAAAGAAAAGAACCTAAAGATTTGGATATTTGGAGGAAAATTCGTAAATTTGCAGCGTTCAGTGGAATGAGGAGCTCTCCGGAAGAGCCCCTCATTTTTATTATAAACAGTATGATAGATAAGAACGTCGTAACAAAATTAGTAGAAGAGTGGCTCCAGGACAAGGATTATTTCCTGGTCGACGTGATGGTGAGCCCCGATGACAAGATCACTGTAGAGATCGATCATGCCGACGGCGTGTGGATCGAGGATTGCGCACAGCTCAGCCAGTTCATAGAGGAGCATCTGAGCCGTGACGAAGAGGACTATGAGCTGGAGGTCGGCTCGGCCGGTCTGGGACAGCCGTTCAAGGTGGCCCAGCAGTATGTCAACTTCATCGGCAAGGAGGTGGAGGTACTCACCTCGGAAGGCAAGAAGGTGCGCGGCGTCCTGAAGAGTGTCGACGGCCGTGACTTCACGGTGACGGTGAAGGAGAAGGTCAAGGTGGAAGGCAAGAAGCGCCCCCAGTTGATGGACGTCGACCACACCTACAATATGGATAACGTAAAATATACAAAATATCTAATCAGTTTCAAATAAGCTATGGCAGCAAAAAAGACAGAAGAGAAAGTGAGCATGCTCGATTCTTTCCGTGACTTCCAGTTGACGAAGGGTATCGACCGCACCACGCTGGTGAGTGTGTTGGAGGAAAGTTTCCGCAATGTGCTTGCTAAGTTATTCGGTTCGGACGAGAGCTTCGATGTGATTGTCAATCCCGACAAGGGTGACTTCGAGATCTACCGCAACCGCGTTGTGGTGGCCGACGGCGAAGTGGAGGATGAGAACAAGCAGATCTCTCTTACCGATGCCCGCAAGATAGAGCCTGACTATGAGATAGGCGAGGAAGTGTCGGAGAAGCAGGACTTCGAGAAGTTCGGCCGCCGTGCCATCCTGACGCTCCGTCAGACGCTGGCCAGCAAGATTCTGGAACTGGAACACGACGCTCTGTATAATAAATATAAGGATCGCGTGGGACAGGTGATCTCCGCTGAGGTGTATCAGATCTGGAAGCGCGAGGTGCTGCTCGTCGATGATGAGAACAATGAGCTCTCACTCCCGAAGTCGGAGCAGATTCCCGGCGACCAGTACCGCAAGGGTGAGACGGTGCGTGCCGTGATCGAGCGCGTGACCAACGAGAACAACAACCCGAAGATCATCCTGTCGCGTACGTCTCCTACTTTCCTGCAGCGTCTGCTGGAGAACGAGATCCCCGAGATCTCCGACGGCATCATCGCCATCCGCAAGATCGCCCGTCTGCCGGGTGAGCGTGCCAAGGTGGCCGTGGAGAGCTTCGATGAGCGCGTCAATCCGGTAGGTGCCTGCGTAGGCGTTCACGGCAGCCGCGTGCATGGCATCGTACGTGAGTTGAGAGATGAGAACATCGACGTGATCAACTGGACTGCCAACACCAAGCTCTTCATCCAGCGTGCACTCAGCCCTGCCCGCGTGAACAATATCGTCCTGGACGAGGAAAACAGAAAGGCAGATGTCTATCTCCGTCCCGAGGAGGTGAGCCTGGCCATCGGTCATGGCGGACAGAACATCAAGCTGGCTTCCATGCTGACCGAATATACGATTGATGTCTATCGTGAGGTTGAAGGCGGTGACAGTGCCGAGGAGGATGACATCTACCTGGATGAGTTCAATGACGAGATCGACCAGTGGGTGATCGACGCCATCAAGAACATCGGTCTGGAGACTGCCAAGAGCGTGCTCAATGCTCCCCGTGAGATGCTCGTGGAGAAAGCCGATCTCGAAGAGGAGACCGTCGACCATGTGCTCGAGGTGCTCCGCAAAGAGTTTGAGAATGAATAAGCCGATAGGCTCATGGGCATAAGCCGGTGAGACTATCGTGAGATCACCCTGAGGGATGGGTGGCTGCATGAGGCTAGCCTGCCCGCCCTCATCAACACTGAGAACCGGACGCGCACGGCAACATTAACAAAATAACACAGAAAAAGGAAACAGAATAGTATTATATGAGATTAAATAAAGCATTAAGAGAATTAAATATAGGACTTCAAACGGCAGTTGATTTCCTGAAAAAGAGAAGCGAGTTGGGCGAGGTGAAGGACGAGCCCAGCTTCAAGCTCAACGACGCCCAATACAAGGCTCTCGTGGAAGCTTTCAAGCAAGATGCTGCCGTGCGCACAGAGGCGGAGAAACTCTTCAAGAAGCCTAAGGAGAAGAGACAGCGTCAGCAGCAGGCTCCGGCTGTCGATCCGAAGAGCACGACAAAGGCAGAGGACCTGTTGCCGTCGAGCCGTCGCCAGCAGTACACGGTGAAGGGAAAGATCGACCTGGACAACCTCGGTCATAAACCTGCCGCTCCCGCCGCACAACCCCAAGAGAAGGCTGCTGCCGTCAGCCCTCAGAAGGAATCGAAAGCTGCTCCGGCAGAGCCTGCAAAGAAGCAGGAGACGCCCAAGGACGCTCATCCCGCCGCCCCACAGCCGCAGAAGAAGGCTGAGAGCGGAAAGAACGAGAAGAACGAGGCAACAGCCAACAATAATAACAAGAAACAGCAACAGCCCGTTGCCCCCAAGGCTGAGGCACCCGTTCAGACGGAGAAGAAAGAAAAAGATAAGGAGGAGAAGGAGGATGACGGAGTGTTCCACCTGAAGAGCGAGACAAAGATCCTCAACGCTCCTAAGGTGAACGTGCTCGGCAAGATCGACCTCAGCGCCATCAATCAGAGCACCCGTCCGAAGAAGAAGTCGAAGGATGAGAAGCGCAAGGAACGTGAGGAGAAGGCCGCCCAGAACGGTGGCGGCGAGCGCCGTAAGCGTCAGCGCATCAATAATAAGGAGCGTGTCGACATCAATGCCGCCGCCAACCAGAACAGCGGCCGCGGCGGTGGCCAGAATGGCAATGGCAACGGCAAGAAGAAGAAACGCAACCGTGGCAACCAGAAGCCCGTCGAGGTGAGCGAGGAGGATGTTGCAAAGCAGGTAAAGGAGACACTGGCCCGCCTGACCTCCAAGACGCAGACCAAGAAGGGTGCAAAATACCGTAAGGAAAAGCGTGAGGCCGTGCAGGAGAAGCTCTCCAAGGAGGCAAATGCCGAGAAGAAGGAGAGCAAGACGCTGAAGCTCACGGAGTTCGTGACCGTGTCAGAGCTGGCCACGATGATGGGCAAGAGCGTCAATGAGGTGATCGGTACGCTGATGTCCATCGGCGTGATGGCTTCCATCAACCAGCGTCTCGATGCCGAGACGATCAACCTCGTGGCCGACGAGTTCGGCTTCAAGACCGAGTATGTCTCTGCAGAGGTGCAGGAAGCCGTGAGCGAGGAGGAGGACGACGAGGCCGATCTCGTGTCGCGTGCGCCGATCGTTACCGTCATGGGTCACGTGGACCACGGTAAGACATCATTGCTCGACTATATCCGTAACACCAACGTGATTGCCGGTGAGGCCGGAGGCATCACCCAGCATATCGGTGCCTACAATGTGACGTTGAAGAACGGCCGTCACGTGACGTTCCTCGATACTCCTGGTCACGAGGCGTTCACGGCCATGCGTGCCCGTGGTGCCCAGGTGACCGATATCGCCATCATCATCATTGCAGCCGACGACTCCGTGATGCCCACCACCAAGGAGGCCATCGCCCATGCACAGGCTGCCGGCGTGCCGATGGTGTTCGCCATCAACAAGATTGACAAGCCGGGTGCTAACCCCGACAAGATACGTGAGGACCTGGCCAACATGAACCTCCTCGTGGAAGAGTGGGGCGGTAAGTACCAGTGCCAGGAGATCTCGGCCAAGAAGGGCATCGGCGTAGAGGACCTGATGGAGAAGGTGCTCCTCGAGGCAGACATGCTCGACCTGAAGGCCAACCCCAACCGCAAGGCCACCGGTACGATCATCGAGTCGTCGCTCGACAAGGGCCGTGGCTATGTGTCGACCGTGCTGGTAAGCAACGGTACGCTGCGCGTCGGCGACTATGTCATCGCCGGTACCTGCTGGGGCCGCATCAAGGCCATGTTCAACGAGCGTAATGCCCGTATCGAGAAGGCCGAGCCTGCCGAGCCTGCCATCATCCTCGGACTGAACGGCGCTCCCCAGGCAGGTGACCAGTTCCACGTGCTCGACACGGAGCAGGAGGTACGCGAGATCGCCAACAAGCGCGAGCAGCTGCAGCGTGAGCAGAGCCTGCGTACACAGACACGTACCACGCTGAGTGACATCTCCCGCCGTATCGCACGCGGTGAGTTCCACGAGATGAACATCATCGTCAAGGGTGATACCGACGGATCGATCGAGGCCCTTTCCGATTCGTTCCTGAAGCTGTCTACCGAGAAGGTGAAGGTGAATGTGATCTACAAGGCTGTGGGTCAGATCAGCGAGAGCGATGTGACGCTGGCCGATGCTTCCGACGCCATCATCGTCGGCTTCCAGGTACGTCCTTCGGCTGCCGCCCGCAAGCTGGCCGAGCAGGAGGGCGTGGAGATCAATACCTATTCGGTGATCTACGATGCCCTTGACGATGTGAAGTCGGCCATGGTCGGCATGCTCGACAAGGTGAAGAAGGAGATCGTCACCGGTCAGGTAGAGGTGAAGCAGGTCTACAAGATCTCGAAAGTCGGTACCGTTGCCGGAGGTCTTGTCACGGAAGGCAAGGTGCACAACAAGGACAAGGTGCGCGTGGTACGCGATGGCATCGTAGTCCACACAGCAGCCATCGCAGCGCTGAAGCGTTATAAGGACGACGTGAAGGAAGTGCCGATGGGCATGGAGTGCGGTATCTCGCTTGTCAACTACAACGACATTCAGGAAAACGACATTCTCGAGACCTTCACCGAGATTGAGGTGGAGCAGAAACTCTGACGCAACGTCCGTTGCTCAACAGACCCATTAGAGTAGGGGCGTGGGAAAGCCCCACGCCCCTACTTGTCTTTCTAATAATACTTACATGAAAATCAATATAGACGACAAGAAGAATGAGTTCGTCCGCGAGGTGGCCGACCGTAAATACGAGTACGGCTTCACCACTGATGTGGAGACCGATGTCATTCCTCGCGGACTCAATGAAGATGTCGTGCGGCTCATCTCCAAGAAGAAGGGAGAACCCGACTGGCTTCTCCAGTTCCGCCTCGACGCCTTCCGTTACTGGCAGACGCTGGAGATGCCGACATGGGGACACGTCCACGTGCCGGAGATCGACTTCCAGGATATTTCCTATTACGCCGATCCTACAGCCAAGAAGCCGACCAATAAGGAGATCGACCCTGAGCTGGAAAAGACCTTTGACAAGCTCAGCATTCCTCTCGAGGAGCGCCTGGCTCTCAGCGGTACGGCGGTAGACGCCATCATGGACTCGGTCTCGGTGAAGACCACGTTCAAGAAGCAGCTGGCAGAGAAGGGCATCATCTTCTCCTCGATCGGCGAGGCCGTGCAGCAGCATCCCGACCTGGTCCGCAAATATCTGGGATCGGTAGTTCCCGTGCGCGACAACTTCACCTCGGCCCTCAACTCGGCCGTATTCTCCGACGGCTCTTTCGTATATATCCCGAAGGGAGTGCGCTGCCCGATGGAGCTTTCCAGCTATTTCCGCATCAATGCCCGCAACACCGGCCAGTTTGAGCGTACGCTGATCGTGGCCGATGATGATAGCTATGTCAGCTACCTGGAAGGCTGCACGGCGCCCATGCGCGATGAGAACCAGCTCCACACGGCTGTCGTGGAGATCGTCGTGATGAACAACGCGGAGGTGAAATATTCTACTGTGCAGAACTGGTATCCCGGTGACGAGCACGGCAAAGGTGGCGTGCTAAACCTTGTCACCAAGCGCGGCGACTGCCGGGGCGTCAACTCGAAGCTGTCCTGGACACAGGTGGAGACCGGCTCGGCCATCACATGGAAATATCCTTCGTGCATCCTCCGGGGTGACAACTCACAGGCTGAGTTCTACTCCGTGGCCGTGACGAACCATTACCAGGAAGCCGACACGGGTACGAAGATGATCCATCTGGGAAAGAACACCCGCTCGACGATCATCTCCAAGGGTATCTCGGCAGGTCACTCCGAAAACTCGTATCGCGGTCTGGTGCGCGTGGCTCCGGGAGCGGACAATGCCCGCAACTATTCTTCCTGCGACTCATTGCTGCTGGGAAGCAATTGCGGTGCCCACACCTTCCCCTACATGGACATCCATAACGAGAGCGCCATCGTCGAACACGAGGCGACGACGTCGAAGATCTCGGAGGACCAGCTTTTCTATTGTGCCCAGCGCGGCATACCTACGGAGCAGGCCGTCGGCCTCATTGTCAACGGCTATGCCAAGGAGGTGCTCAACAAGCTGCCCATGGAGTTTGCCGTTGAGGCCCAGAAGCTCCTCAGCGTAACACTTGAAGACACGGTAGGATAATCATTAATACATAGTATATATAATATGTTAGAAGTCAAGAATCTGCATGCCACTATTGCAGGCAAAGAAATATTGAAGGGCATCAACCTGACAGTGCCCGACGGCGAGATCCATGCCATCATGGGTCCCAACGGTTCCGGTAAATCGACTCTCAGCGCCGTGCTGACCGGTAATCCCCTTTACACCGTCACGGAGGGTGAGGCGTGGTTCAACGGCAAGAACCTCCTGGAGATGAAGCCCGAGGACCGTGCCCACGAGGGCCTGTTCCTTTCTTTCCAGTATCCCGTCGAGATACCCGGCGTGTCCATGGTCAACTTCCTCAAGGCTGCCGTCAACGAGAAGCGCAAGTACTTCGGACAGGATCCGATGAATGCCGGCGATTTCATGAAGCTCATGCGTGAGAAGCAGAAGATCGTGGAGCTTGACAACAAGCTTTCACGCCGTGCCGTCAATGAGGGATTCTCAGGCGGTGAGAAGAAGCGCAACGAGATCTTCCAGATGGCCATGCTCGACCCGAAGCTCTCCATCCTCGATGAGACGGACTCCGGTCTTGACGTCGATGCCATGCGCATCGTGGCCGAGGGCGTGAACAAGCTGTTCACCCCGGAGAAGTCGGTCATTGTCATCACGCACTATGAGCGTCTGCTCGACATGATCCGTCCGCAGGTGGTCCACGTGCTCTACAATGGCCGTATCGTCCGCACCGAAGGTCCGGAGCTTGCCAAGGAGATCGAGCAGCGCGGCTACGACTGGATTAAGGAAGAGGCTGACAAGACGCTCTAAGTCTCTTACAGGCTTCCCTAGTGTAAGGCCGTCTCACTGAGGACGGCCTAACCTGCAAAAGAATTACGCATTATGAAATCCGAACAACAATATATTGATCTCTACCGGGAGGTGAGCCAGCAGATCTGCGACCACAGCGCTCCTGCGCTGAACGCGGTCCGCGATCAGGCCTTTGACGACTTCTGCCGGCAGGGATTCCCTACGAAGAAGGTGGAGCGGTACAAGTACACCGACATCCCGTCGCTCTTCGCGCCCGACTACGGCTTGAATGTCAACCGTCTGGAGATCCCCATCAATCCCTACGACGTGTTCCACTGTGACGTGCCCAATCTGAGCACCTCGCTCTATTTCGTGGTCAACGACGTCTTTTACAAGAAGGCCCTTCCGCAGGCCAAGCTGCCCGAGGGGGTGATCGTCGGCTCGTTGCGTGATGCTGCCGTGGAGCATCCCGACCTTGTGACGAAGTACTATTCGAAGATCGCCAAGACAGGCGAGGATGCCATCACCGCGCTCAATACGATGCTGGCTCAGGATGGCCTCTTTGTCTACATTCCGAAGAACGTCGTACTGCCCCGTGCCATACAGGTGATCAACATCCTGCGTGGCGACGTCGATCTGATGGCCAACCGCCGTGTGCTGATCGTCGTAGAGCCGGGAGCAGAGGCCAAGTTCCTGTTCTGCGATGAGGCCGTCGATGATCATGAGTTCCTCGCCACCCAGGTGATCGAGGCTTACGTGGGCGACAATGCCTCGCTCGACCTCTATTGCCTTGAGTCTACTCACCAGAAGACCCGTCGCGTGTCGAACGTATATATCGATCAGGAGGCCAATTCCCGTGTCAATCACAACGTGATCACCCTTCGCGGAGGCATCACCCGCAACAAGCTCGACCTTACCTTCAACGGCGAGGGAGCGGAATGCTGGTGCAACGGCTGTGTCATCGCAGATGGCAAGCAGCACGTCGACAACAACACGCTCATCGACCATAAGGTGGGTCACTGTGACTCACACGAGCTGTATAAGTACGTACTTGACGGCGAGGCCACGGGTGCGTTTGCCGGCCGTGTGCTCGTACGCCATGACGCACAGAAGACCACCTCGGAGGAGACCAACCAGAATCTCTGCATGACGACCAAGGCCCACATGTACACCCAGCCTATGCTGGAGATCTATGCGGACGACGTGAAGTGCTCGCACGGCTCGACCGTCGGCCAGCTCAACGATGCCGCCCTGTTCTACATGCAGCAGCGTGGCATCTCCCTCCACGAGGCCAAGCTCTTGCTGGAGTTTGCCTTCGTGAATGAGGTGGTGGATCACATACAGCTTGAGCCGCTTCGCGACCGGCTCCATCACCTTGTAGAGAAGCGTTTCCGCGGTGACCTTAAAGATTGCCGTTCATGCAGTTTACATAAGAAATGATGGATATCAACAAGATAAGAAAGGATTTTCCGATCCTTGCCCGTGAGGTCTATGGTAAGCCGTTGGTCTATCTCGACAATGCCGCGACGACGCAGAAGCCGTTGTGCGTGCTCGATGCCATGCGCGACGAGTATCTCAATGTCAATGCCAACGTACACCGCGGCGTGCACTACCTGAGCCAGCAGGCCACTGAGTTGCATGAGCAGGCGCGGGAGACGGTGCGTGCGTTCATCCATGCGAAGAGCACCACGGAGATCGTCTTTACCCGCGGTACTACGGAGGGATTGAACCTCGTGGCCAACACCTTCGGTGACGAGTTCATGCAGGAGGGCGACGAGGTGATCGTCTCCACGGTGGAGCATCACAGCAATATCGTACCCTGGCAGCTCGTCGCCTACCGCAAGGGCATCCGCCTGCGCGTCATCCCGATGAAGGATGACTTCACCCTCGACCTCGACGCCTACCGTCAGCTCTTCAACGAGAAGACGAAGATCGTTTCGGTGACCCATGTCAGCAATGTGCTCGGCACGGTGAACCCGGTGAAGGAGATGATCCGCATCGCCCATGAGCACGGAGTGCCCGTGATGGTCGATGGCGCCCAGTCGACGCCTCACTTCCGGGTGGACATGCAAGATCTCGATTGCGATTTCTTCGTGTTCAGCGGTCATAAGATCTATGGTCCTACAGGCATCGGCGTGCTTTACGGCAAGGAAGAGTGGCTCGACAAGCTTCCTCCCTATCAGGGCGGCGGCGAGATGATCGGCCATGTCAGCTTTGAGCATACGACCTTTGAGCGTCCGCCTCTCAAGTTTGAGGCCGGCACGCCCGACTATGTGGCTTCCCACGGACTGGCCGTGGCCCTCGACTACGTGTCGTCCATCGGTATGGACAATATCGAGGCGCACGAACAGGAGCTTACCCGTCATGCCCTTGCCCAGTTGTCTACGGTTGACGACATGCGCATCTTCGGGCCTGCTTGCACCTCTGACGGTGCGACAGGAGGGGCTGCCAACACGCATGACGCCGTGATCAGCTTCCTGGTAGGCAACATCCATCCCATGGACATGGGTACGCTGCTTGACCGTCTGGGCATCGCTGTCCGCACCGGCCATCATTGCGCACAGCCGCTGATGGACCGTCTAGGCATTCTCGGTACGGTGCGTGCCTCCTTCGCCGTCTACAATACGAAGGAGGAGATCGACGCCCTCGTGGCAGGCATCAAGCGTGTCAGCCGTATGTTCTGATAGTGAGCCGGAGGGGTAGGAGGACGATCGTCCCCAGCCCGTCAATGACATACAAAAATCCCCCAGCCGTGATGCCTGCCTGGCAGTCATCCGAGTGGGGGATTCATCATATAGGGTCAAGGCAACGTGTCTTTCATGTGTCGGCTGTTCCTGTTCTTGAGCCTTGACCTGTAGCTGACAGGAAGCCTTGTCAGAGTTCTTTCTTACATTTGACGGCCTCGTAGAGAAACCAACCGGCCAGACAGAGATGAGCGGGGAGAGGAAGGCCGACGCAGAACACCGTGCAGAAGAAAGCAGCCTGCACACGGAGGAGGCGCCAGGTCTGTGCCACGTTGAGCTGCCGGCCCGTCACCTTTGAATAATAGTGGCGTAGGTGCTTGAAGGGATGCAGACTGAGGGCTGCCCGTCGAAGATCGCTTCCCAAGGACTTTATGTCCTGCAGAAGTGCGTCGGATAATCCGCGGGTCAACTCCTTGGTTGACGCTGGCTGAGTGGTAAGAGTGACATCCTTTTCCATAATCTGTAGTCTTTTATAATTCTTGATTCTGATGCAAAGTTACCAGCAAATAGAGAAATAGAATTTCCATATCGCATTCTATGTGTTAAAAGTGTTAATATTTGGTTGTGTCGTATGAAGTAACCGGTGAAAAGACGTATTTTTACCATGTCAAACAGACATAAACAATGAATCATCCGGCATTAATACCTCATTATTATACTGATCTTGTGGAGGCGGGCTGCGACGAGGCAGGCCGCGGCTGTCTGGCCGGCAGCGTCTATGCTGCCGCCGTGATCTTGCCGTCCGACTACGACAACCCCGATCTCAACGACTCGAAGAAGCTCACGAAGAAGAAGCGGTATGCCCTTCGCGAGCAGATACAGCACGATGCCCTTGCGTGGGCCATCGGCATCGTCACGCCTGAGGAGATTGACCGCGTGAATATTCTCCATGCCTCATTCCTGGCGATGCACCGTGCCCTGGACCAGCTGAGCGTACGTCCGGAGGCACTCATCATCGACGGCAACCGTTTCGATCCTTACGGCTCGCTCCCTTATACCTGCTGTGTGAAGGGAGACGGTAAATATCAGAGCATCGCGGCAGCCAGCATCCTGGCTAAGACTTACCGGGACGATTATATGGACCGGTTGGCAGATGAATATCCTTTCTATGACTGGAAGCATAACAAGGGATACCCCACGGCTAAGCATCGTGAGGGCATCCGTCAGCATGGCATCTCCCCCTATCACCGTCGTTCATACAATCTGTTGGGTGATGATGTCAAGAATTACGGTGAACCGATCTTCCCGCTGCAGCCATAACCGGAGCACTTCTCAGAAGTCGGCCTTCCGTATCCATACACTCTTATCTTACACCAGTCATGCCCGAGACCACAGACAGATTTCCCAAACAGCTGAAAGTAATCCTCACGCTTCTTGACGGCAACGGCCATACGGCACAGGAGCTGAGCGAGATCATGGGAACGACGCGACGCAACACCTATTATTTTATCAGGCAGCTCGAGAGTTGTGGGTTCAATGTGGTGCACGAGCGTCGGCTCTATCGCATTCATCCCCTGTCGCCTGTTCTCGATGCCATCTATCCTACGGTCAGCTTCACCAATGATGAGGCTCTCTATCTCTATGGCTTGCTCAATGCCGTCGGCCGTCAGAACGCCATGGCCGGTCTGCTGCTGCGTAAGTTTGAGCGGTTCTATGACATCGAGCGGTTTCAAAAGGTGAAGTATAGCCGGAAGAATTACATCAATACCATCTCTTTGGAGAAGGCCATTAAGCACAAACAGCTTGTCATCCTCCATGACTATGCCTCCTCCCATTCGCAGACCGTCAGCGACCGCACCGTCGAGCCTTTCTGCTTTCTTGGCGACCGGGCCGACATACGAGCCTACGAGATCTCGAGCAAGAAGAACAAGACCTTCAAGATCTCCCGTATTGGCAAGGTGGAGGTGATGGATGCCCCCTGGTTCAACGAGGCCGAGCATCACAAGGTGTACACCGACCTCTTCCTTTTCAGCGGGGAAGAACAACGGCACGTCGTGCTTCGTCTTGACCTGCTGGCCCGCAACCTAATGCTCGACGAGTATCCCCATTCGGAAAAGATGCTTCGTGCCGACGGTGAAGGCTTCTGGATCTTCGAGACCGATCTGGTGCGCTATGAGGGCATCAGCCGTTTCATGCTCGGACTGGCGGGTCATGTGGAGATCATTGAGAGCGATGACCTGCGCCGTTTCATGGACAAGGAGATCAAACGGCTTGTAGACCATCGCAGACAATTGCTGGGAGGCGAAATCCCTACAGATCGGGACGATAATGCGCTTATGGGTGATGGAAAGATACGAAAAGGCCTTAATATTTAACAAACAACAATATTTAAAACATAAATTAGCGGTTGCTTGCTAAAATAGTAGTATATTCGCAGATAGAAAATGCAGAGCCGGTGGGATGTCCGGATGAGAGGCATCAGGACCGGTCCTTGCAAGGATCATAATAGAGAACGCCAATGGACTGGACACGACTGATTACCAATAAGCGGCTCGGACAGGAGGACCATCACAGCGAGCGTCACGATGACCGCTCAGAGTTCAAGCGCGACTACGACCGCCTGATCTTCTCAGCTCCTTTCCGTCGCTTGCAGAACAAGACACAGGTGTTTCCGTTGCCCGGCAGCATCTTCGTGCACAACCGTCTCACTCATTCTTTGGAGGTGGCTTCTGTAGGAATGTCGCTAGGTAATGACGTGCGCAAACAACTGCTCCAACGGCATCCAGAATTGAAAGGGACACTCTTTGAAGAGATCGGCACCATTGTCTCGGCCGCCTGCCTGGCCCACGATTTAGGCAATCCTCCTTTCGGACATTCCGGTGAGATGGCCATCCGTACTTACTTCACCGAAGGACCGGGTGAGCGTCTCCGCACATCGGTCGATCCCGGCTTCTGGGATGACATCACTCATTTTGAAGGTAATGCCAACGCTTTCCGGTTGCTTACCCACCGGTTTCTCGGGCGTCGTCCCGGCGGCTTTGTGATGACCTATTCTACGCTGGGCGCAATGGTGAAATATCCGTTGTCGAGCAGTCTTAGTGATAGCGTGGAAGGCTCCCACGGGAAATTCGGCTTCTTCCGTAGTGAGGCGCCTACTTATGAGAAGATTGCAGAAGAGATGGGCATCCTGCGAAAATCGGCTCCCGGTGCACCGATGCTCTATGCGCGCCATCCGCTGGTCTACCTGGTGGAGGCGGCCGACGATATATGCTATGAGATCATGGACATTGAGGACTCCCATAAGCTCCGTATCCTCTCCTTTGAGGAGACGAGGCGGCTGCTGCTCGGCTTCTTCGACGAGAAGACCCAGGAGTCGATTCTCCGGCGCATAGAGGAAGAGGGCGTCACCGACCAGAACGAACAGGTGGTATATTTTCGAGCCTGTGCCGTGGGCAAACTGGAGAACGCCTGCGTGGATGTGTTCGTGTCCCACGAGGACGAGATCCTGGCGGGTACGTTCAGTGGCTCGCTCATTGATCATATCGACGAACCGATGAATGCGGCTTACAAGGCCTGTGAGGCCACATCGTACAAGAAGATCTACCACAGTAAGCCCGTGCTTGACGTGGAGCTGTCGGGATATAAGATCATGGAAACCCTCCTCGATACGTTCGTTGACGCGGCCGTCCATCCGCAGCAGTTCCATTCGCAGCAGCTGATGCGCCGCGTGAGTAGCCAGTACGACATCCAGAACCCTCGCTTGGAAGACCGCCTCATGGCCGTCGTCGATTATATCAGCGGCATGACGGATGTCTATGCGCTTGACATCTATCAGAAGATCAACGGCATCTCATTACCAATCGTATAGGCTGATGAGAAGGCATATCTTTTTCAATCATAAGGAGGAGCTTTGGAATTCCTGGTCGCATGCCGGCGGCATCTTGCTTGGCGTGGTGGTCGGCGTGATCTTTCTCTTCTATTGCTTCCACTACCGCAACGGGTGGGCAACGGCCGGTGTCATCCTCTATCTGGTAGGCATGTTGGGAAGCTATGTCGCCTCTACGGCCTATCATGCGCTGAGCGCCTGGTCGCCGTGGAAGGAACGTCTCCGCAAGTGGGACCATGCCGCCATCTACTGGCATATCGCGGGTTCCTATTCGCCCATCACCCTCATCTGCCTGCGTCATGAAGGCTATTGGGGATGGACGTTGTTCATCTTCGTGTGGGCTGCGGCACTCGTGGGCACGTTCATGAGCTTTCGCAAGCTCCAGGCTCACAGCAACGTGGAGACGCTCTGCTTCGTCGGACTCGGCCTGACACTGCTTGTGGCATTGAAGCCATTGATCGACACGTTGCCTCCTAGTTCCATGGGGTGGATCATCGGCGAGGGCGTCGCATATATTACCGGTGCCGTATTCTACAGCGTACGCAAGCGTCGCTATATGCACACGGTCTTTCATTTCTTTGTCCTTTTGGGTTCGGTCTGCCACATCATAGCCGTGTGGGGCATCTTGATGGAATATCTCTAAGTAGCAGGCGGGTTCTCTGTTCTTCCTATGTAACTGTTGTGTGAGATGACATGGATTGTGGTAAATGCTAAGCTTTATGTGAACATAAATTTTTCAGATAACAAATTCTTTTAAATTATTCTGGTTATGTACAGAAGACTCTTTTCAATTCTTTTTATGATGACGGCTTTCTTATCGGCCGTTAATGCCATACCTGCCAAGCGCGGGCAGTGGCGAACGGTACGGCTCGTTGATGGTACCTCCGTGAAGGTGGAACTGCGAGGCGATGAGTGGGCCCACTATTGGCAAGGCGAAGATGGTCGTGTTTTTGTAGCAGACACTATGGCAACCGGTCTTTACCGAGAGACCACTATGGCCGTCATTAACAAGAGGGCAGAAGCCCGTCGTTCGGTTGCGGCAGAACGACGTAGCCAACGGCTGCATCGTCAGGCCAAAGCTCCGGGGGCTGGTGCTTCTATTGGTCAGGGAGGCGACATCACCGGTACGAAGAAAGGACTGGTGATCCTTGTCGGTTTTGATGATCTGCCGTTTGAGGCTGACCATACGAAGATGGTCTATGACCGAATACTTAATGAAGAGCATTATAATGAGCCGCCTTTCACGGGGTCGGTACATGATTATTTCGTTGATCAGAGTCTTGGCAAGTTCGATCTTACTTTCGATATAATAGGACCTGTCACAGTGTCGAAAAGCTATTCTTATTATGGTAAGAACGATACGAGTGGCAATGACATGCATCCTACGGAGATGGTGCGCGAGGCCCTCGACCTCATCAGTGATTCTGTAAACTTTGCCGACTACGATTGGGATGGTGATGGTGAGGTGGACCAAGTGTTTGTGCTTTATGCCGGACATGGCGAGGCAGACTACTCTTATCAAGATCCTGCGACTATTTGGCCTCATGAGTGGCAACTGAGAGGTGATGGTCGGCCCTCTCCGGTGTACGATGGTGTTAAAATAGATACTTATGCCTGTTCCAATGAGATAGCATACGATGGTACGATGTGTGGTATCGGCACGATCTGCCATGAGTTCTCCCATTGTCTTGGCTTCCCCGATGAGTATGATACGAGTGGTTATAACTTCGGTATGAACCGATGGTCGCTGATGGACTACGGCTCGTATAACGGTGGTAACGACAAGGGTTATCAGCCCAGTGGGTTCACCAGTTATGAGAAGATGACAGCCGGATGGCTCACTCCTGTAGTGCTCGACAGCGACACGGTAGAAGTGCAGGCCATGCAACCTCTTGAGGAGGCCGATGAGGCTTATATTATTTATAATAAAGCAGACCCAGACGAATACTATCTTTTGGAAAATCGCCAGCAGATAGGATGGGATGCATCGCAGTGTGGCAGTGGATTGCTGATCCTCCATATCGACTATGATGCCGATATATGGCAAAACAACTGTGTCAATACCGAAGGCTACTATTATTCTTCTTGGGGAACTTTAAAAATGAACGATCACCAGCGCTGTACGATCTTCCATGCCGACAATAAGACCGGTTCATGGAATAGTGATCTGGCCGGTGATCCTTATCCCTACAACAGCAATGATGAACTGACTTCCACATCGAGGCCGGCTGCCACTTTCTACAATGCCAATGAGGATGGTTCTTCCAAGATGGAAGGGTCTGTCTGTCACATCACGCAGAATAGCGATGGTACGGTGAGCTTCACCTACCTGCCCCCTGTGGTATCAGAGAGCAGTGATAGCATCGAGGGCGTAGATTTCTATGAGTCATTCAATCAATGTGAAGGTATTGGAGGAAATGACGGCCTATTTATGGGAATCAATAGTTCCACGACGCCAGTAACAGACAATTCAGGATGGACTTATTACCAGAACAAGGCATATTCTGCTGACCAGTGTCTCCGCGTAGGTTCTTCCAGTGTTCAGGGACAGGCAACCACGCCTGCCTTCACCCTGTCGAGCGATCAGAGCGTCTTGTCGTTCCGTGCTGCCGCCTGGGGATCAGAGTCAGGCAGTGAGCTTTCGGTATCGGTTATCTGTGCCTCCGACACATTGACGCAGACCTTTGATCTGTCGGCCGGTGCCTGGGAGGATTATACGATGGACATCACAGGACAGACCGGTCAGAAGGTGCAGCTTTTGTTTAAGACGTCGAAGAAGCGTTTCTTCCTCGATGAGGTGAAGGTAGCCGCATCGGTCGCTTCAGGCATCGCGGATCATCGGATCGTACCTGTTACAGATCGTGCGCGTACTGCCATCTATACACTGAGCGGTGTATATGTCGGTACTTCCTTTGAGTCGTTGCCCCACGGTATTTATATCCGGAATGGCAAGAAGATCGTGAAATAAATGTTGATGACGTTGTAAGATTCGAAAATATTTTCTATATTTGCCAACTGTAAGAGGCAGGGCGACCGGATATGCTGCCGGTCCGTCCTGCCTCCGCCTTTTCTCAGGCAGGTTCCGGATGATGTCGTGCCCGTACATTCGGTAAAAGGCAAGAGTGCGTAAGGTGTCGGATGAGCCAATAAAATAGTGCAAAACGAATGGCTGCGTTTCAATGTCCGATGGGGATGGAATGGCTGTGATAGAGGAAAGGCTTTAAAATAAATGGTTATAACCTTGTGAGATCCAATAAGTTTCCGTACCTTTGCACCCCGGAAATATAGGACCTGAAGATAATGGTAGGGCGTTGTCATGTAGGTCCTACGGTTATACAATACATTTTTAATTTTTTAGTTTGAAGACATTTGAAGAATTGGGTGTGAGCGAAGAGATTCGCCGCGCCATTGACGAATTGGGCTTTGACCATCCCATGCCCGTTCAGGAAGAAGTGATCCCTTATTTGTTAGGTCAGGGTAATGATGTTATAGCATTGGCACAGACCGGCACCGGCAAGACAGCTGCTTATGGTATCCCGGTCATCCAGAAGACCGATGCGGAAAGCAAGGAGACACAGGCGCTCATCTTGAGTCCTACGCGTGAGCTTTGCTTGCAGATTGCCGACGATCTCAATGCGTTTGCCAAGTACATTCCTCATCTTCATGTATTGCCCGTCTATGGTGGTGCGAGCATAGAGACACAGATCCGCTCGCTGCGTCATGGCGTGCAGATCATCGTGGCTACTCCCGGCCGTCTCATCGACCTGATGAAGCGTGGCGTGGCAAATCTTGACCATGTGAAGAACGTGGTGCTCGATGAGGCCGACGAGATGCTCAACATGGGTTTCTCCGAGTCGATCAATGAGATCTTTGAGGGCGTGCCTGCCGACCGTAACACGTTGCTCTTCTCCGCCACGATGAGTAAGGAGGTGGAGAAGATAGCCAAGAACTATCTCCACGATTATAAGGAGATCGTCGTAGGATCGCGCAACGAGGGTGCGGAGAATGTCAACCATATCTATTATATGGTTAATGCGCGCGACAAATATCTTGCCCTGAAGCGTATCGTAGACTTCTATCCCCGCATCTATGCCATTATCTTCTGCCGTACGAAGGTGGAGACCCAGGAGATAGCCGACAAGCTGATCCGGGACGGATACAATGCGGAGTCGCTCCACGGAGACCTGTCGCAGCAGCAGCGCGACCTGACCATGCAGAAGTTCCGTAATCATCTGACACAGCTTCTTGTGGCTACCGATGTGGCTGCCCGTGGTCTGGATGTCGATGATCTGACTCACGTGATCAACTATGGTCTTCCCGACGATGTGGAGAACTATACCCACCGCTCCGGTCGTACCGGTCGTGCAGGTAAGAAGGGAACGTCGATCAGCATCATCCACTCACGCGAGAAGTACAAGGTGCGTAATATCGAGAAGATCATCGGCAAGGAGTTTGTCGACGGCACGCTGCCTTCTCCTGTGGAGATCTGCAAGAAGCAGCTCTACAAGGCGATGGACGACATCATGAAGACGGATGTGGATGAGGAGCTCATCGCTCCCTATATGGACGAGATCAACCGTCAGTTTGAGTATATCGACAAGGAGGATATCATCAAGAAGATGGTATCAGTCACCTTTGGTCGTTTCCTCGACTATTATAAGGACGCACCGGTCATTGAGAAGCCTACGGGCCGTCGCTCGAAAGGTGGCGATGCAGATGGACGCGGCGCACGCTCCGGTCGTGGCTCGCGCTCTGAGTCACGTGGTAGCCGTGGCGGTCATCGTCAGGCAGAGGCCGGATTCCGCCGTCTGTTCATCAATCTCGGCAAGACCGATGGCTTCTATCCCGGTGAGGTGATGCAGTTCCTGAACAAGAATATGAAAGGCCGCCAGGAGGTGGGACATATCGATCTGTTGCAGAAGTTCTCATATATCGAGGTGCCTGAGCAGGATGCCGACAAGGTGATGGCTGCACTCAATGGAGCCTCTTACAAAGGCCGTGAGGTACGTTGCAACGATGCCGATGAAGGTGGTCACGGCAGCGCTTCACGCTCTGACCGTGGAGGAGCTCGTGGTGGCCGCGCGTCGCGCTCACCTTTCGGCAAGCCGTCACATGTGGCCGGTTATGACCGTTCCGAGCGCCGTAGCCGTCGTCGCGATGATAATGAGTGGGCTCCCAAGGGTGCCCGTGCCGGCAAGGACGATTGGAAGGAGCTCATTCAGGGCAAGCCTTTCAAGTTTAAGGGCGAGCAGCCCGACTTCAGTGAGGAAGGATGGGCAAGACGGCGTCCGAAGAAGAAGTAAGGACGGAGAATCTCCCATACTGCTTTCCTCATGGCGTATGAGGCTCTGGCCGGCTCCCACGAGGAAGGGCAGTCAATGAGATGAATGACATAAACGGAAAACGCTGCATGGGATTAGAACTTGTTTCTGTCCCGTGCAGCGTTTTTCGTATATGTATATTGCCGGTACCTGTTATAGGCGTGGCTTACCGGCTAAGCTATTTCTTCAGTACGTCCTCCCATGCGGGTGGCTCTACTCCCAGAAGATTGCGGACAAAGAAGTCGTAGCGCTTATGCTCGCCGAAGGCCTCGCCCATCGTATGGTGGGCGCCTGGCAGGTAGATGAATTCGAAATCCTTGTTGGCCTTTTCCAGTGCGTTCACCACTTGGAAAGAGGAGGACGGGTCGACATTGTCGTCCAGCTCGCCTACGACGAGCATGAGCTTTCCTTTCAGCCGGGCAGCGTTCTCTGTGTTGGAGCAGGCCACATAGGAGGAGTCGACGGGATAGCCCATCCATTGCTCGTTCCACCATATCTTGTCCATGCGGTTGTCGTGACAGCCGCAGGCGGCGTAGGCCACCTTATAGAAGTCGTTGTAGAAGAGCAGGGCGGCAAGCGCCTCTTGTCCGCCGGCAGAGCAGCCGTAGATGGCCATGTTGCTGATGTCCATATAAGGATAGCGGGCCGCTGCGGCCTTGATCCATTGGATGCGGTCGGGGAATCCGGCGTCTTTCAGATTCTTATAGCACACTTCCTCGAATGCCTTTGAACGGAAGGAGGTGGTCATGCCGTCGGCTTGCACCACGATGAAGCCGAGCTCGGCCAGGTCGCTCATGGTCCAGTTCCACGGTGTGAACTGCTTCGGCACATACTGGTCGCCGGGTCCGGAATAGACATATTCGATTACGGGATACTTCTTGGCAGGGTCAAAGTTGGACGGACGTTGTATGAGTCCCCAGATATCAGTCTTGCCGTCACGTCCCTTTGCCGTGAAGATCTCCGGCGCGCGCCATCCGGCAGCCTTGAGCTTGCTGATGTCGGCCTTCTCCAGTGTCAGGACGACAGCGCCGTCATCGGCCTTGCGCAATACGCTGATGGGAGAATTGACAGCGGTGGAATAGGTGTCGATGAGGTATTTCATGTCATCGCTGTAGACAGCCTGATGAGTGCCCTCTTCGGGAGTGAGGCTGGTGAGGCCACGGCCGTTCAGCCGGATCTTATAATAGTGAATGAGGTAGGGATCCTCGTGGGGATTCATGCCGTTGGCGGAGAAGTAGATCACGCCGGCCTTTTCGTCCACCTTCTGTATGCCACGTACGTAGAACTGGCCCTTGGTGATCTGGCGTATCACCTTCGTCGTCTTCCTGTCATAGAGGTAGAGATGGCGGTATCCGTCGCGCTCACTGGCCCAAAGGATATGACGACCGTCGGCGAAGTCGTAGCGGTAGTTCTGTGAGTAATTGACATATTTGGGCTGTGCCTCTTCTATGAGTGTGCGCACATTACCCGTCAAGGCTGACATCTCCAGCACGCGGTAGTGCTTGTGTCCCCGTTCGTTGAATTCGAACGTTACCGTCTGGTTGTTCTTGTCCCATTGTGGAGCTGTCACATAGTATTGTTTCTGGAAAAGCTCGGTCGAAGGCACAATGATGCGTCGTGTCTCCACGTCGATGATCACCGGCACACGATAGTTGAGCGAGTCGCCAGGCTTGGCGTATTCCTGTTGGTAGTATTTGGGTT
>HF988458.1 GCA_000431975.1 Prevotella sp. CAG:924 | reverse complement strand
CGCTCTCCTCACTGCTGCCGTTGATGCTCATGTTGCCCGAACTATAATCCACACCTACCACCTGGTAATAGGTAGAATCGACACGGATGAGCTGTCCGCAGGGATCGCCTCCCTGTGGGAAAAGCGTCTTATATACTTTCTTGCCGATAACACATACCTTGCGCGCCTGGGCGATGTCCATCTCGTTGAGATAGCGGCCATAATAGAGGCTGGGCTCTTCCACCTTAACATACTCGGGCATAAGTCCTTTCAGCGGTCCCGACGTCTTCTTGTCTCCAAACACAAAGTTGCTGCCCCAGTGGGAGAGCATCGGTGTGACGACATCAAGCTCCGGCACCTGCGCCTTCAGACGGTCGACGTCCTTGTAATCCATGTTCCACTGACGTCCTTTGCGGAAGCCGTCATAAGGCTTCGTCGTGTTTTGGGCAAAGATGAGGGCTGAGTTGTGGGCAAAACCGGCAAAATTCTTTGCCAGCAGCTCCTCCAGTCCCTGGCCGCCCCCCAACAGCGCCACCAGCATAAACACACCCCAGAAGACGCCGAAGCCCGTAAGCAGGCTACGCGACTTATTGCGCATCAGCGTATCGAGGATCTCTTTATATGAATCTGTATCTATTCGCATCTTATTCTACTCTTAATGCTTCAATGGGACGTATCCGCGCGGCACGGCGGGCAGGAATCAGTCCGGCAAACGTTCCGGCAACGACCATCACCACCGTGGCAGCGACGCAAGTGGAGAAGCCCACCGTAGGATCGACAAACATCGTAGCCTTGAACAGGCCGGAATCAATCTCGTTGTGACCCAAGGTAGCGTCCATATACTGACACGCTCCTATGCCCAACAACATTCCTATATAGCCGAAAACTGTCGTGATAATCACACTCTCGATGATGATCAGGCGCAGGATGCTCGAAGGACGGGCACCGATGGCCTTGCGGATGCCAAACTCGTGGGTGCGTTCCTTCACCGTGATGAGCATGATATTGCTCACGCCCACAATACCGCTGAGCAACGTGAACAGACCGATGATCCACAGTGCGGTACGGATCATGGCCATACCGTTATCCATCTGCATGGCCTGCGTGAAACGGTTCCATATCCAAATGGCATCCTCATCATCGGGAGCAGCCTGGTGATTGCGGTTGATCGCAGCCTTATAGCGGGTCTCAAAAGCCTCATTGTCAGCCATCGTCTTCAAGCCGTGAAACGAGAACATGATATTCTGGATGGTATCGCCCTTATTGTAGATCGTTCGCAGGGTGGTGTAAGGGATGTACGCCTCCTGATTAAAACCATTCTGCGACGACTTCATGATGCCGACAACCATGAAAGAAAAATCGCCCACCTTCACCTGCTGGCCGATAAGCCCTACGGGATCGTGACTCAACTCCTTGGCCATATCCTCATAGATCACGATCGAGCGTCGCTGCTGGTCGTTGTCAATGTCATTGATGAAACGGCCGCTGACCATCTCGCGCTTATTGATATCCGCATAGACCGGATACACTCCGGTAAGCTGTGAGTTGGTGTAATTAGCACCATAGACGATCTGCTTACTGTCTTCCGTGACAACGGCTCCTACCTGGTCCACATTGTCGGAAAACCGTTCCCGCGTAGTCGTCATGTCGCCTGAGCCCAGCGTGATCTCACGGCCTTCCTTCAATCCCTTGTAGGCCTTCGACGTCGCACCGCCATAGACCGACATGGAATTGTCAAGAAAATCCCTTGAGTTCTGCTCTCCCGCATTGATCAGGCCGTTGCCGGCACCGAGCAGGACGATAAGCATGAAGATGCCCCAGGCGACCGAGAAGCCCGTCAGCGTCGTGCGCAGCTTGTTGCGGCGCGTCGTAGCCCATATTTCTTCTAATATATCACGCATCCGATTATTTCATAATTCCGTTGACTCCAAACGGCGAGGCATTGTGGTCGATGTTCTCATCGATCCTGCCGATGACGCCGTCCTTGATATGGATAATTTTATTGGTCTCGTTAGCAACACCACTCTCGTGCGTCACGACAACGATGGTCTTGTGTTCTTCCTCATTGAGCTTCTTGAGCAATTCCATCACCTCTACAGAGGTCTTCGAATCAAGCGCGCCGGTAGGCTCATCGGCGAGGATCACACGGGGATTGGTGACAAGGGCACGGGCAATGGCCACACGCTGCTTCTGTCCGCCCGACATCTCATTGGGATAATGCTCTGCCCAGGGCAACAGTTCCAGACGCTCAAGATACTCCATGGCCATCTGGTGGCGTTTGCGGCGCCCGACACCCTGATAGAACAAGGGCAGCTCCACATTTTCCACGGCGGTCTTGAAACCGATAAGATTGAAACTTTGGAAAACGAATCCGATCATGTGATTACGGTACTCTGCTGCCCGACGCTCACTAAGATCCTTGATCAGTGTGCCGTCAAGGATATACTCGCCACTGTCGTAGTTGTCGAGAATACCAAGAATATTAAGTAAGGTCGACTTGCCTGAGCCCGACGCTCCCATGATCGAGACAAACTCACCCTCCTCAATGTCGAGCGAGATGCCCTTCAGCACGTGCAGCGGCTGTGCGCCCTGATAGGTCTTGTTTATGTCTTTTAGATGTATCATAATGTAGATTTGACGGATAGATAATCAAAATAGTTGCAACCCGGATTAAAAAGTGTATTATTATCTGTTGATTCTCAATGTCTGGTCACAATAGTCGATGACGGCGGGACGGTGGGTGATGAAGAGGATTGTCCCCTTATTCTCTGACAGCAGATTGTGGAGCAACTGGCGTTCGGTGTCGGGATCAAGGGCAGAGGTAGCCTCATCCATCAGCATCACCGGCCGGTCGCGCAACAGGGCACGGGCAATGGCGATGCGCTGTGCCTGGCCTTCTGACAGACCGCTGCCAGCCTCGCCACAGACCGTATCGAGACCGTCAGGCAGCTCGCGCACGAAGTCGGCGCAGCTCTGATGCAACGCCTCATACATAGCCTCATCGTCGGCATCAAGACGTCCCAGCCGGAGATTGTCGCGGATCGTGCCACTCAGCAAGGTGTTGCCCTGAGGGACATAGACAAGATTGCAGCGCAGACGGGGCGAGAGCGTACACGTCCGGTTGCCGTCATACAATTCCACCAATCCCGACTGCGGCCTGAGCAGTGCCAGCACAAGACGCACAAGGGTGGTCTTGCCCGTGCCCGTCTCTCCGAGGATGGCTGTACACGTACCCGGACGGAAATCGAATGACAGATGATCGAGCACCGGCCGGTCGGAATCTTCATAGGCAAAGCTGACGTCCCGGAAACGCACGCCCACGGGCGACCGCAGGGGAATGGGCTCGCCCTGCTCCTCCAAGGGATTCTCCTCCAGCTCCATCAGCCGTTCGGCAGCTGTAAATACGGAGACGAAAGCCGGGATGAGTTGCGCCAGCGAGCGGGCAGGCGACTGGATACGTCCCACAAGCTGCAGAAACGCCGTCATACCGCCAAAAGTTAACGTATGTGATGACAACCGGACAGCTGCCCACAGAAAAGCTATGAGATAACCAAGGGCAAAACCGAAATTGAGCACGAAATTGCTAAAGACAGAAAAACGTGTACGGCGCACCACGCGGCGGCGTAGACGGCTCTGAGTCGTCTCCAACCGGTCCACCATCGTCCCGACGCCCTCAAGCGTCTTGATGAGCATACGGTGCTGGACCGTCTCCTGCAGCACACTCTGCACACGGGAGTCCTGCGCACGCACCTCGCGTGTCAGACGGCGCATCCGCCGGATATATACCTTACTTAATAGAAGAAAGACGGGCAGGATGCCGACTGTGATCAGCGCCAGTACAGCGTCCATCGAAAGAAGATAGCAGAAAGCACCTACAAACAAGCAAAAAACCGACAACACATTGGGTAGGGTCTCTGTCAGGAAGGTGATGACCTGACTCACGTCTGTCTCCAAACGGTTGAGCACATCTCCCGAGTGCATGCTTTCCCTGCCGTGCCACTCTGAACGGAGGATATGGTCAAGCATCCGTTGTTGCATACGGTTCTGTGCCCTTACACCCAAGATATTGCGCACCCATACCGCAGAGATGTTCAAACCGAAATTGCAGAGCATCAGAATACCCATCCAGCCTACGGCGCGATAGATATCACCCGGCCGCGACCCCGATGCCACATCAATGGCCTGCTGCACGGCAGCCACCAGTAACAACGACACGCCCACCTGCGACACGCCAATGAGTACATTGAGAAGCGCCTGCAGGCGGTTGCCGCGCCACGCTTCCCACAACCAGAAGAATATGGCATGGGTGCCATATCTCGCTCCCGGGCGATGGAACCATTCTTTCAAAGTCATCACTGTTGCCTTGTATCAACTCCCCACATCAGTTTCTCACGCAGGGTAGAGAAATAATGCTGTTTCTGCTGCTTCAGTATCCGGACGGAATAGGGCGCCTTGCGTACCGTGACGCGCGTCCCTTCCCGCATCGTCTCCGACCGGCCGTCAATGGCTGCGAGAAAGTTATGCGACCGGCTCTCCACCTCGAGCGTCACCACCGCACTGTCGGGAATGACTATAGGACGGATATTCAAGCTGTGAGGAGCCACTGGCGTGAGTACAAAATCACTGGCTGACGGCACGATGATCGGGCCGCCGTTACTCAGACTGTAGGCTGTCGAGCCCGTCGGTGTGGCGACGATCAGTCCGTCGGCCTCATACGTAACGAGGTATTCGCCATTGACAGAGCAGCGGATAGAGATCATCGAAGCATTGTCGCGTTTCAGCAGAGAGATATCGTTGAGGGCATAAGGCGCGTCATTCAGCGGTTCGCCCGTTGTCTCGATCTGCAGTGCCGTATGCTTCTCTATGTTCATTTTGCCGGCATAGAGCTCATCAAGAGCGGTCTCGATCTCTCCCGGCAATACATCGGCAAGGAAACCCAGACGCCCCATGTTCACGCCCAAGATCGGTGTCTGCCTGCAGATCACCTTGCCGGCCGTTCTCAGGAACGTGCCGTCGCCACCAAGGGAGATGGCATAATCGGCATCGATATCGTACTCGTCAAACACTCCCGAGCACCAAATACCACGCTGTTCCTGCCTTGTCAGGAACTGATAATACGGACGATCTATATAGATTTCAGCATCGCGCGCCCGCAGATAGTCAATGATGCGACAGACAGACATTGACTTTCTCACCTGGTATTCGTTGCCAAAAAGGGCAAAACGTAGTTTGCGTTCACTCATGAGTCATACGTTTTTAGAAATCACAAATATACGTCAATTTATGGGAAATCTACGATTTATTGACCGAAATCAGCACATTTTTACAATTTTGAGCAACCTTCTAATATAAAAGTCGGTATAAATAACGTAAATTATCTACTTTACCGAAGCCTAGTCGCAATACTTTTGCTATCTTTGCGGAAAATCAAATCGTTATTCAATTATGGCAAAAGTATATGAATTTCTGGCCGATGGCTTCGAAGAGGTTGAAGCCATGGCTCCTGTAGACATCCTCCGCCGCGGCGGTGTAGATATCAAAACCGTCAGCGTGACAGGTTCAGAATGGGCCACCTCCTCACACGGCGTTACCATGAAAGCCGACCTGGTGTTCACCCGTCCCGAGGACTTTGCCGACGCCGACATGATCCTGCTGCCCGGTGGCCTGCCCGGCGCCACCAACCTCAATGAGCACGAAGGTGTACGCGCCACACTGCTCGCACAGGCCAAGGCCGGCCGGCGCATCGGCGCCATCTGCGCCGCTCCCATGGTACTCGGCTCACTCGGACTGCTCGAAGGCAAGAAGGCTACCTGCTCACCCGGTTTTGAGCGTTACATGACGGGAGCTGACTACACTGCCGAGCTCTTCCAGGAGGACGGCATGATCCTGACCGGTGAGGGTCCTGCAGCCACGCTGCCCTATGCCTACCACATCCTCGGCTACTTCGTACCTGAGGAGCAGGTGAAGGATCTGCAGGTGAAGATGCAGTATGCTCATCTGATGGGTAAATAAGCTGCCAGATCGTTCTCTTCAGCATCCGCACAGTCTGCAGACACCGCAAGATGCTGATGAACGGCTACCATAACGGACGGAGAGCCTGACGGTCTCTCTGTCCGTTCGCTGTTTCTAACAGACTACTACCGAGATGATAAAAAGTAATTCTATATTAATTTTACAAAACAGACTAGTCTTATAGACCCTGTGCCCCGCATCCCATTGGCCTTAGGCATGTTCCGCTACTGGAAGTAAGCACAAAATAATTTGGAAATCAAGGGAATTTGGATTAACTTTGCACCGTTGAAGAGAAAGGGACAGACCCACCTCTGAAGATTCTTAAAAAGATCTATGCGCATACTTAATAAAATAGCCCGCTTGCTGCTGATGCCCTTGCACCGGCAAGGGGTATTTATTGTCACCATGTACCTTCTTGGCGTGGTGTGTTCTTACCTCACCCTGCCCGACCGGCCCAATGCCCATGTCTATGACAATCTATGGCTGGAGCTGGCACTCGACGTGTATGTGGCAGCAGCAATCCTAACCATCATCCCCCGACGTGTGAGCCGCTGGATACGACGTATTGTCTACGTGGTGCTCTATGCGGTAGCCATTGTCGATGTCTATTGTTTCTGGAAATTCAATTCCACGCTCACACCGACGATGCTCATGCTCGTCAGCGAGACCGACTCACGTGAGGCGGGTGAGTTCCTGCGTTCTTACCTCACGCCCGAGGTGCTCACCTCTCCCCTTGGCTGGATATTCCTGCTTATCGTGCTCCATGCGCTGTGGGCCCTGCGCTCACGTATGTGGACCATGCTTTCCGAGCGTCGCCGGCTGCTGACGAAGATGCGCTGGAACGAACTGAAAGCCGCTTTCTCCCGACCGGCCTACAGCTACGGAGCAGCCATCGCCGTTGCCATAATCCTTATCTGCGGCATCAACGCTTCGTGGAACAATAAGAAAGGAATGACCGAACTGATGACCGCCAACACGATCGGTCAGGTGGAACATATTCTCACGAAAAACAACCACGGAGAGATGTATCTGCCCATCTACCGCCTGGCCTTCAGTCTTTACAGCAACTACCTGGCCGACCAGCAACTGGCCATCTGTAAGGAGTCGGCTCAAAAGACCACTGTAGACTCATGCTCCTACACCTCCCCGACCATCGTCCTGATCATCGGCGAGAGCTATGGCAAGCAGCATGACGCATTGTACGGCTACGACAAGCCGACGACACCTCGACAGATCGAGCGTGAGCATACCGGGCGCCTCACACCCTTCACCGATGTCGTATCGTGTTGGAACCTGACAAGCTTTGTCTTCAAGAATTTCCTCTCTACGCACGTCATCGGCCAGAAAGGTGACTGGTGCGACTACCCGCTCTTCCCACAACTTTTCCGTAAGGCCGGCTACCAGACGACCTTCCTCACCAACCAGTTCCTCTCCAAGTCGTCAGAGGCTGTCTACGACTTCTCCGGCGGCTTCTTCCTCAACGATCCCGAGCTGAGCGAGATGCTCTTCGACTATCGCAACCAGTCCATCCACCGCTACGATGAGGGACTGCTTCAGGACTACGACAGCGTGATGAACCTACAAAAGGAGAAAGCCAAAGGACAGCTCGTCATCTTCCATCTCATAGGCCAGCACGTGCGCTATCACTACCGATGCCCGAACGACCGGCGCGTGTTCAAGGAGAGCGACTATGTGGAGAGCCGGCCCGACCTGGACAAACGGCGACGGATGCTCGTGGCCGACTACGACAATGCCTGCCTCTACAACGACTCCATCGTCGACGCCATCTGCCGAAAGTTCGACAAGCAGAATGCCGTCATCATCTATATGTCCGATCACGGCGAGGAGTGCTATGAGCCCGGCCGCAACATCATTTGCCGTAATCACAGTGCCCAGGTGGACTGGCCGCTGGCACACTATGAGTTTGAAGTGCCCTTCTGGATCTATTGCACCCACAGCTATGCCGTCAGCCATCCCCATATCTTCAAGGCTATCAAGGATGCCCGTGAGCGCCGCTTCATGACCGACGCCCTCCCCCATCTGCTCCTCGGATTGGCCGGCATCCATACAAAGGACTATCATCCCGAATACGACCTCCTGTCGCCACAGTACGACCAGATGCGTCCCCGCATCCTCAAAGGCTCTGCCGACTACGATCAGCTTCGTGACGAATGGAGAAAGACGCATAAAGACAAGAAATAACACGAATGCAACTATCCATCGACAATCACCGCACGGCTCTCGGAGACCTCTCCCGCATGGAGTGCACTGCCCTGCGCGGACTGGCCATCCTGGCCATCATGCTCCATAACTATTGCCACTGGCTCGGCGGCATCGTACAGGAGAATGAATATCAATACATACAGGGCAACGTCAACGGCCTCGACCGCGTGCTGGCCAACCCCGACCTGCTGCTGCCTGTCCATCTGATCTCCTTCTTCGGTCATTATGGTGTTCCCGTATTCCTCTTCCTGAGCGCTTACGGGCTCGAGCTGAAGTATGGAGGAAATGCCGTACAGCCCGTACAGACTATCAGACAGAACGCGCGAAGCGCCTGGCATTTCATCAGTTATCATTTCGCCAAGCTCTGGCGCATGATGATCGCCGGATTCATCATCTTCGTCGTCATCGACAATATCACACCCGGCGCCTTCCACTACAATGTCGTACGCATACTGACCATGCTCGGCATGGTGAACAACTTTCTGCCTAACCCCGACACACAGATCTGGCCCGGGCCCTACTGGTATTTCGGCCTGATGCTGCAGCTCTATGTTGTCTACCGCCTGTTGCTCTACCGCCGCCATTGGGGATGGACGGTCGCACTGATGGCCGTCTGCATAGGCATCCAGTTCTGCTTCGATCCTGAAGGAGAGGCGATGAACTGGTACCGCTATAACTTCATGGGCGGCGTGCTGCCTTTCGGCACCGGCCTGCTCTACGCACGCTTCTGCCGGCAGACCGGTATGAACAAGGCTATCTGGTGGATGGAGCTCATCGTATCGGCATTCTGCATCATGGAGCTCAGCCACAGCGAGGTGGGCTGGACCTTCACACCGATGTTCATCTGCTCGTTCACCATCGCCCTCATCAAGATCCTGCCTACGACGTGGCTGAAACCCCTCACGTGGCTCGGCGCACTGTCAGCCGCGCTGTTCGTCATCCATCCCACGGCGCGTAAGATCATCATCCCCATCTCCCGTCATGGCGATGTGTACACCGGACTGCTTCTCTACATCATCGTCGCTCTCGGTGCCGCCTGGCTCCTGAGACTCGTAATGACGAAAGTCCCCAAACCCACTATGAAATCATAAAACATAAGACATGACAGACGTTCCCCAACAAGATCATCACCCTGCGAGCGAGGACAAGCCGGCAACGGCCTTCCGGCCTCGCATCCCGGACATTGAGTTAGCCAACATCTCGCGTTTCCGCGGTGAGCTGATGGGAGCTGCAATGATCATCATCATTCTCTTCCATATCGACCTGCCACGCGATGATGCCTTCTTTGGACTGCGCCGTATGGGCAATCTCGGCGTCGACATGTTTCTCTTCCTCAGTGGTATCGGTCTCTGGTTCGCATGGAGCAAGCGACCCGACTGGCGTCATTTCCTCCGCCGCCGCTTCGTACGCATCTATCCCTGCTGGCTCATCATTGCCTGTGCCTACTACATACCCCGCTTCCACGGCGGGTCGGCCTGGGCCTGGATCGATCTCTTCGGCGAGATCGGATTCAACTGGGAATTCTGGCTCCGCGATGAACTGACGTTCTGGTATGTGCCTGCCATCATGCTCCTCTATCTCTTCGCACCCCCCTATATGGCACTGATCACCAAGCATCCCATCTACAAATGGCTGCCAGCCGCCATGATCATGTGGTGCATCCTCGTACAATGGGTGACACCGATCCACAATGCCGTGGGACATCTCGAAATATTCTGGAGCCGCGTGCCCATTTTCTTCATCGGCATCAACATGGGTGAGATCGTCCGACAGAAAAAGACTGTCGACGGTGCGGGCATCTGGCTCGTCATCATCCTATTCGTCATGGCCCTGGCCTCAAGCATCTTCCTCGAGCAGGTACGCCACGGCGAGTTCCCCCTCTTCATCGAGCGCATGCTCTACATCCCACTGACGGTCACCTCCATCCTGCTGCTCAACCGCATCTTCCGGCGTCTGCCAGCATGGGTAAACCGCTGTTTCGCCTTTGTCGGCGCACTCTCCTTGGAATGTTATCTCATTCACATACACTTCGTGCTCGACTATCTGCCGCACGGATGGAGCTACTGGCCTACCTTCCTGGCCTGCACCGCCCTCACCCTTCCCGCCGCATGGATACTGAGCCGGATCGTTAAATTCATCAGCCGGCCACTCGAACGGTGGATCCGGTAAAACCATCAAAGAAAATGAAAGATATCATACGCCTGATCCGTCCCACCCAATGGATTAAGAATACGTTCGTCTTCCTCCCGATGTTCTTCGGAGGAAGACTGACCAACGGAGCCGATCTGCTCGACAGCCTTATCGTGTTTGTGAGCTTCTCGTTTGTTGCTTCGTCCATCTATTGTCTTAACGATCTTATCGATCTGGAGGCCGACCGCCGCCATCCCGTAAAGTGCCACCGTCCTATAGCATCGGGTGCCGTATCGGTCGCTACAGCCTATATCCTGATGACGGTGCTGGCCATCGCAGCTCTTGCCGTGCTGTTCCTGCTGCACGAGGAGCGTTGGCCCACCATAGCCGTCATTGCCTTCTACTGGCTGCTGAACGTGGCCTACTGCCTGAAACTCAAGCAATATGCCATTCTCGATGTCTGCATCGTTGCCTTCGGCTTTGTGCTCCGCATCCTGGCCGGCGGCATAGCCACTGATATCCAACTCAGCCAGTGGATCGTACTGATGACCTTCCTTGTCACGCTGTTCATGAGCTTTGCCAAACGACGCGACGACGTGCTGCGTATGGAGAAGACCGGTGAGGCACCGCGGAAAAACACAAGCCGTTACAACCTCACGTTCATCAACCAGGCCATCACCATCACAGCCTCTGTGACACTCGTATGCTACATCATGTACACGGTGTCACCGGAAGTGCTGGCCAATTTCCAGACCGACTATCTCTATCTCACCTCCATCTTCGTCCTCCTCGGACTGCTGCGCTATATCCAGATAGCCGTAGTAGACCAAAAGAGCGGCGATCCGACAAAAATTGCCATCCACGACCATCCCACACAGCTCATTGTCGCAGGTTGGCTACTCACCTTCTTAGTACTCATCTATTTATAATCATAATGACACCAGACAGTTCATCACCCGACCCGGCAGGCGCGAAACAGCGCCTCACCCTTTTCGACTTCGACGGCACGGTCACCCGTCGTGACACATTAATAGAAGTTATCCGCTATATCTGCGGTACTCCCCGTATGATCATCGGTTTCCTGCTCTATAGCCCGTTGCTCGTACTGATGAAGTTACACCTCTACCCCAACTGGAAAGCAAAAGAGCGCATCCTCTGCCATTTCTTTGGCGGGATGAAAGCCGACGACTTTCAGCAGCGTTGCAGACAGTTTGCAGCCGACCGCAGCGACCTTCTGCGTCCCCGCGCACTGGAAGCTATCCGTCGTGCCCTGCACGAAGGCGACCGTGTGATCATCGTCAGCGCAAGCATGATAGAATGGGTTGCCCCATTCTTCTACGACATGATGGAGCAGGCAGCAGCAAAAGGCGCCAAGCTCCAAGTGATCGGCACAGAATTGGAAGAGATCGACGGTGAGCTCACCGGCTGTCTCGCACGCCCCAACTGCTACGGCGAAGAAAAAGTAAAACGCGTCAACGACCAGCTCACGGCACCCCGTGAGGAATATTACATCACGGCCTACGGAGACAGTCGCGGCGACCGTGAAATGCTCGCCATGGCTGACGAAGCACATTATAAGCCTTTCCGCAAATAGCAGTCCCTGCCAGAGAGAAGCTGCAGTACATCTGCCACACCACTTCCGCATACTGGCAGTACAGATCATCACAACAGAATGAATATCCGCAAAATAACTGACCATCTGCCTTTCGCACACAACGAACGGTTCGAAGAGATCGTCCGTTTCGCCATCGTCGGGGCCGCCGCCACACTCATCCAGTACGGTGTGTACTGGATGCTGATGCACTGGAGCCATGGCACCGGGACGGCAGGCACGGCACAGTCGGCATCCCTGCACGCGGGACACGTGTGGCCGACCATTGCCATGACCATCGCCTATCTCGTGAGCTTCGTCTTCAACTTCATCGCTTCCACGCACTACACATTCCACGTGAAGGCTAACATGAAACGGGGCGCGGGATTCGCATTGTCACATGTAGTGAACTATTTCCTCCAGATGGCCACGCTCAATATCTTCCTTGCCATCGGCGTGCCAAAGATGTGGGCGCCCATACCCATGTTCTGCATATGCGTCCCTACCAATTTCCTATTGGTGCGTTTCTTCCTGAAAAGGAAATAGCCAACGCAGCCCGATGACACGACAGCCGAACGATCCCCCATTCCACAACTTATAAATCAATGACACATCCTTTCTCCGTATTTAAGATAAAGCGTGAAGAGCGGTGGCAGGCTCTCGTAGCCTTACTGGTATTCATCGCACTGAATGCCCTGACTATTATCCGCTACAACGATACCTACCACCTATTGCGCAAGAACTATCACAACTTCTTCGTACACACCTTCCACGTTTCCGGCTTCGACCCTCTCACCTATAGCGTCGTTTCGCAGTGGGAGATCGGATACAATCCCTACCGCCATCCGTTGCTGGCCTTTTTCATGTATATTCCCAACCAGATCAACCAGGGTCTGATGCTGCTCACGGAGATGAACTTCGTACAATGGGTCGTCGCCATAGTACTGATCTTTTGTGCCTTCTACAGTTTTATCTTTCTCTATCGCATATTGAGAGAGGACCTCACGCTCAAGCCGCGGTCCTCCACCGACGACTCAGGCAGGACAGCCGACGACTACAAAGGCATGACGACGACCAACCTGCCACCCTTCGATGCGACACTCCTCACCGCTTTGTTCTTCTCCTTTGCCTACATCATGCTGGTGACCATGGTCCCCGACCATTTCTGCCTCTCAATGTGCATCCTACTGCTCACGCTCTATGTGGCAGGTAAGCGTGAGAAGACCGGGCGTCGGCTGAAAGTGTGGCAAACAGTGGTCTTCTTCCTCATCACAGCCGGCATCTCGCTCAACAATGGTCTGAAGACATTCATGACGGCCTGGTGGATCAACCGCCGCCACTTCTTTTCACCTAAATTCTTCCTGCCAGCCGTCATTCTTCCCTGCCTTGTCATCTGGGGCTTCGCACGCTGGGAATACGCACATTTTGTCTGGCCCAACGAACACGCGCGCCATCTTGCCAAGCAGCAGCGCATGAAGAAGGTTGAACAGCAGACCTATACCCGCCTGGCCGAAAAGGCAAAAGCTGAAGGGCACTACGACTCTACAACCGTACAAGCCGAAGTGAACAACATCATGGCACACAAACGGGCTGCACAAGAACAATGGGCCTACCAGCACTCTTCCGAGCGCAAGCAAGGCAAGCCGTTTGCCAAAGGCGAGTTTATGCGCTGGACCGACGAAACGACGCCGCGACTCCAGACCACCATTGAGAATGTCTTCGGCGAGGGTGTACAGCTCCACCGCGACTACCTGCTTCAAGACGTACTCGCTACCAAGAAACCTGTCATCGTCCACTACCGTCACTGGTGGAACTATGCCGCCGAAGGTCTTCTGCTGGTGCTCTTCCTGCTGGGTGCCGCATGCGCCTGGCGCCAACGGTTCTTCTGGCTCGTCATCTCGTATGCCGCCCTCGACTGGCTCCTGCACATTGGCTTGGGATTCGGCATCAACGAGGTGTATATCATGTCGGCACACTGGATCTACCTCCTTCCCATCACCATCGGCTATCTGCTGCTAAGACTACAGCAACAGGGCTCTCACACGCAGCCAGTACTGCTCTCTACAGTACGTATCCTGCTACTTTGTCTCACCCTTTATCTCTGGGCATGGAACGGCACACTTCTTGTAGACTATATGTTATAAACCTGATACAAGAAGAAATACCCTCCTCTACCCCTCTATATCATTCAACAACATTTTGATTAAAATAAGGATAAGCAATTATGAAAATCTTATTAGTCAATGGCAGCCCCCACAAAGAGGGCAACACTTATCTGGCACTGCAAGAAGCTGCCAAGACACTCGAAACGGAAGGCTTTGAGACTGAGATAGAATGGATCGGCAACAAACCCATACGCTATTGCATAGCCTGTGGCGCATGCACCAGACTGTCAGGACGCTGCACCTTCGATGACGATAGCTGTAACCGTATCAGCGAGAAGGCCAACAATGCCGATGGATTTATATTCGGCTCACCTGTCTACTACGGCCAGCCCAACGGCGGTCTACTGGCTCTCGTACAACGTATGCTTTTCAGCAACGGCAGTGCCTTCCGCTACAAGCCCGTGGCCAACGTAGCAGTATGCCGGCGTGGAGGTGCCTCCGCAGCCTACACCACCATGAACCTGCCATTCCAAATGATGTCCATGCCTATCGCCACCAGCCAGTACTGGAACATTGTCTACGGACAGAAAGCCGGTGAAGCTGCACTCGACGCTGAAGGTATGCAGACCATGCGCATCATGGCGCACAACCTCGCCTGGATGGTAAAGCAGGCCAATGGAACAAGACCGGAAGGCGAGACCCAAGCCATAAGGACTAACTTCATCCGATAATTACACAGTCACCGACCTGCCCGCACGACTACACAATTTCTGTTCGTATGGTCGTGCAGATAGCAGACGACAAAAATATCAAGGCCGCAGAGGACAATACAGTCTTCTGCGGCCTTCGTTTTTAGCACAAGCAGGATGATCCTAATCTTCTGTTAACCTCATCGAATGTCCATCGAAAAGCATATCCGGCCTCATTAGACAACAGATCTGAACGCCGGCCTTTCAAGAGTTATAACCTGTGAAGGAAAATACAACTCCGGCTTCATAGTCTACTTCTGTAGGATAACCTTTCGTAAGACAATCCAATGTTTCAGTTTACAATAAGGGGAACCGTCTGTTTATCCCCTAAGGTCATGGCCCTACGGAGAATACGCCAAAATATCTTGACACGAACGCACATCCGTCAATCTCACATTCTCCTACATCGAAGAGGTAAGATAGGGTATGACTCAGGATTTAAAAGCATTATGGCATCATCGTTCTTCAGCACTCAAAGAACTATGCTGGTCCTTGTATTTAAGCGGATTTTGCCCATTTTGAAGTAGCATAATACTACTTGCCCAAGTAGTATTATGCTACTTGGCAAAGTATCATATTATTACTTACCCAAGTAGCCATATACTACTTTTCGAAGGCATATTGGTACCGGATCCTCGCCATACTCTCTTGCGTTGCTTCCACCACGAAATAGAGGTAACTGTCACCTTGAGGGAAGCTACCATAGACAAGAATCGGGTGAGAAAACAGCGTCATATTTCGGCTCACCCGATAAATATAGGGGAGATATG
>HF988457.1 GCA_000431975.1 Prevotella sp. CAG:924 | reverse complement strand
AGGGACGGAGAGCAAGATGACCGTTACAGGAAGTGCGACAAGAACCGTCACGGGTAGCCGGTTGGAGTCATGCCACATGATCCGGGTTTCATTCCCCGCATTTATTCCATACGTGCCCCCTTGAGCCGTTCCTCTGCTTTTCATCCCAGTACTTCATCTGAGCAGCATATCTCCCTATATTTATCGGGTGAGCCGTTCTATATCTTTGTAATCTTTCATACCATTGTATTTGTGCTGTATCTCTTTTGTAAGAATGAATAGATAGTTTTGCAAGTGACCGATAGGGGTTGTGCCCATCATTGATCGGGTATGGATTAATGTATGGAGATGCAATGCAGCCTAAAAAATCGAAGTTACCGAATAAAACAGTTATCGCCATGAAAATGAATGCAATCTTTGCGCTGCTTCTGAGCACATTGTTCATGAGTAGCGGAGTGGCTCGAGAGACCGTGTTTTACATCTCAGGTACAGTCAGAGATACGTCCGGCCGGGGTGTCAGGGATGTCGTAGTCAACGATGGAGTCAACTTCACGCGGACAGATAATCAGGGACGGTGGTCGCTACGCACAGATACGGTCGTAAGTAAATATATCAGCATCTCTACACCGGCCGCTTATCGGTTGCCGTCCAGTGACGGTATCGCATCCGGCTTTTACTGTCGTGTCGGACAGGCTATTGCCGGCAAATGCGATTTTACGCTCGAACATCGCAAGACGGTGGCTGATCGTTTTCATTACATAGCCATCTCTGATCCACAGGTGGGTACTCATGAGGATATGCGCCGCTGGCGTTTGGAGACCATGCGTGACATACGTCATTCTGTAGACTCGCTTAACCACGATGCTGAGGTCGTGGGGATAGCGTTAGGGGATATGGTGTTTGACAATATGCCACTCTATGCCGACTATATAGAATCGGTGAAGAATACGGGCATGACGATGTTTCATTGCATAGGCAACCATGATTTCGACTGCCGCTGGCAGGATCTGCACAATATGCGTCTTGGGACGCCGGTTTATGGCGAGATGGAGTATAACCGGCATTTCGGGCCTACGGACTATTCGTTTAATATAGGTAGGGCGCATGTCATCACATTGAAGAATATCGACTATGCAGGCAATAAGAAATATCAGGAACTTATCACTGACCAGCAAATAGCATGGCTCAAGCGTGATCTGAGTTATGTGCCAAAAGGATCGCTGGTGATCCTCAACATGCACGCCACCGGTTGGAATACCGGAGAGGAAAATGACAATATACGTAATGCGCGTCAGTTGGAAGAGGCTCTCAGCGGTTATCGTGTGCATGTGTTTTGTGGTCACACCCATTTGTATCAGAACGTGGAAGTGAATGGCAATCTTTATCAACATAATATCGGAGCGGCTTGTGGAGCATGGTGGAAAGGAAAGATTAACCGGTGTGGGACGCCGAACGGCTATCTGATCGTTGATGTGGATGGAAAGGATGTACGTTGGCACTATAAATCGACGGGATATCCATTGTCTCACCAGATGTATGTCTATAAACCGGGTGAGTTCGCGTCACAACCAGGTTGTGTCGTAGCCAATATTTGGGACTATGATTCGGGGTGTCGTGTGTCGTGGTATCAGGATGGTAAATATATGGGTACTATGGAACGCTTCACGGCAGTAGACGATCAATACGGATCGCATTTTTCCCGTTGCGGTTCTTGCGCTGCAACATCTCATCTGTTTCGTTGCCATCCCCAAGGCAGGTTTAAAAAGATCCGAGTCGTGTTTATCAATCGCTTCGGCGAGCAATATTCGGCATCCCTATATAATAAGGAATAAGGGGATGTGGCACTTGTAGGGTGACACGAGGAAGATCTTATATCATTGCTGAAAAAGTATAGGGAGGATATAGAAGAATGTAGAAGAGGTGGTAACTGATATATTTATGGTTGGGTTATTTATAAGGTTAAGAGAGTTCTAAGGTTACCGATATGTCATAGAGGCATTCCCTTATAATAAGGTTATAAGATAACAGGTGATAGCTCCTACTTTCAGATGTCATTTTAAGCTGTTGTTCCTGCTCGTTTTTGATAGTTTTATATGATGAATTCGTTTCAATATGATAGGATTTGTAATCGTTAAATATCATTTTGAAGAATCGGATTTAAAAAATAAGTGAACTTGTAAAGTTATACCGATAAGATAGTTACAATTTGTCAAGTATATACTTCATTTTTCTTTCAATTTGTTAGTTTTGATATTTATTTGCAGATTTTCGTTACAAATTAGCTCTGTTCATTTACTTTTTCATTAACTTTGCAGTGGAATTAGAACAAAAAAGTTACTCAAAGGGTAAAACGAACAGCAAAATGACAACCAATATACAGTTTACAAAGATGCATGGCGCGGGCAACGATTATATATACGTCAATACCCTATTATATAATGTGCCCGATCCTGCAAAGGCGGCGGAGGTGTGGAGCCGGTATCATACGGGCGTCGGTAGTGATGGCTTGGTGCTTATCGGTGCTCCCTCTGATGAGAAGACAGCCGACTTTTCGATGCGCATCTTCAACAATGATGGCTCGGAGGCGATGATGTGCGGTAATGCCAGTCGGTGTATTGCCAAGTATCTTTATGAACGCGGCATGACCGACAAAACTACGATCCGTCTGGAGACACTTTCAGGAGTGAAGATCCTGCAGCTTCATCTCGACAGTGAGAAAAAGGTGGTGGAGTCGGTGACGGTCGATATGCTTGAACCGGCGCTGGAACAAAGTGAACAGTACACGGGCGTGGATGTGGCACGAAAATATGAGGATATGTGGAAGGAAATGGGAGCGCATGATTCCAAATTCGTCTCTATGGGTAATCCACATTATGTGATTTTCGTCGACGATGTAGAGAAACTGGATATCGCCCGTTATGGTCGGATCCTTGAGAATGACACAGAGGTCTTCCCGCAGCGTTGCAACATCGAGTTTGTCACGCCGGTGGGTGAAGGTCGGCTTCGTACCCGCGTATGGGAACGCGGCAGTGGCATCACGATGGCTTGCGGTACAGGTGCTTGTGCTACAGCAGTGGCAGCTTCTCAGCTTGGAAAAGCTCCAAAGGAGGTGAATGTCTGCATGGACGGTGGCACTCTCCATATCTTCTGGGCAGATAACAATCATGTGATGATGTCCGGTCCTGCAGCCTTCGTTTTCGATGGCAGCATCGCCTTGCCGGAATAATTTGAATAAAGAAAGAGCAAACGATAAACACAATAAGAATACAAAATATGGCATTAGTCAACGAACATTATCTGAAGCTTCCCGGCAATTATCTGTTTGCCGATGTTGCAAAGCGTGTAAATGCTTACAAGGTGTCACATCCTGGTGAGCGTGTCATCAGTCTGGGTATCGGCGACGTCACTCAGCCTTTGGCTCCCGCAGTTATCGAGGCAATGCATAAGGCCGTCGATGAGATGGCTCATAAAGAGACTTTCCGTGGCTATGGTCCGGAGCGCGGATACGATTTCCTGCGTGAGGCCATCCTTAAGCACGACTATCTTTCACGTGGCATTCATCTCGATCTTAACGAGATCTTTATCAATGACGGTGCCAAGAGCGACACGGGTAATATTCAGGAGATTCTCAGATGGGACAATTCTGTAGCTGTTACGGATCCTGTCTATCCCGTCTATATTGACTCGAATGCAATGATCGGTCGTGCCGGAAAATTCGAGGACGGCCAGTGGACGGCTATTACATATCTCCCCTGCACGGCAGAGAACAACTTCACACCGGCACTGCCTGATCATCGTGTTGACATGATCTACCTCTGCTACCCCAATAATCCTACGGGTACGGTGCTCTCTCGTGAAGAGTTGCAGAAGTGGGTGACTTTCGCCCTGCGCAACGATGCGATCATCTTCTATGACTCAGCTTACGAGGCTTATATCAACGATCCTGACATACCGCATTCCATCTATGAGATCCGTGGTGCCCGTAAGTGTGCCATCGAGTTCCGTTCTTTCTCCAAGACAGCCGGTTTCACCGGTGTGCGCTGTGGCTATACGGTCATTCCGAAGGAGCTTACGGCAACGACGCTGGACGGTCGCGAGGTGGAGCTCAATCCGATGTGGGACCGTCGTCAGTGCACGAAGTTCAACGGTACAAGCTATATAACCCAGCGTGCCGCAGAGGCTGTGTACACTCCTGAGGGTCAGGAGCAGATCAAGAAGACCATCGGCTATTATATGGAGAATGCCCGCCTGATGCGCGAGACGCTCAAGCAGCTCGGTTATAAGGTCTTCGGTGGTGAGAATGCACCTTACTTGTGGGTGAAGACCCCCGAGGGCGTAGACTCTTGGAAGTTCTTCGATCAGTTGCTCTATGGTTGCGGCGTTGTCTGCACACCCGGTGTGGGATTCGGTCCTTCGGGTGAGGGCTATTTCCGCCTTACCGCTTTCGGCGACCGTGATGATACGCAGGAAGCTATGGAACGCATCAAGACTAATTTAAAATAATACGAATCATCAATTCTAAAACCACATAGGATATGACAAATTTAAGATTTGACGCAGTGGCTTCGGCCTCACGCAAACGTCCGGTAGAGGTGATCTCACCTGTTGAGCGTCCCTCTGAGTACTTTGGCCGCAAGGTGTTCAACCGGGCAAAGATGTACAAGTATCTTCCTGCAGATGTGTATGAGAAGATGGTTGACGTTATCGACAACGGTGCCACACTCGACCGTAGCATCGCTGACGAGGTTGCTAAGGGTATCAAGCAGTGGGCCGACGAGAATGGCGTGACCCATTATACCCACTGGTTCCAGCCGCTTACTGAGGGTACCGCCGAAAAGCATGATGCTTTCGTAGAGCACGACGGTAAGGGTGGCATGATCGAAGATTTCTCTGGTAAGCTGCTCGTACAGCAGGAGCCCGATGCTTCAAGCTTCCCCTCGGGTGGTATCCGTTCTACCTTTGAGGCCCGTGGCTATTCTGCCTGGGATCCTACATCACCGGTATTCATTATCGATGACACTCTCTGTATCCCTACAATCTTCATCTCCTATACAGGTGAGGCTCTCGACTACAAGGCTCCGTTGCTCCGTGCTCTTCATGCAGTAAACGTTGCAGCCACTGACGTATGTCATTATTTCTATCCCGATGTGAAGAAGGTCGTTTCTAACCTCGGTTGGGAGCAGGAGTACTTCCTGGTTGATGAAGACCTGTATGCTGCCCGTCCAGACCTCGTACTTACGGGTCGTACGCTGATGGGCCACGATTCTGCTAAGAACCAGCAGATGGACGACCACTATTTCGGTGCTATTCCTGAGCGTGTGCAGGCTTTCATGAAGGATCTTGAGATCCAGGCTCTCGAGTTGGGTATCCCCTGCAAGACACGTCACAATGAGGTGGCTCCTAACCAGTTTGAGCTTGCTCCTATTTTCGAGGAGACCAATCTGGCTGTAGACCACAATATGTTGCTCATGTCGCTTATGAAGCGTATCGCCCGTAAGCATGGCTTCCAGGTACTTCTCCATGAGAAGCCTTTCGACGGTGTTAACGGTTCAGGTAAGCATGAGAACTGGAGTCTCTCTACTGATACGGGCGTGCTCCTTCACGGTCCCGGCAAGACTCCTGAGGATAACCTCCGCTTCGTTGTCTTCATCGTGGAGACTCTGATGGGTGTTTACCGTCATAATGGACTTCTGAAGGCTTCTATCATGAGTGCCGGCAACGCACATCGTCTGGGCGCCAATGAGGCACCTCCTGCAATCATCTCTTCTTTCCTCGGCCAGAGCGTCAGCGATCTGCTTGAGCATATTCTCAAGGCTGATAAGAAGGATCTCTTTAAGTTGGATGGCAAGCAGGGCTTCAAGATCGATATTCCTGAGATCCCGACGATCATGGTTGATAACACCGACCGTAACCGTACATCACCATTCGCCTTCACAGGTAACCGTTTCGAGTTCCGTGCAGTAGGTTCTGAGGCAAACTGCGCCAGCGCACAGATCGTGCTGAATGCAGCTGTTGCTGAGGCTCTGACTGAGTTCAAGAAGCGTGTGGATGCCAAGATCGCAGCCGGTGAGGAGAAGTTCTCGGCTATTATTGATGTCGTTCGTGAGGACATCAAGACTTGCGCTCCTGTCCGTTTCGACGGTAACGGCTATAGCGATGAGTGGATCGCAGAGGCAGAGAAGCGCGGACTGGACACCGAGAAGAGCTGTCCTGTAATCTTCGACCGTTATCTTGATGACACATCAGTGAAGATGTTTGAGTCGACTGGCGTGATGAAGAAGAATGAGTTGCAGGCACGTAACGAGGTGAAGTGGGAGACCTACACCAAGAAGATCCAGATCGAGGCACGTGTCATGGGTGACCTTTCAATGAACCATATCATTCCTGTGGCTACTCATTATCAGAGTCAGTTGGCTAAGAACGTGAGCAATATGTATGAGATCTTCGACCGTGACGAGGCTACGGCACTTACAGCCCGCAACAAGAAGCTCATTAAGGAGATTGCAGAGCGTACGGAGAAGATCGAGGCATTCGTAGACGAGCTGATCAGTGCCCGCAAGGTGGCCAATAAGATTCAGGATGAGCGCGAGAAGGCTGTTGCTTATCATGATACAGTTGAGCCGAAGATGGGTGAGATCCGTTATCAGATCGATAAGCTCGAGCTCCTTGTGGCTGACGAACTCTGGCAGCTGCCTAAGTATCGTGAGCTCCTGTTCATTCGCTAATCAACGATATTCGCTTTAATTTCAATATTCATTAAGCAATCTAATTCTTTATTGGTTGTTTAAGTTTGCCGCGGGGCGTGGTCGTGAGATCATGCCTCGTTTTTTTGTATCCGGATGTCTTGAGGTGCGATAGAATAGGGATCCTAATGTTGCAGATGATTTCTGCCATTTTCAATGGTGAGGCGATGGTAAAATGTATACTTCAATTAATAGGTATAGGCAGATATGTTAGTGATAGGAGTGGGTTATGCTTATAGGTGTTAACCTGCTTGAAAGAATTGTATGTAATATGATATAGTCTCTTATTTCTACTTTGGGAAGTACTTTTTGACGAAAGCATCCTGCGGTAGAAACCTACGGCAAGGATCGAACTCCTATACGCCTGAAAAAAGTAATATGGCTTCAGGAGCTCGAGGTTATATATTCTCGGGCATCTGAATATATAATTTCGGCCTCAGTCACCTATATTTCTTTAGTATGGGTAAAAATCCGCTTAGATACAGGTGTAAGCACGTTTCTTAAAGAGAAGAAAGGATGCCCCAAAAGGAAGTTGTTCCAACTTCGTGATGATGGTAACCGGTCTATTATAAAAATATAAGGGACCGGATGTGTTTTGATGATGTTAAGAATAATTTGTCCTTTTATATGGTGTCCCTGTCGTCAGAAAGTATAAGATGACCATACGGCATAACTATGTACGATCTTTCATGACAAGAATTTTATCGGGCCCTTCAGGCGTGATTTGGCTTTCCGCTTTTTGCTAAAGCTCATCCGATAAGTAGTTTATGCCAATAAGATGGATATCGGTCTAACAACTGATTGGGATAAGGCTCTGTGTCGGACTGATCCAAGGTGACTCATATTGTATGGCTTTTGCCTCTATTCTTCCATCATTCCAAACATGTGCGAATGTATGTGACGGAATTGTGAGGGTGTGACTCCGTAGTGTTGCGTGAACAGTTTGCTCAAGTAGCAGGAGTCGGTGTATCCGAGTCGGGCGGCTATCTCCTTTACAGTCATTTTAGTGTTGGTAAGCATGTCTTCCACTATTTTAAGTCTGTTCTTTGTGATGTACTGCTTATAGTCCTCACCAAAATGTCGTTTAAAGAAGCGCCCGACATACTTGGGAGAGATATTGAACTTATCGGCGAGCAGATCCAGTTTCAGTAATTCGGGTTGATGGATATGCCGTTGGATATATTGCAGCATATATTGTGATTTGTTGTTGATAGGATCGTCATATTCTGACAGGATTCCCGACAGGTTGCGTGTGCATAGAAGAATGCTGCAGTTGACATAATGTTGCAGCAGCAGCTCTGACAGATGGCCTTTATTCTGTTTTTCTCCAACGATCAGCTTCATGAGACGGCAGAAGGCGGAACGGTCATTGTCAGACAGATGGATGTGAAATCCTGACCGTAGGCTGAGGCTCTCACCGATCTTGCAGTCTACGTAGTCGGTCAGATAGTTCTGGGTAAAGCGTACGAAGGCAAATTTACTATGTTCCTTTATCGTAAAGAGATGCGGACTGTCGGGAGGTATTAGAAACAGGTCATTAGTATGGTATTCGCACCCTTCCTCCTGTCTCTCTCCAAAGAAATAGGCGCTGAAACTTCCACTACCGTTGAGAATGTATGCCATCTCATAAAAGGAATGCTGATGCTTTCCGATGGGAAAAGTATCATGTTCTGTCAACAGAATTTCTACGGGACGGTATAGATTTTCTTTCCACATGGTCGGTTTCTTCATGAATATGGCGCAAAAGTACAAAAATATAAGATAACAACCTGCTAATTTTGCAGCCAAAATGACGGGAGAACTCTATAATAGGAGATTTTCCGATCTGTTGTCCTTTTGGGCAGGCAGATGAGATCATCTATATATAGTGTTTTCAGGGTGGGTTCCAGCCGGAGCGGATTCAGGATGACAGTAGCGCAAATATAATAATGACGGCTAAAAATCATCTTTCGTTTACACGGACCGACCTGATTATGATGTAATGGATAATAATTAGAACAAATAAAATGGATAGTAATTTAAAAGGGCATGCTTCCATGTTTGGAGCCAATGCCATGTGGGGATTGATGTCGCCCGTTTCTAAATTGATTATGTCAAGTGGAGCAGTAGCTCCGATTGTTATGACCGACTTACGTGTAGGCGGTGCTATGATTCTTTTCTGGATCGCTTCGTTCTTTCAAAAGCCTGAGCATGTCAATCATAAGGACCTGGTCTCTTTATTTTTCGCTTCCCTTTTCGCTATTGTGTTCAATCAAGGCTGCTTTATATTTGGAGTGAGTCTTACCTCACCTGATGACGCTTCTATCATCACTACCAGTATGCCGTTGTGGGCAATGGTGCTTGCCGCCTATATTCTCAAGGAGCCTATTACGGGTAAGAAGGTGTTGGGCATAGCATGTGGTGCGGGCGGCGCCTTGCTGTTGATCCTAGGAAGCCGGTCGGGATCGGGTGGCTCCGGTGCTGCGTCTACAGCGATCTGGGGCGATTTGCTTGTACTGCTGGCCCAGTTCTGCTATGCCTTCTATATTGTATATTATAAGGACTTTGTGAACCGTTATTCTCTCATCACTATCATGAAATGGCTGTTCACCTATTCATTCATCTGCATTCTCCCGTTCTCCTCGTCCAGCCTGCTGGCCACCCGGTGGGAAAGTCTGTCGGCTTCGATGATTGGTGGTCTGGCATTTATCATTATTGGTGCTACCTTTGTCAGCTATATGCTTATTGTTGTCGGACAGAAGCATCTGCGTCCTACAGTGGCAGGAATGTATAATTACATCCAGCCGTTGGTAGCCTGTATCGTAGCCGTAAGTTTAGGTATGGATAAGTTCAATCTTGTCAAGGTGATCGCTGTCCTGCTTATTTTCGGTGGTGTCTATCTGGTGACCATCAGCCGCAGCAGAAAGGAGATGGAGCATTATGAGGCAGAAAAGAAATCCGGTAAGCAATAGAACAGAGAAAGCGTCGGTATTTGTTAAGAAAGGAGATGTCTGAGAATATTCAGAGATGACAAGAGAGCTTGCCATATATCGATCTTTCCTATCAGCAGTTTATAATACGCTGGCTCCCTCGAGCGTTAAATTCAAAATAGCCATACAAAGCTCTTCATGAAGCTCTGTATGGCTATTTTGGTTGTTGAAGTTGTGATTCCTTATTTCTTCATAATGTCATTTCTGTTTTGATACATTATTCCATGATGACGATGCCGCCCATGGGCTGAATCGTAACACGTACGGTACCATCAGCTTTTACCTTGAGCGTAGTCTGTCGTGTGTCAGGTTGTGAGGCCGAGACAATGTCGTCGGGATGACTTACAGCGTTGTCAAGTGAGGCATTGCCTTTCATTTTTATGGTACGCTTGCCGTCGGTGAGGCATGTGACAGTCTTGCCTGCGAGCATAGGCAGCTGTAGTGTGACGGTGATGGGCTTATAGGTGCCGTTCAGACCACCAATGTACCAGCGCCCGGCATGCTGACGTGCAATGACGGCATAGCGTGTAGGGTAGCCGGCGATGAAGCGGGTCTGTTCCCATGTGGTGGGAAGTGCCTTGAGGAATTCTGTGACCGTGGACGACAGTGTGCCGACAACGTTAGGTGTCAGCGCTACACAGTTTATATCACATTGGTTGGTAATGGCTGTTGCCAGCTCAAAGACATCAGTAGTGAAGCGCTGGTGCCGGCTTTGATTGTCGCGGCTCATGTGCCGGTTCATCATCACGCCGCCCCAGTCAAAACTTGCCACGGCATTACGGCCGAAGGGATGCATTGTCATCTCGAATCCTTCTTTCTTGGCATGGTAGTCGGAGAAGTAGACGTTCTCACTGGCCAGACAGCCTTCGGAGGCAATATAGTTGGGATACATGCGTTCCCAACCGCGGGGCAGGGTACATCCGTGGAATATTACGGCTATTCCGTAGTCGTTGGCATCGCTGAGAATGTCTTCGTAAAGCTGAAGCACATGCTGTTTGTCTCCGCCGAAGAAGTCGACCTTTATGCCTTTGACACCAATGCTCTGCATCCAGGCCATGGCCTGTTTGCGAAGGATAGGACGATTCATGATCCCACGCGGTGTCTGCGGTGCATTGTTTGCCGTTCCATTGGAGTTGAACCAAAGCATGAGGCTGATGCCTTTCTCCTTGGCATAGCGGGCAAGTTTCTCAATGCCCTCACGGCCGATCTGCCGGTCCCACCAGTTGTCGATAAGTATGTATTCATAGCCCATCTGTGCAGCCATGTCAATGAAACTCTTCTGGTCGTCATAGTTGATGCTGTTGTCCTGCCAGAGGAGCCAGCTCCATACGTAGCGTCCCGGCTTGTAGTCGGCCTTTGGCTCGTAGGGCGGTTCTACGACATCGTAAGGGATGGTCGTCTCCACGATGGGAGCAAGAGAGCGGCCTACAGTGAGTGTGCGCCAGGGGGTAGAGCCGGGCAGCATAATGGCAGGACGGGCATCACCCCATCCGTTGCATTCTCCTTCTTGTGGGAAAGCGATGCTGTAGCCCTTTCCTGGAGTATATTCCGAGAGTCGGCCACCGACATAGTCACCGGTAACGCCGGTCTCGCTCACCATGAGCCATACATCGGAGAGAGAGGTGTTCTGTTTGTCCTTCGGGAAGACGGATGCTTCGTGGAAAAGACAGGGGAAGGTGTAGCCTACGCCATATTGAGAAGGTGCGGTCAGGGGGGCGTCAGGATGATACTCCTCTTCATAGCTCGGTTTGGAATTTTCCCATCCGATCATGGGTGGGCATTGCGGGGAAAGGAAAGTCGTGGTGGCGTCAGGAAGATTGAAGCTGGTCAGTTCTGTATAGATGATGGCCGACTTGGGCTCTTCACTCTTTGGGCGGGGAAGGGTGTAGCGGAAGGCAATATCGTTGTTGGAGACATTGAATGTCACCTGCATTTCCAATCCTCGGGGTGTCATAAATGTCAGCGTTGCTTGATTGGCCTGATAGTGCACGCGGGAGGTTTTTGTGCGTGTCATGTCGTATGTCCGGTCAATGGTAGCTGTTGTTGTACCTTTCAAGGTGAGACTGTCAGCGAAATTGGCATAGTTGGTTTGCAGGCCCAGCCGGCTGTCATTGAGTATCTTCCGGCCATCGTAAGAGACAATGTAATGAGCCTGGCCGGCATTATCGTTCACCGATACGGAGAGACGGCCGTCAGGGGAGGAAATAGTATAGTCGTTGGCTAAAACGGTGGTAGCGCCCAATAGGGCGGCAGAAAGTAGAAGTAGTCTGTTCATAATAGTAGGTTGAGTAATAGAGAAAGCTAAAAATGCGGATACAGAGGGCACCGTAGCGGTGTGGGTCTGTATCCGCATCTTTATAATAGGATTAGAGCTGGTCTTTCTCAATATCTTTATAGTAACGATAGGTGGCTACTCGCAGCTCATCGCAGGCAGGCTCATCGCAGACGATGATGCCGTGTTGATGCATCTGGAGCACGCTGATTGTCCACTGCTGGGTCACAGGGCCTTCTACGGCGGCCTGCAGGGCACGGGCCTTGTGGTGACCATTGCAGAGGATGAGCACCTCGCGGGCATCCATCACTGTTCCGACACCAACGGTAAGTGCATAGTGAGGCACCTTATTGATATCGTTGTCGAAGAAGCGTGAGTTGGCGATGATCGTATCGGTGGTGAGCGTCTTCTCACGTGTACGGCTTGTCAGACTGGAGCCCGGCTCGTTGAAAGCGATATGGCCGTCGGGGCCGATGCCGCCGAGGAACAGGTCGATGCCACCGGCATCCTTGATCATCTGCTCGTAGTGTGCACACTCGGCTTTCAGATCCTTGGCGTTGCCATTGAGCAGGTGTACGTTTTCAGGCTTGATATCGATATGGTCGAAGAGATTGCGTTTCATGAAGCTGTGGTAGCTCTCGGGATGCTCTTCGGGCAGCCCGACATACTCGTCCATATTGAAGGTGATGACATTGCGGAAGCTCACGCGGCCTTCTTTGTTGGCCTTTACCAGTTCGGCATACATGCCTTCAGGTGAAGAACCGGTAGGCAGACCGAGTACGAAGGGATGCTCTTCTGTAGGTTGGGCTTCATTGATGCGGTTGATCACATAGTTGGCTGCCCAGGCAGACAGTTTAGCATAGTCGGGTTGAATAATTAGTCGCATAATGTTTGGTTTTTATGTATAATGATATTATCTGTCTGCAAATATACCTATTTTTTTGCAGATTATTCGTATAGGTTGCGAAAAATCGAAGTTGTATGGAGAAATAAATATTTGCGGGTGAATAGGTTAGAATGGTCAGATCAAGAAGGATTCCTTATTCTGGATGAGGCCTTTCAGAGAAAGGCCAAGTCGTGAGAAATTGAACAGGCACAATAAAGGGGGAACTCCATGAGATGTTCCCCCTTTATTGTGCATATTGTAAAGTATGGTTACCACCTGTCGGTATCGTACTTGGACTCTATCACGTTTTGGCAACCATGTTATTATCTGGAAATCAGCTTAGAAGCGGTAGCCGAGAGTCAACAGTACTTGTGAACGCTTAAAACTGACGGGTGTACTGCTCACCTGGTTGTTCATTTCTTGTGGTTCAGACTCAGAGGCATAGTAGCTCATGAAAGGATAGAAGTCGCCGTCGGTCTGTGTGTACTGATAGGCCAGATCGACAGTGAAGCCTTTATACTGATAGCCAAGACCACAGGTGAAACGGTTGGTAGCCTTCCAGTTGGTGAAATCGGTGGAGGTAGCGTAGGCCACACCCTGCGACTCTATGCTACCGTCGCGGAATCCTTCGCTCTTGAAGATGGGCGACTGGTAGTTGTAACCTACACGCAGAGCCCATTTTGGAGTAAATTTGTATTCAGCGCCGAGTTTCAGCAGGCTTACGCCTTTCAATGTCTGTTTCGTATTATGGTTCATGGCATTGTCTGACGAACTGCTGTCGTACCACTGACCGTAGTACGCATCGTAGTAGCCACCGTCGATGTATCGGTTATCGATGGTGCTGTAGTCGGAGTATTCGTAGGTGGCACCGAGAGCAAGGCTGTTGCCTATAGTATGTCCTAAGCTGATACCGAATTTCCAAGGTGTATTGACCTTATAGTCGAGTGATGCACTGTTCTCTGAGTAGGTGCCTTCGTCCGTAGTACTGCCGTCAGAGTAGAGAGTTCCCAGTCCGATGCCACTGGTGCCGTATTGCGTGAGGCTGTAGAATACGGGTGAGTTGACATATACGCCGATACGGAAGGGCGAGTAGGCGAAGGGGCGGAAGATGGCGCCGAGCTTTACATCATAGCCAGTACCGTCAATCTTTAAGAGCTCTTCAGCCAGCGAGTAAGCATTGCCCTCAAGATCTTCAGAATAAATGCTGTTGGAACGATAGTTCACATCGTGGATACCCAGTGTGATACCGAGGTAGACACGGTCGTTGATGTTGCCACTGAAGTTGAAGTCGTATTCGCCGATATATCCGTGCTGATATTGTCCGTAAAGATATTGTGTGGCGTTACGGTACTCCATATCCTTGCCGTCAGCTGTCTGGAACATTTCCTGATAGTTGGCGTCGACAGCGTTCCAGGCATTGTCGCCAACACCTAAAGCATACTTGATGGCGCTCAGCTTATTCTGAGAGGCGTTGTCTAGTTTTCCACCGGCATTGAGAATCTGATCGAAATTGCGGCTCTTATGATAGCTGAATCCGAAGTTAAGATATGAGCGGCTGCTTACGCGGTGTGCCCATACGAACCCAATCTGATCGAACGAAGCGTGGGTCTTCTGTCCGGAATAGTTGAGCTGGATGCCGTTAAAGGAAGGTGAGGTCGTCGCATCACCGCCTTGTGTCACCAATCCTCCGGAGACGGTCACCTGGTTCTTTCGGAAGAGGCCGATTCCGGCTGGGTTGGTACTGATGGTCGAGATGTCTGCTCCTAAGGCTTCCATGGCACCACCCATACCTACATAACGGGCTGTACCGTTCAGTTCGTTTTCTACGAGCTTTGTGTCCTGATAGGTCTCCTGGGCCGTGGCTGGGAGAGCAGCCAGGGCCAACAGGAGTATTGAGATAGTTTGCGTTTTCATATTTTTGATTGATCTTTAAATAGGGAATAGATTATCTACGTCCGCCGAAACTGCCGCCTCCGACACGTCCTCCGCCGAAGCTACCGCCTCCGACATGTCCTCCGCCTCCGAAGCTACGTCCGCCGAAAGAGCTGGAGCCTCCGAAGTTATGTGATCCTGTATTGGGCTGATAGCTGTTGGTAGGACGGTTGTTGTTGAACGGCCGCGAATTGTTCGTACGGTTGTTGAAGGTGCGACTGCCGAATCGGCTGGATGTATATGTCGTATTGCCGTTGCGGCCGAACGTACGTCCTCCAAAGCTCTTGCCTGTCGTAGAGGTGTAGCGGTTGGAACCGCTATAGGTACGTGAGCCGGCATAGCCACCTGAGTTGCGTCCGCCGATATTGCCTACGATCGTGCCACCCCATCCTGGGAAGGGATGCCAGTATCCGGGATACCAGGGATAACCCCACCAGCCGGCATAACCGGGATACCAACCCCAGCCATAGCCGTAGAACCAGGGATCATACCATGCGTCGTACCAATAAGGTCCGTACCAAGGATCATACCAGCCACTATAGTACCACCGCCAGGGACTGCCATAGTAGCTGTAGAACCAAGGATCATAGAAACCGTCCCAACGGCAGAGACGACGGGTCCAGTAATAGTCGTTGTCATCATCCTGTATCAGCGGGAAGACACGTGTGGTGTCTACATACATACTGTCGGGATAGTTGCCATAAACAGGGGCAAAGGCAATGATGTCGTTGCCGAGCGAGTCGATGTCTTGTACGCTGCTGCGGAAACGGACACGACGATTATATTCGTCGACATCTCTGTTGCTGCCACTGTAATATGTGGGCTCAGTTGTTTTTGTCGGAGCCGTATCCGTTGTCTTTGCTTCCTCACTCTCTTTGGAGGGAGTGAAGTAGAGGTCATCGTCCTGCGCCCAAATGGGGGTGGACATCAGACCTGTCAATGCTAAAAGAAGAAATAGCCTTTTCATATTTTGCTCTCCTTTATGTTTACTTTGGTGTTCTGTTCGTATTTTTTGTGTTTTGTTACTTGTATCGTCAGATACCTTTTACAGACACTACAAATTTAATACCTATTTCTACGCAAAGTTAAGGAAAAACCCCCAAGGGTGATAGGAATTTCCCTATTTTTTATAATTTTGCAGATAGATTTAAACTTTTATGCTATGAAATACGATGTTGTCGACTTTCATATCTCTTGTGACCCGTCACAGTTGCAGATAGCACGTGACCTTTTGGCAGACGCTACGGCATCTGCCGGTCTGGAGGCTTTCGAGGATACGGAAGATGGTATGCGCGGTTATGTGCAGGAAGAACAGCTTGACCGCGAGCTGTTGGCAGCCATGGCTGCCGATGTCATGCCGGGTGTGACCGTCACGTATGATGTACAGCCGGCAGAGAATAAGGATTGGAACAAGACATGGGAAGACGAGGGCTTTGACCCTATAGATATCGATGGTAAGATCCTAGTCGTGGATGCCCGTAGAGACGGCAAGGGCTGTCAGGACAACGGGACGTCAGAACAGAGCACCGATACGGCGCCGCAAGGCACGCAAGAGCCTATGGAGAATGTGGCACAGACGGAGGGCGTAGAGTCGCCGTTGCGGATAGCGATCCATGCCGTCAATTCTTTCGGGACAGGTACGCATGAGACGACACAGATGATTCTGTCGATGCTCCTCCATCTTGATGTGAAGGACAAGTGTGTACTCGACTGTGGCTGCGGAACAGGTATCCTGGGTATCGGGGCTTCAAAGCTGGGAGCGAAGGAAGTGGTAGGATATGATATCGATGAATGGTGTGCGGACAATGCCAAAAAGAATGCGGAGCTGAATGGTGTCACGAATATGCAGGTGCTTTTAGGAGACGCTCATGTGCTTTCGCACGTATGTGGCATTTTCGATATCGTGTTGGCTAATATCAACCGTAATATCCTGTTGGACGACATGGCAGCCTTTGTTGATGTGATGGCCCGTAGCGGTTCGCTAGTGCTTAGCGGCTTCTATGAGCAGGATATTCCCGTGTTGTTGGAGAAGGCCGCTTCTCTCAATCTGGAAGAAGCCGAGCGGTGTAAGAATGGCGACTGGTGTTGCCTGCGTCTGGTATTTGCCGGAAAATAGACAGGAGGGTGTGTCAAGACTCATTTCCTGAAAATGAGGAACTGATAATTTGAAGTTTGTGCATCCTAAAAGACTAAAGTAAGGGTCGTATCACGCTTTGTATTGAGTAATGATACGACCCTTTTATGTATTATGGTTACAATTCGTAACTTATAGGATTAGTCATTTTAGTTTTGACACACTCTCTTCTATTTCATCATCATTTCGAGAGCATCCAATGCATTTCGCATATCTTGAGCAAAGTGGAGATGATCGAGAAGATAATCGTCTTTGCCCTTGGATAGGAGAGCGTACAATTCTTTATCCATTTGACCGACATAGCTGGCTATAGCATATTCGATATCGTCTTTCTGCCAATTCATGTTGGAGTGTTCATAGACCCGGTATTTCTGATGAAAGAAACAGTAGGCCGACTCGATGCTGTCATGAGTCATATATTGGGTTTTACTGTGTTGTCTCTCAAAAACGTATCTGGCGGAATGATAATGTCCGGCAGCGTCTATGCTACTGCCTTTACCAGGTAGTGGCCTGTCACAAGGGCGATGAATCCGAAGAAGATGCTGGCGAAGAAATAGGCTGCTACCAGACCATAGTTGCGTTCCTGCAGCATGGTGACATTCTCGCTCATGAATGTGGAAAAAGTGGTGAAGCCTCCACAGAATCCTGTGATAAGGATGAGGCGCATGGATGGGGTCAGCCATCGTCCGTCGAAGTTGAAGGCGGAGAAGAGCCCGATCAGAAAACAACCTACAATATTCACGGTCAATGTACCCATAGGTGTTGACTGCCCTATGAGTATTTTCATGAGTTGGGAGACGCCATAGCGTGATGAACCTCCTAAAAAGCTGCCTAGTCCTACGATTAAGAATTCTTTCATCTGTATCTGAGATCAATGTTGTATCAATCAGGGCGACAGAAAATGACTGTGTCGCTCAAGATCATTTTTATAGTCTGACTTTCTCTTTTACTCCCTTGCTCTCGTTCTGCATACGGTCGAGAGCGGTGACAACATAGGTATATTTTCGTGTGTCATCCTTGTAAGGTAATTTGTAGGTGGTCGCAGACGTGATTTTGATAATGTGCGAGGGATCGTCGAGGTTGATCTTTTCGCCTTCGGCAAAGCGGTAGATGACATAGCGCGTCACGATGTCGCCCCATTTTTTCCCTTTAGGCCGTTCCCACGTGAGCATATAGCCGTCGGGCTGCCATTTGGCTTTTACTTTTCTCGGCTTCTTAGGAGCTTTCTTGTCGATCCATGGCATTTGAGGTTGGAGAGCAGGTGTACGCCAATAGTAATTGCGGAGTATGGTCGCATAATTACCGGTATTATCGGCCACGGCTTTTGCATACCAAAGCACTGTGCCATTGACATTCCTCATCTGGCGGTGCAGACGATATTTGGCAGGCTGTTGGTTGGATACGGGATTGCTTGGATCGGCATATTTCACAGTGCGTTCCACATCCTCACCGATATAGAGCGGACGGTTTCCGGCCATTTTGTTCCACCAGCGGATGAGCGTCGCGTAATCGGCAGTGGGATGTCCTATCTGCCAGTAGAGCTGTGGAACACAATAGTCTACCCATCCATTGTTGACCCAAAGGAGGACGTCGGCATAGAGATCGTCATAGTTCTGCAAGCCGCGTGTGGCCGATCCGTTCTTTGGGTCGGATGTTTGATTGCGGTAGATGCCGAAGGGGGAAATTCCAAATTTCACCCATGGCTTGCGGGAGTGAATAGAGTCGGAGAGTTGTTTGATGAACAGATTCACATTGTTGCGGCGCCAGTCTGCCAGTGTGCGGCATCCTTGTGGATTCTGGCGATAGAGTTGTTCATCGGGAATGACATTGCCTGCGGCGGGATAGGGGTAAAAATAGTCATCGATATGCAGGCCGTCGATGTCGTAGCGACTGACAATGTCGTCCACAACATGGCAGATATAGTCGCGTGTCTCTTTTAGGGCAGGATTTAGGATAAGCTGTCCATCGTAAGAGAACACCCAGTTAGGATGTTGTCGTGCCACATGGTTGGGGGCGAGGACCGAGGTGGTCTTTGTCTTGGCGCGGTAAGGATTGATCCAGGCATGGAGCTCCATTCCGCGGCGGTGACATTCTGTGATCATCCATTGAAGGGGATCCCAGGAGGGCGATGGGGCCTGTCCCTGTACGCCGGTCATGAAACGGCTCCAAGGCTCGATGTCACTTCTATAAAGTGCGTCGCACTCTCCCCTAACTTGGAAGATGATAGCATTGCCGCCAGCTCTCCAGATGGCGTCAATCTGTCGGGTAAGTGCTTCGCGCATCTGTGCGGGGGACATGCCTATAAACTGTCCGTTGACACATTGGATCCATGCACCACGAAACTCGCGCTTCTGCGCTTCTGCGCTGACAGCCAATAGCAGTGCCAGCAGGAGAGGGATTAGCTTCTTCATCTGTTATTGTAGGGGTTGGTGTTTTCTTTCTGTTGCGGAATAGCTGATATTATAAGCCTTGGCTTGTCGGAGCGCTTGCTTTACATCGGTTATGATCCCCATGGGAGTTGTCCGGTCGGCTTTGATGGATACGGTCATCTGCTCTTTATCCTCAGGTGTCATTCGGTCGCGCTCGGTAGAGATATAGTCGGTCACGTCGGCGGCTGAAGCGAATTTATCGTTGAGCTGGATACGGTAGTCAGAAAGGGCATTTCCTTGAGATCTATTTGACTGTTTGCCGGAGAGGGAACTGATGGGGCGTCCGATATATACATAGGAGACAGCTGATTTCTTGACGAGTCGGGTAAGCTCTGTGCCCTGCGGGGCCCGGTATTGCACCTTCACGGCAACCTTCTGCATGTGGGTGACGATCATGAAGAAGAAAAGTACGGAAAAGACCAGGTCGGGCAGTGATGCCGTATTCAGTCCCGGTACACGGTGTTCGTGGTGACGGATGAAACTCATTGCATGCCTCCTTTCTGAGTAGAGGTGTTAGTGGCTTGTGCCGTGGACACGGTCGTGCTGCTGTTGCCTTGTTGCGCTTCTGTTGCGCTGTTCTGAGATTGATTTCCGTTCTCACCGGCAGTGCCGTTGTATTGTTCTGCTATGCGCTGTGGGCAGAGTTCCTTGATCTTGTCACGTTGCGCAGGTGAGAGCTTCTTATATGGTTTGCCGTATTTTTGCATTGCTGTCTGATTGCGCCATTGCGTATAAGCGGCTACCAAAGCATTCTGCAGATTAAAATAGGTGGTGTATTCGGCTTGTGGGTTGCAGTCGATAGTGATGAGGTGACGTTGTCCCGTCCGGCGGATCAGTTCACTGATCATCGGCATGACCTGGGCTGTTTTTACCGGTTTCCCGTCTATAAGTGTGTGATTGTCGGCCGTAATAGTGATTTTCATCAGATTCTCTTTACTCACGACACTTTCCTGCGGCTCCTGCTTGGTGAAAGGCGGAAGCTGGCGCGTTAGTCCCTTGTCCACATCCATCGATGATGTGACGAGGAAGAAGATAAGGAGCATGAACGAGATGTCGGCGGTCGACGTCGTGTTCAGCTCGGGTATAAACCGTTTTTTATGTCCAAACATCATTTGCGTCTATAGTAGTTCGTTGCTCCCAGCAAGACGGCTATGGCTGCGGCGATGATGATGATAATGATCGTATTGATGAGCATGTCGGCCGTACGGAGCCAGAAAGCATCTGTATATTCCATGCCATTGATCTCCATGGGATCGGACGAGCCGATCAGGAAGGTGAGCAGTAGAATGACGGCGACACCTCCCGTGATAGCGTAGCTGATCTTTTTAGCCGGAATGTTATTAACTGTCTGTTCGCCTTTCCCACGGATTTTCAGTGAGCGCCAAACGGTCCACAGGCTGATGATGATGGCTCCCAGCACCATGACAAGCATCAGACCGAGGACGGCATCGGTGAATAGAGGAGCATTGAAATTGGGATTGTCCTCAAAGGGACGGTCGTATCCAATGAACCAGAAGAGCAGAAAGATGACAGCCGTCGCTCCGATGATATAGTAGAGCAACCGCGAGGAGATCTTTTCCGTCGGTCTATTCTTCCAATTATTTTTCATTGCGCAACTGTAATTTCATCACGCTGTCGAGCAGGGTGATGGCACTCTCTTCCATCTGGGCTGTAAGATGCTCGATCTTCGAGAGTATATAGTTATAGAACACTTGAAGGATCAGGGCGGCAATGATGCCGAAGATAGTAGTGATCAGAGCAACTTTCATACCTGCCGCTACGATGGTCGGACTGATGTCACCAGCCTGTTGTATCTGATCGAACGAGATCACCATTCCGATCACTGTGCCAAGGAATCCCAATGAAGGGGCTGCGGCAATGAACAACGTGATCCAGGAACAGCCTTTTTCTAGATTGGAGCTTTGTACGGAACCGTAGCTTACCACGGCACGTTCCACGTTCTCAATGCCGTCATTGACACGACTGAGTCCTTCGCGGCAGATAGCGGCAACGGGTCCGCGTGTAGTGGCACAGATCTGGCGTGCTCCCTCAATATCGTTGGCTTCGATCTTCTCACTGATGTCTTTCATGAGTTTCTTCGCATTGATCTCCGAAAGGCTGAGGTAGATAATGCGTTCAATGCAGAATGCCAGACCTAAGACCAATGCCAGAGCGACCAGTGACATGAATCCGGCGTTGCCTTCAATAAATTTTGTCTTCAGTTCCTGATGGAGCCCTGACGATCCGGTAGCGTCACTGCCGGGAGCGATGCCGGCATCTTGAGCCCATGTGGCAGCAGTCATTAACATGAACACAGCCAACAGGAAGAAGCGAGAAATCTTCGTTTTCATTTATCGTTTGAATTAATGCTGCAAAGGTAGAACATTTAATAATTACAACCAAACAAAGAAATCATAAATTTGGTTATACTGTCGAATACAAGAATATAAATAAGGTGCCACGAGACTCACGTCTGGCGGCACCTGGCTTGTATTGCATAGAATGTCTGTGAAAAATATATTAGGCTTGTAAAGAGAGTGGGAATTCTTTCCCCACTCTCAATTTTTTATATCTGTGGAGTTATTTCACCTGAATTACCAGATATTTGCTTGTCGACCAGAAGATCTCTGGATTGCTGATATGAAGCACATACTGTTTGTTGGCATCACGTGTGAGCGAATAGCTGCTTGAGGGGTGAGTGGTCAACAGCTTAGCCGACTTGCTGTAGAGCTTGATCTCTTTGATGTTGCGGATGTCGATCTTCGTGAAGTAGTTCTTGTTGAAGTTGCTCTGCAGCACACGTCCGTTAACGAGGATTCTCTGCTCTTTGAGCTCTTTCTTCGTACCAAATACGTACCAAGCGGTATTGAGCGCCTTGTCCTGCGTGTTGATAGTCTGCGACTTGGAAGCACTTTCTGCCTGCAGGTTGCTCTTGTCAGTATTGAGATTGTTGATAGTCTCATCGAGCTCCATGATATGGATGTTCTTCGCATCGAGCTCTACACGAAGTTGCTGCAGCTCCTGGTCTTTCTGGTCGAGCTGCTTCTGCAGGTTCTCAATGGTCTTGGCCAGCTCTCCGCCTTTGATCTTGCTGGCAGCCAGCTGGTTCTGAAGCTTCTTGATGAGGTCGCGGTTCTGACGCATACGGTTAGAGATGAACTTGATGTTCTCTCTGATCTGTTGTTTGTTGCTGGCACCTTCACCGGTCGTTGCTAGGGTGACACGGTTTTCTGCTTCGTTGATCTCGCGGAAACCTTCCTGTATTTCGTTCAACGTGCCCATCATGTCGTTGATCTCGGTATCACGTTGTGCAATAATACTGTTGAGAGAGTCACGTTGCTCAGCCAGACGGTTATCGGTCGGGTTGGCTTTCTTCTGACATCCTGTTATTGCGAATGCGAATGCCACGAAGGCAATGAAACTTAAAATCTTTTTCATATCTTCGAATTTTTTTGGTTATCTTATTGTGCTTTTTCTTCTTTTATCGGATTACTTTTTCCGTTATTTTTGCCTCCTACAACGATGACGATCTCGCCACGGGGCGCAGTCTCCTCAAAATGGGCGATGACCTCTTCGAGCGTACCATTGACGTGCTCTTCGTGTATTTTGGAGATCTCGCGGGCGACACTTACAGGCCGCTCGGAGCCGAAGAACTCGGCAAATTGTTTCAGCGTTTTTACGAGCCGGTAAGGTGACTCGTAGAAAATCATCGTGCGCGTCTCTTCGGCCAATTGGGTAAGGAGGGTCTGCCGTCCTTTTTTCTGAGGTAGGAAGCCCTCGAAGCAGAAGCGGTCGCAGGGCAGTCCCGATGATACGAGGGCCGGGATGCAGGCCGTGGCGCCGGGCAGGGTCTGTACGGTGATTCCTGCGCGGACGGCCTCGCGGGCGAGGAAGAAGCCGGGGTCGCTGACCCCCGGTGTGCCGGCATCACTGATCAATGCAATGGTCTGGCCGGCCTTTAGGCGTTCTACGATACCGGCTGAGGTGCCGTGCTCGTTGAACTTATGGTGCGACATCAGATGATTCTTGATGTCGTAGTGCTTAAGCAGAATGCCCGATGTGCGGGTGTCTTCTGCCAGGATCAGGTCTGCCTCTTTGAGTATGCGGATAGCCCGAAACGTCATATCTTCCATGTTGCCCACGGGAGTGGGTACAATATATAGTATGCCCATAGTGAAGGCAAATATAGAGAAAAAAATGAGAGGCCCAAAATATATGGATTATTCTTTGTCTTTTTTAAGGATTGAATCGTGGGAGCCATATTATTAAGGTATAGGCAAAAAACAATTGGGGGACCTTTGTGTTATTTGTCGGGTGTACAGACCGGTTAGAATAGTTCCATATTTTTCCTATAAGGGATGACTCGGAGTGGGAGGACACATATTGTACAGTCGTCTTGTCAGCCGGCAGTGTGCATCTTTTTGCACTTGCCGCTGAAAGTCATGATGTCAACGCGGATGATTTCTGTGCGGTGAAAGCTCTTACGGGCATACATGTCTCCGATCTCTTTATAGTCGGGCGACATTTTGCTGATGAGTAAATGAAGAGCATGCATGCGTTCGTCCTCGCTCAGCCCGATATGGGCCTTGCCGAAGAAGATGGCACTCTCATATTCGGTGGTAAACTTACCGGGGAGGAGCTTGACGTGCCCGACGACGCATAGCGATACGTTCTTATTCGCTTTGATGGCTTCTAACTTGCGGCCTTCCGGGGCACAATGGATATAGATGCTATGATCGCCGTCGAATACGAAGTTGACGGGAATACCATAGCCACTACCTTCTGACACCATACTCAGTACACCATATTCGGCGGTACGAAGGAGTTGCATAGCGCGTTTTTCGTCCATCAGCCGGTCTTGACGTCTTACGGTGTTATTGATATATTGCATATTTTCCTCTTTTTGTTTGCAAAGATAATGTTTTTTCCCGATTTTTCTTATAAGGGATATTGTATTATTGTCGTTGGAAAGAACGAGTAGTATGGGCTCTTCACTATATACCTTATTGGAAACATTGGATAGGAATGGGAGGCGGAAGGGGCGTATGAGGCGGAAGTGTGTCGGCAAGACATAGTGAGACGGAGTTTTTCTTGCAGGTTTCCTTTTTTAATGATCAGGAATGGAGAGATATCCCGATTAATCGGTAACTTTGCAGTAGAAACGGATATAATATAAGAATCATGAGATACGGAGTAATAGGAACGGGTGCCATTGGTGGATATTATGGAGCCAAATTGGCACAGGGCGGTCAGGATGTACACTTTCTTTTCCATAGTGATTACGACTATGTGAGAGAACATGGGTTACGGGTTAATTCCGGTGATGGTGGTTTCCATCTCGATCATGTGAATGCTTATCAGGATGTAAGGCAGATGCCGAAGTGCGATGTGGTGATCGTGGCTCTGAAGACGGTGCACGAGCAGATGCTCCGCGATATGCTGCCTCCTCTGTTGACCGACGACACAGTAGTGCTGCTGATTCAAAACGGCATGGGCATGGAGCAGGATGTAGAGCAGATGGTGCCGGGCGTGAAACTGGCTGCAGGCCTTGCATTTATTTGTTGCTCAAAGACACATCCGGGAGTGATCGATCATTTGGATCTAAGTGGCTTAAATGTCGGTAACTATAATGCACCTCAGGAAACGATCGACCGGATGATAGTGGAGATGGTGTCGGCAGATATTGACGCCAGGAATGTAGACTATCTTGAGGCCCGTTGGAGAAAACTGCTGTGGAATATGCCTTTCAATGGCTTGTCGGTGGCATTGCATACAGATACGGATGCGTTGGTAAGAAATGCTGCTACCCGTCGCCTGCTTCGCGCGATGACGCAGGAAGTGATCGAGGCCGCCCATGCAGTGGGAGTGAAAGGCCTGACAGACCGTGATGCGGATGCAATGATTGAGATGACGACAAAGATGCGGCCTTATAAGCCTAGTATGCGTCTCGATTGGGATTATCATCGTCCTATGGAGGTGTATTATCTTTATACCCGTCCCATAGAGGAAGCGAGAAGGGCCGGTCAGGATATGCCTCTGCATAGAATGCTGGAAGCAGAGCTGAGATTTATGGAGGAGGAATATAATCGGAAGATCGAAGTTGTCAAGAGGTAAGATAGCAGATCTTGTGAGAGATTCAGACACTTTGGGGTGCTATGCTCTTAAGTCTGAAATCGTGTTAGTCGAGGCTTCCCTTTAAAATGTTTTCTTTATTCGGACCATTTTGAAGGAAAGCTTTCAAGGCTTTCAATATAAAATTTGTACCTTTGCACCCATAATAAAAAAGGTGATAATAATACATGAGAAATCTTAGCAACGCTGAGTTGGCGCTACTTTTAGACAAAGATATATTTCATAAAATCTCCGAGGCGGCCGACGGACTCGGTCTCGAATGTTATGTTGTGGGTGGCTATGTGCGCGATCTTTTCCTTGAGCGCCCCTCCAACGATATAGATGTGGTAGTAGTAGGCAGCGGTATAGAGGTGGCAAAGGCTTTGAAGAAGATATTGGGCAAGCGAGCCCATTTGAGCGTGTTCCGTAACTTTGGTACAGCCCAGGTGAAGATGGGCGATCTGGAGGTGGAGTTTGTCGGAGCCCGCAAGGAGAGTTATAGTCACGACAGCCGCAAGCCACATGTGGAAGACGGTACGTTGGAGGACGACCAGAACCGTCGGGACTTTACGATCAATGCGCTGGCCGTATGTTTGAATAAGGAACGGTTTGGGGAGTTGGTCGATCCTTTTGATGGTATCCTGGATATGGAGGATGGCATCATTCGTACGCCCCTCGATCCAGATATCACTTTTGATGATGATCCGTTGCGTATGATGCGTTGCGTACGTTTTGCCACGCAGCTCCGTTTCTATATTGAGGATGAGACACTGGAGGCTATCCAACGAAAGGCCGAGCGCATCAATATCATTAGCGGGGAGCGTATCAGCGAGGAATTGAATAAGATTATGCTTTGCGATGAGCCTTCGCGAGGATTTATTGATCTTTACCGATCAGGACTTCTGGAGTATATTCTTCCTGAACTGACACGGCTTGACGTAGTAGAGACAAGAAACGGTCGGAAACACAAAAATAATTTCTATCATACTCTGGAAGTCCTCGATAATCTCTGCAGAATGCAGCTGACACGCGAAAAGGAGCTGACGACTCAAATGGAAGAGGAGGAAAGCGCAGCAGGAACTGTGGCGGCTGACCCGACGGCACATGAGCCTATGGCAACGGCCAAGGAAAAGCTTGATCATCTGCGTGAGCATAAATTGTGGCTGCGTTGGGCTACGTTGCTGCACGATATCGGTAAGACAGCTAGCAAGCGCTGGGATCCTGTGCAGGGCTGGACATTCCATAATCACAACTATTTAGGGGCTCGTCAGGTTCCGGCGATCTTCCGGCGATTGAAGTTGCCTATGGACATGAAGATGAAATATGTGCAGAAACTTGTTGATTTGCACATGCGTCCGGCTACCATCGCCACTGATGGTGTCTCTGATTCAGCCATCCGCCGGTTGGTGAATGATGCCGGTGATGATATAGAAGATCTGATGATGCTTTGCGAGGCAGACATCACCAGTAAGAACGAACAGCGTAAGCAGCGTTTCCTTGACAACTATGAGATTGTGCGGGAGAAGATTAAGGATCTGAGCCTGCGTGACTACAAACGTCTCTTGCAGCCTTGCATAGATGGCAATGAGATCATGGAAATCTTCCATCTGAAACCCTCCAGAGAAGTAGGCGAACTAAAACAGACACTTAAGGATGCCGTCCTGGACAATAAGGTGCCCAATGAACGGGAAGCACTCATGCAGTTGCTTCTTGAAAAAGGTCAACAAATGGGACTTCAGGCATAGTTTAGTACATAGAATACATAGTCCTCAAAAATGAGGACTATGTATCTTTCATTTGCTATAGTGTTTCTAAGTTTTGATTGTTCAATTACAATCTTTGTTAAAAACTCGAGGGTCTTTCTACGGTTTTTGAATATAAATGATTACATTTGCAGCTGTAAACTCAAAATCCGAATTGGGTTTTAAAAGTTCGTTTGCAATGTGATTGGGATAATAATCAGCATAGAATAGAAATATTTTATATAATCTAATTATTTAAAAATAGGTATGAGAACTAAAACATTTTTGTTGGCTGCATTGGCAGCCCCATTGCTCATCTCATGTGGAGGCAAGGGTAGCGGACAGGGCAACCTCGGCAATAATGATTTTGCCGTGCGTACCGTAGAGACGTCAAGTGCTACTACGACTACTACTTATCCTGCAACAATCAAAGGTATTCAGGATGTAGAGGTACGTCCGAAGGTAGCAGGCTTCATCACGAATGTGTATGTGCATGAGGGCGAGACGGTGCACGCCGGTCAGGTGCTCTTCACTCTTGACAGCGAGACTTATCGTGCTGCCGTACGTCAGGCTGCAGCTTCTGTGAACACAGCCCGTTCGCAGATGAATACTACGAAGCTGACTTACGAGAACTCGAAGAAACTGTTTGCTCAGAAGATCATTGGTCAGTATGAGCTGGAAACATCGAAAAACACTTATCTCTCAGCTGTAGCCTCCCTTGCACAGGCACAGGCATCGCTTGCCTCTGCCAAGGAGCAACTTAGCTATTGCACGGTGGTGAGTCCTGCCAATGGTGTTGTCGGTTCACTGCCTTATGATAAGGGCGCCCTGGTTAGCTCGTCAATTACGGAGCCGTTGACAACGGTGAGTGACATTACGACGATGGAAGTGTTCTTCTCAATGCCTGAGAGTACGATTCTTGACATGACAAAGACATCGGGCAATATGCAGGCCGCTATCAATGCTTTGCCTCAGGTAAAACTGCAACTGGCTGACGGTACTACATACGATCTGCCGGGCAAGGTAGTTAAGATGAGTGGTGTGATTGATCCCCAGACAGGTGCCGTGTCGATGATTGCACATTTCTCTAATCCCAAAAAGCTGTTGAAGAGTGGTGGCGCAGGTCAGATCATTATTCCTCGTGCCAGCAACTCCGCTATTGTTATTCCTCAGGAGGCCTGCTCGCAGGTTCAGGATAAATTGTTCATTTATAAAGTGGACAAGAATAATAAGGTACATTATAGCGAGATCAAGGTAGATCCACAGAACGATGGTAATACATATATTGTAACCAGTGGTCTGAATGTAGGCGACCGCTTCGTGTCTAAGGGCATTTCGAAGCTTACCGATGGCATGGCGATTAAGCCGGTTTCAGAGGCTCAATACCAGAAGGAAATCGATGATGCAGCCAAAATGGGTGCCCAGCAGGGTTCTGCCAGCGGCTTCGTAAAGGCTATGACTGGAAAGTAAGCTAACAGCTAACAATTAAAAGAAAGAAAAATGTCATTTAGTAATTTCATCAAACGACCGGTACTCTCTACGGTGGTTTCGATCTTCTTCGTTCTTCTCGGAACGATCGGACTGATCTCTCTCCCAATTGAGCAGTACCCGGATATCGCACCGCCTACTATCACGGTGCGGACTACCTATACAGGTGCCGATGCACAGACGGTGTTGAAGTCAGTTGTGGTTCCTTTGGAGGAACAGATCAACGGTGTGGAGAACATGACCTATATGACTTCACAGGCCACGAACGACGGATCGGCCAGTATCACCGTTTACTTCCAGCAAGGAGCAAATCCTGATATGTGTGCCGTGAACGTCCAGAACCGTGTGCAGCAGGCTCAGGCCCTTCTGCCGTCGGAGGTGACGCAGGTGGGTGTGACAACGGAGAAACGTCAGTCATCTAACGTGATCATGTATTCACTGACAACGGAGGATGGACGTTATGACTCACAGTTCGTAACCAACTATAATGAGATTAATATTGCACCGTTGCTGAAGCGTATTCAGGGTGTAGGTGGTGTGGAATCGCCTTCTACTGCTACTTATTCAATGCGTATATGGCTGAAGCCGGACAAGATGAAGCAGTACGGATTGATTCCGTCTGATATTACCGCCGCTCTTGCCGAGCAGAATATTGAGGCTGCACCTGGTAAGTTTGGTGAGCGGGGTAACACGGCATACGAGTATGTGCTTCGTTATAAAGGTCGTTTGGCCACAGCTCCTGAATATGAGAACATCATTCTGACGAATAATACGACGGGTCAGACCCTTCATCTGGGTGATGTTGCCAAGGTGGAGATCGGTACTTTGATGTACAATGTGAATCTGCTCAACAATGGCCAGCCGGCTGTGATGGGTATGGTACAGCAGGTGGCCGGCTCAAATGCTACGCAGATCGCCACCGATGTGAAAGCAACTCTGGAGGAAGCATCAAAGACATTCCCTCCCGGACTTGAGTATACTATTGAGCAGGATGTGACGGAGTTCCTCTTCGCTTCTATTGAGGAAGTAGTATTCACGCTGATTATCACTTTGGTACTGGTATTCTTCGTGGTATATATCTTCCTGCAGGATCTTCGTTCGACACTGATCCCGTTGATCGCCGTACCTGTCGCTCTGATTGGTTCGTTCCTCTTCATTTGGATCTTTGGAATGACGCTGAACCTGTTGGTACTTTCGGCATTGCTTTTGGCCATTGCCATTGTGGTGGATGATGCCATCGTGGTGGTTGAGGCCGTCCATGCCAAGCTCGATCAGGGCTACAAGAGCGCTCTGACAGCTTCTATCGACGCCATGAATGAGATCTCCGGTGCCATTATCTCAATCACCCTTGTGATGGCAGCCGTGTTCGTGCCTGTGTCGTTCCTGGGCGGTACTTCCGGTACGTTCTATCGTAACTTCGGTATCACGATGGCTGTCTCGATTGTGATCTCGGCTGTTAATGCCTTGACACTGTCGCCTGCCCTCTGTGCAATCTTGCTGAAACCGAAGAATGAGGACGAGACGGATGAAACGAACAAGAGTATCGTAGACCGTTTCCATTCTAACTTCAATCATACATTCAATAAGCTGACCAATAAGTATCGTAAGGGAGTGGAGAATGTGATCAATCACAAGATCATCGCTACCTTAATGGTTGTGGCCGGTATTATAGTGATGGCTGTTCTGATGTCAACGACGAAGACGGGTCTGGTGCCTGATGAGGATACCGGTACGCTGTTCGTTACCATCTCTGCCAATCCTGGTACATCTCAGGCACGCACGCAGGAGATTGTAAATCAAGTCGATAAGATGCTTGCATCCAATCCTGCTATCCGCCGTCGTGAGGCTATCTGCGGATATAACTTTATTGCAGGTCAGGGTTCGGATCAGGCTACCTTTATTATTAAATTGCAGCCTTTCGAAGAGCGCTCTGGTGGTATTACGGCCCGTATCAAGCGTTTCGTCAAGACAGGAGATGTAAAAGAGCTTTTCATCAACTCGATGGAGTCGACTTCTGTGCTGGGTATGATCTACAAGCAGACAGCCAGCATCAAGGACGCACAGATCCTCGCCTTCGCTCCGCCTATGATCCCTGGTTTTTCTGCACAGAGTGGTATTACCATGACTATGGAGGATAAGACGGGTGGAGATCTGAATAAGTTCTTCGAGATTACCAAGAAGTTCATCGCAGAGCTGAACAAGCATCCCGAGATCCAGAACGCCATGACGTCTTACAACCCGAACTACCCTCAGTATATGGTGGATGTCGATGTGGCTAAGACCAAGCAAGCTGGAATTGCTCCTTCTACGGTGCTTTCTACGCTGCAGGGTTATCTGGGTGGTCTGTATTCATCAAACTTCAATGCGTACGGTAAACTTTACCGTGTAATGATCCAGGCTGATCCTACGACACGTGTACGTCCTGATCAGCTGTCGCAGATTTATGTCCGTACTGCTTCGGGTGAGATGTCGCCTGTGTCGGAGTTCGTGACTCTGCGAAAGGTATATGGTCCTTCCAACGTTAACCGTTTCAACCTGTTTACGTCCATCAACGTGAGTGTGACGCCGAATACCAGTGGCGGTTATTCCTCTGGTCAGGCCATGCAGGTGATTAAGGAGGTGTCAGAAGAGACGCTGCCCGACGGCTATAGCTATGAGTACAGCGGTCTGTCACGTTCTGAGGCAGAGAGCTCTAATTCTACAGCTCTTATCTTCATCCTCTGTATCGTCTTTGTGTACTTGATCCTGAGTGCCCAGTATGAGAGTTATATCCTGCCGTTGTCGGTGATTCTCTCTGTACCGTTCGGTTTGGCCGGCGCATTCATTTTCACGAATCTCTTCGGTCATTCAAACGACATTTACACACAGATCTCGCTTATCATGCTGATGGGTCTGCTTTCTAAGAACGCCATTCTTATTGTACAGTTCGCTCTTGAGCGCCGTCGTATGGGTATGGCTATCCGCTATTCGGCAATCCTTGGTGCAGCTGCCCGTTTGCGTCCTATCTTGATGACATCGTTGGCCATGATCATCGGTCTGTTGCCTTTGATGTTCGCTTCTGGTGTAGGTAAGAATGGTAACTCAACCCTTGGCGCTTCCGCTGTTGGAGGTATGTTGATTGGTACGGCATGCCAGATCTTCGTGGTGCCTGCCCTCTTCGCTGCGTTCGAGTGGCTGCAGGAGCGCTTCCGTCCGTTGAAGTTCAACGATGATGCTGATCCAGAGATCATGAGTCAGATTGAGCAGTATGCTCACAATCCTCAGTCAAGGATTGAAACTAAATAAGATTATTTCAATGAAAAAGACAATCATATTTCTTTCCGTAAGCCTTGCACTGCTCTCTCTGAGCAGTTGCAAGAGCATCTATGGAAGTTATGAGCGCCCGCAGGTGAATGCTCAAGGCCTGGTACGCGACTCTGCATCGGTGACAGATACCCTTGTGGTGACCGACACCACAAGCTTTGGCAATCTGCCCTGGCGTAGCGTCTTCACCGACCCGCAGTTGCAGGCACTCATTGAGAAGGGACTGAAGAACAATACCAATCTGCTGAATGCCGCGCTCAATGTCGATATGGCGGAGGCTCAGCTGAAAGCATCCAAACTGGCTTTCTTGCCTTCATTCAATTTCTCGCCACAGGGAACGATCACCTCTTGGGATGGCGGCAAGGCTACGCAGACATATAGCTTGCCGATCAATGCCAGCTGGAATATTGATCTCTTCGGTAAGTTGCGCAATGCCAAGGAAGCCAACAAGATGTTGTTGCTGCAGTCGAAAGATTATCAGGTGAGCGTACAGACCTCCCTTATTGCCAACATCGCCAATATGTATTATACATTGCTGATGCTGGATAAAGAGGTGAAGCTCGTTGATGATATGACCCTGCTGACCAAACAGACCTGGGACATCATGAAGGTGCAGCATCAATTGGGTAATGTGCGGTCGACCGGTGTACAGAGTGCTGAGAACAATTACTATTCTACTTTGACACAGAAAGCAGAATTGCTTCGTCAGATCCGTGAGACGGAGAACTCTCTCTGCCTCTTGCTGAATGAGCCGGGCAGTGTCATTCCCCGTGGCACACTTGAGGAGCAGAGCTTGCCCGAGAAATTCTCGGTGGGCGTGCCTCTGAAGCTTCTTGACAATCGTGCCGATGTGCATGCTGCTGAGATGAATCTGGCCAGTTGCTTCTACAACGTGAATCAGGCCCGTTCCAATTTCTATCCTTCGCTGACGATATCCGGAAGCGGTGCATACACCAATTCGTCAGGTATGGGTATTGTGAACCCTGGTAAGATCTTGCTTTCGGCCATTGGCTCGCTCGTACAGCCTATCTTCCAGAATGGTCAGCTCGTTGCTGCCTTGCGCGTAGCTAAGGATCAGTACCAGCAGGCTTACAACACTTGGCAGAACACTTTGCTCAGTGCAGGTAATGAGGTGAGCAATGCTCTCGTACTGTACAACACGTCAGATCAGAAATCGAAGCTTGAGGCACATCAGGTGGAAGTGCTAAAGAAGAATGTAGAAGACACCCGTGCTTTGATGGGCAGCAGCACTTCTACTTATCTGGAGGTGATTACGGCTCAGTCAAGTCTTCTTTCCGTGGAGCTCTCTAAGGTAGAGGACGACTTCTATAAGATGCAGGCCGTCGTGAACCTTTACTATGCCCTCGGTGGCGGAACTAAATAATTAAAGACGATTTATTATGAGCAATATAAGTGATAAAGCGGTAGTGAGCCCCAAGGCTAAAATTGGTGAAAATGTTACGATTTATCCCTTCGTGTATATTGAGGATAATGTGGAGATTGGAGACAATAGCATCATCTATCCCAATGTGAGCATTCTTAATGGCACGAAGATGGGTAGCAATAACAAGGTTCATCAAGGTACTGTATTGGGTGCCATGCCCCAGGACTTCAATTTCCGGGGTGAGCCTAGCCAGCTCATCATTGGCAATGATAATATCTTCCGTGAGAATATCGTGATCAACCGTGCTACCCACAGTACCGGTCAGACGGTTATTGGAGACAATAACTTCTTTATGGAAGGTGCTCACATTTCCCACGATACGAAGGTTGGCAAATACTGCGTATTCGGTTATGGTACGAAGATTGCCGGAGATTGCGAGATCAGCAATGGTGTCATATTCTCTACTTCTGCCATTTGCAATCCTCATGTCCGTGTAGGTGAGTGTGCCATGATCTCCGCAAACGTTTCAAAGGATGTGCCACCCTATATCATCGCGAATGGCAATCCGGTAAAATATGGTGGTGTGAACACGGCAATGCTTAATATTAGAGGTATTGACGAACGTGTACAGCGTCATATAGCAAATGCTTACCGACTTGTGTTTCACGGTCAGTCCAGTATTTTTGATGCTGTATTACAGATCAAGGAGCAGATTCCCGATGCACCGGAGATCCGTGAGATTATCCAGTTCATTGAAGCAACTAAGATAGGAATCATTACTAAATTATAATTCATACCTATTCATTTTTCACAATGTCAATAAGAAGGGGCTGACCGGGAGGTCAGCCCCTTTATGACTTTTCCCAATCTGTCATTAGAGACCTGAAAGATTTCGTACTATTGACGGCGATATGGGATAAGCCGATAAAATTATGGTCTGCGCTCTGATGATCGACGGAGGTTTACAACCAGATGAGGGCGGATGGAAAGGCTCACCCGATAAATATAGGGGAGATATGCT
>HF988456.1 GCA_000431975.1 Prevotella sp. CAG:924 | reverse complement strand
GGAAGTATGATATATGCCCACAGATTATTGAGGGCATGAAACATGCAAACTTGGATATAATTACTTAGATTTCAGCTCTTTCTCAATTTCTTCAATCGTAGGCAACCTACCTCGGAAATCTTTCGGTAGAGCTTGTCCTAATTCATAATCGGAAATTCCGATAGGCTTCTGAATATCACGCAAGGCATATTCTGCTTTGATACGGTCTTTACTCTTGCAAAGCAACAGTCCGATAGTCCGGTTGTCCCCCTCTCGGCAAAGAATATCATCTACGGCAGAGCAGTAGAAATTCAGTTTGCCGATATATTCTGGTATAAACTCCGTATCTTTCAATTCAATCACCAGATAGCGGTGCAGAAAGGTATTATACATTAATATGTCAATATAATAATCATCACCTGACACCGTTATGTGATATTGCCGTCCCATGAAAGCAAAGCCTGCCCCCATTTCTACAAGGAATTTTTCCACATGCTTCACCAAACCGATTTCCACGTCACGCTCATTGTATTGCTCTGTGAAAGTCAACATATCAAATATATATGGGTCTTTGAGCATTGATTTCACATCATTTGCTTCCGGAACAGGCAGCGTTTCAGTGAAGTTGTTAGCCAACGCTCCATGCTTGCCATAATCATCAAGTTTGATGGCTTCTTGCAGATAGCGTGTCGTCCAGTGATTGCTAATGCTCTGCACCATATACCAATAGCGTGCACGAATATCTTTAACCTGTTTTATCAATACAAGATTGTGCGTCCAATCCAAATACTTGATAGGAAGGGTGAAATTATATTCTTCCAATTGCGAAATCACTGATTTCGCAATTGGAGAAACACCCCTTTTTACCATCGTAAGCTCTTGATTGTACTCGTTGAAGAACTGCACCATATATTGCATATTGCGTACAGTAAATCCTTTTATTTCGGAATAATCGTTCTTCAAATCCGCTGCAAGCCGTTGCAAGGTTTTCTTTCCCCAACCGTCTGCATCCTGACTTTGCTGCAACATACCGCCAATATCCCAATACATCCTAAGCATTTCTTCATTGGCAGCATAAATCGCCCGTTGTTGGGCTATCAGTACCCGTTGCTTGATCTTACGAAGTAATGCCGCATAACCACGAAAGTTATCTGACATATTATCAACTGTTTGTTTATCTGTACTTTTAGCCATTGTCATCTTTGATATATTCACAAAGTTGCGTTTTCTATTCGATTATACGGTAGAGTTTCACCTAGTACATCTGAATCAAGTCAGCTTTAGGAGTGATGATGCGAAGTTAATGAATAATTTTATATCTTATGTCAAGATCATTACTTTTTTGTTTATCCAGCCAATAAAACGGACCCTGCCGAGCCGTTCTTCAGCAATATGGTAATTCCCATATTGACAGCCAAAGGGGTTCAGGCGTCGTTATGACGGCGGTTCCTTTCTCGAGTCAGGCCAGTCTCCCCCATAACGGTCAATGCTCCGAAGCATCATTCCTTCACACATTGAAAACGTCGTGGCAATGATGCTTCGGAGCCAATGATCATAATCGAGGGATGGACGGGCCAAAACATCATTTTGGTCCGCTTTACATTTTATGTTTCAATATTTCCTAATCTACAAGTCCTTGAAGACGGTGGCAAGCCTGACCGCAGCTTACAGAACACGCACGGTTACAAACAGCGGAGCAACGCAGACTTGACCACTTCTTGACGGGCCACAGGAACCTCGCGGTGCTACACGACGCA
>HF988455.1 GCA_000431975.1 Prevotella sp. CAG:924 | reverse complement strand
AAAAAAAGGGACGGCCAGTCTCACCGACTGTTCCGTCCCTCGCTATTTGATTCTCTCCGTGATTCTTTCGTCCGGGAAGCGCGCTGCGACTAAAAGTGTAAAAGTTGAAAAATGAACACTGTCCGTCAGCGCACCTCCGGGCTCCATCCTCCCGGAAAGCTCATGTCTAAAATAATTGTCCTGTTGTGTAAGCGTACCGTTTCAGAAGCGGCGCCCTTACACCGGCGGCATTAGCCGATCTCAATGTGGCGGCTCACCTCAGGTGTCTTCTTCTGCAGCTTGGGCAGCTCTACATAGAGGATACCGTTCTCCACCTTGGCAGAGATGTGCTCATGGTCAACATCATCGGGCAGCGTGTAGCTCTGCTCATAGTTGGCATACGAGAACTCACGGCGCAGATAGCGCTCGCTGCGATTCTCATTCTTCTCCTCCTTGGCCTCGATCTTTACCTTCAGATAGCCGTCCTTGTCAATGCTTACATTGCACTGCTCCTTCTTCAGGCCGGGAGCGGCTACTTCCATTGTATATGCCTTGTCGCTTTCCTTCACGTTCACAGCAGGAGCCGTAGCGTTCATCTTCGGCATGCCTTCCGTGTTGAAGAAATCATCAAATGCGTTGCTCAACCAATTATTAGAACCTAATACAGGATACCACATAATTTATACCTCCAAATTTTATTTTTTGTTATTATTATTCAATGTTTATTTTCCAGTCCTTCCGATCCGTTTCCGAATCGGATGGCCTGCTTCCGTTACCCTTCCGGGGATCCGGTTGCACTTACTCCATAAGCAACTAACGTACCAAAATTTGATATAAGACAAATTGTCACAACACACTGCCAGAATGACAAAGAAATATCTTCTCAAGCGTATGTCCACGATGCAGCTTACATTATATATATAGTTGACCTGTTCCCTGTGCGTCAATGCCGGAATGCAGGTCGGGAAACGACGGGAAACATCCTGAGCGAACCCGCCGGCAAGGGGTCTGCAACCGGCACACCGGTTGGGATGTGTCCCGCAAGAAGACATTCTTCTCTTGGCGGTGGGCTCACCGGCGAGTTTCCCTTGCTTTCCGCCCTATCCTCCTCCCCGGCCTCCTGTAAGTCGGGACAGTCCAAAACATATCCGCGTCACCGACTTTTCCCCGTCCCTATCCTCTCCCCTCCAATATTTTTTCGTATATTTGCACAAAATGTAGAAACACAATATGATGACAGACGATCAGCGGCTGCACATGCAGCAACTCATACAGCGACTCAACGAAGCCTCCGACGCTTACTACAACGGGCGCGGGGAGCTGATGAGCGACTACGAATGGGATGCCGCCTTCGACGAGCTCAAGCAGTTGGAGGAGACCACAGGAGAAGTGCTCGACGGCTCTCCCACACACAAAGTGTCTGAAGACAGCATCGCCGGCCAGAAGGAGGCGCACGAATATCCCGCCCTCTCCCTGGCTAAGACCAAGAAGACCGAGGACATTGCCAAATGGGCCGAGGGACGTCCCATCTGGATCTCCTGGAAGCTCGACGGCCTCACCCTCGTGGTGACCTACGACAACGGACGACTCACGAAGGTCGTCACCCGTGGCAACGGACACATCGGTACCAACATCACCCATCTGGCCGGTGCCATCGGCGGCGTACTGCTCACGATCGGCTATCAGGGCCATCTGGTAGTGCGCGGTGAGTGTGTGATCAGCTATGCCGACTTTGAGCAGTTCAATATGGAAAGCGACGAGGAGTACGCCAACCCGCGCAACCTCGCCTCCGGTTCCCTCACGCTCAAGGATCCCCTTGAAGTCAAGGCGCGCCACCTGCAGTGGATTCCTTTCACGCTTGTCCATGCCGACGAGGAATTGCCGTCGTGGGGCGGCCGTATGGACTTCCTCCGCGAGCAGGGATTCCATCCCGTGGAGCATGAGCTGATCGCCGTGCCCACACGCGAGAACATCCAGGCCGTCATCGACCGGTGGACGCTCCGTGTGACGGGCGATCCGGCAGACAAGTCCCTTGTGCGCAACCCCTATCCCGTCGACGGCCTTGTCGTGGCCTACGACGACACGGCCTACGCACAGACCGGATCGGTCACCGGCCATCATGCCACACGTGCCGGCTATGCCTTCAAGTGGCAGGACGAGAGTGCGGCGACAGAGCTCGACCATATCGAGTGGAGCTGTGCCGCCTCGACGATCTCGCCCGTTGCCGTCTTCCGTCCCGTAGAGCTCGAGGGCACGACGGTGAAGCGTGCCTCTCTGTGCAACATCAGCGAATGTGAGCGCCTCGGCATCGGCGGCCAAGGCTCCAGGATCGAAGTGATCAAGGCCAACAAGATCATCCCCAAGGTGATCCGTGTCGTCGAGCCCGTCGGCGCGTTCGAGATCCCCCATGCCTGTCCCGTATGCCAGTCGCCTACGGAGGTCATAGGATCGGCCAGCGGCACACGCACGCTCCACTGCACCAACCCCGCCTGTCCTGCCAAGCAGCTGAAGAAGTTCGCCCGCTTCGTGTCGAAGGAGGGTGTCAACATCGACGGTATGTCGGAGCAGACCGTACAGAAGCTCATCAACCTCGGCTGGGTGCGCGAGTATGCCGACCTGTTCCGCCTTCGCGACCATGCCCATGACATGGAGCAGCTCGACGGCTTCGGCGAGAAGAGTGTCGGCAAGCTCCTCCAGAGCATCGAGAAGGCCTGCACCGTCGATGCCCGCCATCTGCTCTATGCCCTCACCATCCCGCTTTGCGGTCAGGATGTGTGCACCCGCCTGCTTGGCGCCTACCCCCTCGATGAGCTCGTAGCCATCGCCACGGGAGAGCGTCAGGCCAAGGACGGCGACTTGTTCGCCATGCAGCCCGCCGACCAGCTCGCCCTGATCCCGGGCATCGGACCGGAGAAGTCGGCCTCTTTCTGCAAATGGTTCCAGGACAATCACAACCAGGCCGTCTACCGGCACCTGAGGGAGGCGCTCACCGTGACAGCCGCCGACACGGCTCCTAAGGGCAAGCGCTGCGAAGGCCTCACGTTCGTCGTCACCGGCGATGTCCACCACTATAAGAACCGCAACGAGCTCAAGGCTTATATCGAGTCGCAGGGCGGCAAGGTGACGGGAAGCGTCTCGAAGTCGACCTCCTACCTTATTAATAATGATGTCACCTCCACAAGTGGCAAGAACCAGAAGGCGCACCAGCTCGGTACGCCTATCATCAGCGAAGACCAGTTCATCGATAAATTTGTAAACTAAGATATGCGAATAGACATTATCACCGTACTGCCCGAGATGCTCGAGGGCTTCGTACACGAGAGCATACTGGCACGGGCCGAGAAGAAAGGCCTGGCCGAAATCCATCTCCACAACCTGCGCGACTACACCAAGGACAAATGGCGCCGTGTGGACGACTATCCCTATGGCGGCTTCGCCGGCATGGTGATGCAGTGTGAGCCCATCGACAATGCCATCTCCGCCTTGAAGGCCGAGCGCGACTATGACGACGTGATCTACGTCACGCCCGATGGTGAGAAGTTCGACCAGAAGATCGCCAACGAGATGTCGTTGCAGCAGAATCTCATCATCCTCTGCGGACACTACAAGGGCATCGACTCGCGCATCCGCGAGCACCTCATCACGCGCGAGATCAGCGTGGGCGACTTCGTCCTGACCGGCGGCGAGCTCGCTGCCGCATGCATCGCCGATGCCGTGGTGCGTCTCGTGCCGGGTGTCGTGGGCGACGACCAGAGTGCCCTGAGCGACTGTTTCCAGGACGACCTGCTGGCCGCTCCCATCTATACGCGTCCCGCCGACTATAAGGGCTGGAAGGTGCCCGACATCCTCCTCTCCGGCAATGAGGCCAAGATCAAGCAGTGGGAGATGGACCAGGCCATCGAGCGTACCAAACGGCTGCGACCCGACCTCCTGAAATAAGACCGGTCTACCTAATTACGAATTAGTGTATTACATTCCAACCACTTAATCCTATATGAAATCAATCCGACTCTATGTGGTGGCGCTGTTCGCAAGCGTCATCAGCCTCGGTCCGGTACAGGCTGCTGAGCGGCCGTGCGCCATCGTTCCCCAGCCGCAGCATGTCAGCTGGCAGACCGGCTCTTTCTCTCTCAGCCAGGCCTCCATCTCGTATGGCAAGACCAGGAATGGCCGTGAGGCCGCTCTCTGGCTGCAGGACATGACCAGGCGCGTCACGGGCCGCACGCTGCCCATCGTCAAAGGCGACAAGGGCACCATCCGGCTCGCCATCCAGCCTGACGGAGACAGTGCTGCCGGCGGCGACAACCCCCGTGGCAGCTATACGCTCCACGTCACCGACCAGCTCGTCAGCGTCACCGGCACCGACTATCCCTCGCTGGTCAACGGTCTGGCCTCCCTCGTACAGCTGATGCAGGGCGGCAAAATCGACTGTGTGGAGATCACCGACGCTCCCCGCTTCGCCTGGCGCGGATTCCACCTCGACTGCTCCCGCCATTTCTACACCAAGGAGGAGGTAGAGGAAATTATCCGTCTGGCCTCCCTCTATAAGATGAACCGGTTCCACTGGCACCTCACCGACGACCAGGGCTGGCGCATCGAGATCAAGAGATATCCCGAGCTGACGGCGAAGAGTGCCTGGCGCCATTTCAACTATCAGGACTCCACCTGCATGCGTCAGGCCCGTCTGCAGGACAATCCCGACCTGCTCATCCCTGCCTCCAAGCTGAAGATCGAAGGCACCGACACCCTCTACGGAGGCTTCTATACCCAGAAGGACATCAAGGAGGTCGTGGCGTTCGCCAAGCGCTGCGGTGTGGAGGTCGTTCCCGAGATCGACATGCCCGGCCATGAGCTCGCCGCCATCGAGGCGGTGCCCGGCATCTCCTGCTTCCCCGAGATCGGATGGGGCAAGGTGTTCTCCTCTCCCCTCTGTCCCGGCAAGGAGACGACGCTGGAGTTCTGCCGCAACGTGTGGAAAGAAGTGTTCCCCCTCTTCCCCTATGGATATGTGCACATCGGTGGCGACGAGGTGGCCAAGGACAACTGGAAGAAATGTCCCGACTGCCAGAAGCGCATCGCCGACAACTCTCTGAAGAATGAGGAAGAGCTGCAGTCGTGGTTTATCCACGAGATGGAGAAATATATCAATGCCCACGGCAAGAAGATGATCGGTTGGGATGAGATCATCGAGGGCGGTCTGTCACAGACGAGCACCGTGATGTGGTGGCGCACATGGGCTCCCATGGCCGTAGCCGAGGCGACAGCCCATGGCAACGACGTGATCATGACTCCCGGAACGCCCCTCTATTTCTCCGACACGAGCAACCTCGGCAAGCTGAGCGACATCTACAACTACGAGCCCGTCGATTCCTCGCTGTCTGCCGCCCAGCAGCAGCACATCCTCGGCATCCAGGCCAACCTGTGGGGCGAGCACATCCCCACGCTGGCGCGTGCCCTCTACCTGCTCTATCCCAATATGCTCGCTGCCGCCGAGCTGGCATGGACCCAGCCCGGTGAGAAGGACTACCAGGCCTTCTACGGCAAGCTCAACTCACAGCTCACCCTGCTCCATCAGCTCGGCGTGCCCTACCACATCCCCTCCCTGACCGGCTTCTACAATGTGAACGCCTTCACCGACAAGGGCACCCTCACCGTCAACTGCGAGGATCCGTCGGCCGTCGTCCGCTACACCACCGACGGCACGTTCCCCACCACGCAGTCGCCCCGCTACGACGGTCCTATCACCGTCACGGAGACGACCCACTTCATCCTCCGCACCTTCAACGCCGACGGCAGGGCCGACGAGATGGCCAAGGCCGACTTTGTCAAGCAGGCACTGATGCCGGCCGTCATGCCCTGCGACTCGACAGCCTGCAAGAACGGCCATAAGGCCGGCGGCAAGTGTGCCAAGGCGTGCGCCCCGTCGCTCAAGCCCGGCCTGCAGACCGTATGGCATGACTTCGCCGGTGTCGACTGCGCGAAGATCGACGCCGCACCCGTCAACGCCACCTACACCACACCGACGGTAGAGATCCCCGACGGCGTGAAAGGCGACATCGGACTGATCATCACCGGCTACATCGACATCCCGGCCGACGGCATCTACACCTTCGGACTGAAGAGCGACGACGGCTCCTGGCTGAAGATCGACGGCCGGATGGTTGTCAACGGCAACTACGAGCAGTCGCCTACCGAGCGCACTGCCCAGCAGGCCCTCGCCAAGGGACTCCACCGCATCGAGGTGCGTTATTTCGACCACAACGGCGGCATGCTGCGCATGAATGTCCTCGACCCCGAAGGCAAGCTCATGCAGCCGGATACGCTCTATCGATATTAATTTGCTCATCAACAGGATTAAATTGCGCAAAAAGTGAAAGAAAATGCGCGTAATTAGCAGCAAAATCACTAACTTTGCAACGGTTTTAGGTTGAAAACTATAAAAATGTTCAGTAAACAGACATATATTTCTCGAAGAGCCGAGCTGAAGAAGCTGGTTAAGAGTGGCATTATCATCCTTTTTGGTAACAACGAGTCACCCGCCAATTTCCCCAACAACGGCTATCACCCCTTCCGTCAGGACTCCACCTTCCGTTATTATTTCGGTCAGAACCGTGACGGACTGGTAGGTGTCATCGACATCGACAACGACATTGAGACCCTCATCGGTGACGACATCGCCATCGATGACATTGTATGGTATGGAGCCGTCGACAGTGTGCACGACATGGCCAAGCAGGTTGGCGTAGACAACTCTGCCCCGATGAGCTCGCTGCGCACCATCACCAACGACGCCCTGCGCCAGAAGCGCACGGTCCATTTCCTGCCTCCCTACCGCTACGACATCAAGCTGCTGATCTTCGATCTGTTGGGCATCCATCCCAACCAGCAGAAGGAAGCCGCTTCCATGCCCCTCATCCAGGCAGTGGTGAAGATGCGTTCGACCAAGACAGCCGAGGAGATCGAAGAGCTCGAGCGTGCCGCAGTCATCGGCTACAAGATGCACACCACCGCCATGGCCGGCTGCAAGCCCGGTGTCATAGAGAAGGAGCTGGCCGGCCGCCTCGACGGCATTGCCAACGGTCTCGGTTCTATGGTCAGCTTCCCTACCATCCTCTCCCAGCACGGTGAGATCATGCATGGCGCACCCTCGGCCCAGCCCCTTGAGGCCGGCCGCCTGATGCTGTGCGATGCCGGAGCCGAGACGATGGAGGGCTATTGCTCCGACAACACGCGTACCACGCCTGTCAGCGGCAAGTTCACCCAGCGCCAGCTGGAGATCTATTCCATCGTCTGCGACGCCCACGACTATGCCTTGAAGGTGGCAAAGCCCGGCGTGAAGTGGTGGGATGTGCATTTCGGTGTGTGCCGTCTGATCACCGACCGTCTGAAAGAGCTCGGCCTGATGAAGGGCGATACTGAGGATGCCGTCAGGGAAGGAGCCCACGCCATGTTCCTCATGCACGGCCTCGGCCACATGATGGGCATGGACGTTCACGACATGGAGAGCTTCGACCAGATCAACGTCGGCTTCGACGATGAGGTGCGTCCCAACCTCGAACAGTTCGGCACCAACTGCCTGCGCATGGGCCGCCGTCTGCAAGAAGGCTTCGTCGTGACCGATGAGCCGGGCATCTACTTCATCCCCCAGCTCATTGACGAGTGGAAGGCCAAGGGGCTCTACAAGGACTTCATCAACTACGACAAGCTCGAGACCTATAAGGACTTCGGCGGCATCCGCATCGAGGACGACCTGCTGATCACGAAGGACGGCTGCCGCTTCATCGGCAAGGACCGCATCCCCTACCGTCCCGAGGACGTGGAAGCGTTCATGGCGGCCAGACAATAAAAAGAATTATCAATCAAACTTTCATCCAAATACCAAGACATGAGAAAAATCATCGTAATGGCTATGATGGCAGTGCTTGCCCTCAACGCCAATGCAGCTGACAAGAAAGAGAACCCCAACAAACCGGTGTTCACCGTTGTGAAGGAGAATCCCATCACCAGCATCAAGGACCAGAACCGTTCGGGTACCTGCTGGGATTACAGTACGCTGAGCTACTTTGAGGCCGAGATCCTCAAGGCTACTGGCAAGACCTACGATCTCTGCGAGAGCTTCGTAGCCAACAAGACCTATTTCGACCGTGCCGTACAGGTGGTACGTCTCCACGGCGATTGCCAGTTCTCTGAGGGTGGCAGCTGCTACGATCCTCTGTATTGCATCCAGCACTACGGCATCTGCCCCGAGGACGCCATGCCTTTCCCCGGCAGTCTCTATGGCGACTCACTCAACAACTTCAAGGAGTTCTTCGGCGTGCTCACTCCCTATGTGGAGAGCGTTGCCAAGAGCAAGAACGACAAGCTCTCTCCCGCATGGAAGAACGGTCTGCAGGGCATCCTCGACGCCTACCTCGGCAAGTGCCCCACCACGTTCACCTATGAGGGCAAGCAGTACACGCCGCAGTCGTTCGCTGCCAGCCTCGGTCTGGACTGGAACAACTACGTCACCTTCACCTCATACACCCATCATCCTTTCTGGACAGCCTTCCCCGTGGAGGTGCAGGACAACTGGCGCAACCCCAACTCCCACAATGTTCCTCTTGACGATATGATGCGCATTATCGACAATGCCATCATGAACGGATACACTGTAGCATGGGGCGGTGATGTATCGGAGGATGGTTTCACCCGCGACGGTCTGGCTTATATGTACGACACGAAGAAGATCCAGAGCCTCGACCACAGCGACATGGCACGCTGGCTCAAGCTCACCAAGACCGAGAAGAAGAACATCGTTGACTCTCTCGGCGTGAATGTACCTGAGATCACTCCCACCCAGAAGCAGCGTCAGGAGCGCTTCGACAACTGGGAGCTCACCGACGACCACGGCATGCTGATCTTCGGTATCGCAAAAGACCAGAACGGCAAGGAGTACTACATGGTGAAGAACTCATGGGGTGAGGCCGGTGCCTACAAGGGCATCTGGTACATGACCAAGAACTTCATCGCTGCCAACACCATGGACTTCATGGTCAACAAGAATGCTGTGCCCAAGGACATCCTGAAGAAGTGCAACATTCCTACGAAGTAAACAAAATCCTTTTCCATTAAATAATAAAGAGACCGGAGCAGAGCCACAGTTCTGCTTCGGTTTTTTCGTTTATGTCAGCCCCAGCTCCGCACAGGAAAGGCGGGAGGCGCGCGGCGCATACAGCGTCCCGGACCGGCAGGTCCCGGCACATGTCTGCTTCTCTGCGTCCCCGTTCCTTCTGCCGTCACAAGTCTCCCGTCGGCTCTACGGTCCTTTCCGCTGACCGCCGGTTTTATCGGCCTGCCCGCCCTCACACCCGCCGCCGGAGACAGAAACACCACCGGATACGTAACTTTATCCGTCTATCCGGCCCGTTTTCGTCTATTTTTTCCTAACTTTGCCTTGAAACACAATATCTACTCGATTATGAAACATCTTTTCGGACTACTGTTGGCACTCGGCACCTCCGTCACGGTGTCTGCCCAACGTGCTCTTCCCTCCTACGCCGTCGTAGGCAGGGATACCACCTGCCAGATCTTCCTCTACTCACCCGGCCCGAGCGACGGCCTGCATGTGGCCTATGTCACCGACGGTGAGAAATGGCAGGACATCGGCCAGCTCTGCAGCTCCGACTACGGTCAGTGGGGCAAGGACAAGCTCATGTATCATCCCTTCGTGCTCCATGCCGCCGACGGCACCTGGCGGCTGCTCTTCCAGGTCAACGACTATGCCCCCTGCTTCGCCGCCTCCTACAGTGAGGATCTCGTCACCTGGCGGCCACAGGACTATCCGCGCATGATGGAGAAAGGAGTCCTCAAGCCCGTCATGTTCCAGATGGACAACAACACGTTCGACATCTATTTCAAGTCGAAGGACGGCCGGCGCCATTATGTGTCCGCCTCCAAGGACTTCCGCCATTTCAAGGAAGACTCCGTCCCCAGCACCATCGACGACATCATCTGGGTGCGCGACACCGCCACCATCAACGGACGTCTCTGCGACGGCAATCTCTTCGAGGTGCCCAAGCTGCAGCTCGACTATCTCTTCGCCCATTTCGACGCCCTCGCCCACGATGCCCGCCTCTCCGCCGAACGCATGAAGGACGATCCCCAACGCTTCGCCTCCCTGCCCGCCACCCTTGAGGCCACGCTCACCGTCGACCCCGCCAAGAAGAAGGGCATCAGCGACCATCTCGTCGGCGCCTTCTTCGAAGACATCAGCTATGCCGCCGACGGCGGACTCTATGCCGAGCTGGTGCAGAACCGCGACTTCGAATATTCTGCCGCCGACCGGCAGGGGTGGACGCCGG
>HF988454.1 GCA_000431975.1 Prevotella sp. CAG:924 | reverse complement strand
ACTTCGTTTTCCTCCTACTCGATTTGAAGGTATTATCAACAGGGATGTTTATATCAGATCGAATATTCCGCAGGGGGTATTACGTTTTAGAATATCGAGTTGGAAGTCGGAGCCGGCCTTCAGTCCGTAGTTTTCCAAGATGTGCTTTACCGTCTTCTCAGCAAGGACGGGATGGTTGTTCTCATCGCTGAGATGGCAGAGCCACACATGCTTCAAGGCAGGAGTGGCATTCTCCGCGATGGCGATGGCACACTCCTCGTTGCTCATGTGGCCGGTAGGAGAAAGGATACGGTCTTTCAGTATCTGTGGATAATGTCCGGTGAGGAGCTGTTCCTTCTCATAGTCGGCTTCGATGACAAGGTAGTTGGCGCGGGCGATATACGACTTGATATTGTCGGTCAGATGTCCCACATCGGTCATCAGTACGAAGGTGATGCCCTGATGCTCGATGCAGTAGCCCACATTGTCCGAGGCGTCGTGGGGTACCTCAAAGGCTGTGACGGTGAACTCGCCGAGCTGGAACGGCTGGTCTTTCTCTACGACGTGGACAAGGGAAGGATCGATCTTACTTCTCACACACCAGCTCTTCCTGATACCCTTATGCACCAACTCGGCCGCATAGACCGGCAGATTGTAGTTGTGGCTGAGACCACCCACGCAACGGATATGGTCGCTGTGATCGTGCGTGATAAGGATATTATGAATCTGAAGGGGATTCAGCCCGTAGTTCTTAAAATCTTTCTTAAGCATCCGGATGCCCACACCGGCATCGAGCAGTAAGCAGTCTGTCTCGGTGTAGAGCATCGAGCAGTTGCCGCTGCTGCCACTACCGAAGGATATATAATGAAGCATGTATTTCGTTTTTCTTACAAAATTACATCTTTTCGGGCAGAAAAAACTTTTTCCCAGATGCAAAAAAGATTAATCCTGCACCTCTTGTGCAATTATTTGTGTAACTTTGTTGCGATATTGATTTAAAATGCTGCCTTTAACTCCTTCTAGGGTCATAATAAGATGAAGAACAAAAGTTTCTTTTATATTTTTCTGTGTATCATCGTGGCGGTCTTAGCCGGCTGTGGCCACGATGAGGATGAAGAACTGGAGAAGCAGGTCGATACTTTTGCCACAGCCTATTTCAACTGGCAGTTTCCCCATTGCCGGGCGTATGTCACCGATTCCTCACAGGTGTGGTTGCGCTATCTGTCCTCGCAGGTGAACGAGATGGATGTCGACACGCTGCGGGCCCGGGAGACAGGAGCAACGGTAGAGATCGGGTCTGTCGACTATGGCGAGGACGGCTCGTCGGCGACAGTGGCTGTCACGGTGCGTGATGTGCTGATGATGGACACGATCGGACATGTCGGCCATCTTGTCGACCAACTGGATTATGTGATCCCTGTTGTCCGTGAGAGAGGAAAATGGAAAGTAAGGCTGACAAGCCCCTTACGCCCCCAATAGATATAAGAGACGATAGAACTGAAACCATTTGACCGACGGCCGTCCGTTGGCGAGCCGTTGCCGGAGCGTATGGCCGAATATCTTGTAGAAGACGAGGAACGGGAAGGTCAGATGCCTTTGTCGGATGGTGAGAGCCAGCTCGAGCAGTCGCGAATAGCCACGCAATCTGTCGCGATGGCGCCATAATACGCGTAATGCTTCCTCGGTCTTGTTCATGAAGGAAGCATTACCCTCCCAATGGGTAAACACTACAGGGGCCCCGCCATGGACAACAGGGATGCCGGCGGTCTCCATATTCTTACAGAAAAGCACATCCTCATAGCCGTACTCCTTCCACGTCTCGTCAAACGGGTGGGCGAGGAAGAGGTCGCGGCGGATCATGAAATTGGAAGAACAAAAATGCCGGACGGCACCGTTCTGTGCGGCTGCCTCGTAGCGGTAGCGCAGTCCGTGCTCCAGATCCTCGGCCAGCGTGTAGCTGCCGTAGATCACAGAGCGGGGCCACTGTCGGGCGGCATCCCTATACCTTATTATATAGTCATCTGTACTGATCCTCATGTCGGAATCGATGAAGAGCAGCCAGTCGCCCTGTGCTTCGCGGGCAAGCCAGTTGCGTATCGCCGCACGCCCTACGTTCACACCGCGTTCGATGAATCGTGCTCCGGGTATCGTGTTGATGACGCGGTTGGAGGCAACGACCTCTTGGTCGGTGGAGCCGTCATCGCCTACGAGGATCTCGTAGGCGAGGCCGTCGGCCGAGGTGCACTGGGCCGCCAGGGTACGCACAAGACCGTCGCAGCGGTCATTGTAGGTAGGAAGAAGGATCGACAGCATTAGAGATAGGGTTTGAGATATTGTCCGGTGTAACTCTTCGTGCAGGCGGCGATGTCTTCCGGGCGTCCGGCGCATACCAATCTGCCACCCCGGTCGCCACCTTCGGGACCGAGGTCGATCACCCAGTCGGCCGACTTGATGATGTCCATGTTGTGCTCGATGATCAACACGGAATGTCCGCGTGCGATGAGGGCGTCGAAGGCACGGAGCAGACGTGAGATGTCGTGGAAGTGCAGACCCGTTGTCGGCTCGTCGAAGATGAAGAGCGATGGCTCCTGCTTCTCCTGACCGATGAAGTAGGCGAGTTTGACACGCTGATTCTCACCGCCCGACAGCGTTGAGGAGTTCTGTCCCAGGCGGATATATCCCAGTCCGACATCCTCCAACGGCTGGAGACGGCTGACGATGGTCTTCTGATTGTTCTCTTTGAAGAAGGCGATGGCCTCGGAGACCGTCATGTCGAGGATGTCATCGATATTCTTGCCTTTATAGGTCACATCGAGGATCTCACGTTTGAAGCGCTTGCCATGGCAGGCGTCGCAGGTGAGCACGAGGTCGCTCATGAACTGCATCTCCACGGTGATGACGCCTGCACCCTTGCATTCCTCGCAGCGTCCTCCCTCGGTGTTGAAGGAGAAATACTGTGGTCCGAAGCCTTCCTGCTTAGCCAGAGGCTGCTCGGAGAAGAGTTGTCGGATAGCGTCGTATGCCTTCATGTAGGTGGCGGGGTTGGAGCGCGTCGATTTGCCGATCGGATTCTGGTCGACAAACTCTACGTGGCGGATGTCATCCACATCACCCTCCAGGGCGAGGAACTCGCCCGGCGCATCGCTCACCTCGTCGAGGCGGCGCTTGAGGGCAGGGTAGAGGATGCCCTTGATGAGGCTCGACTTGCCCGATCCGGAGACACCCGTGACAACGGTCATCACATGGAGCGGTATCTCCACGTCGAGACCGCAGAGATTGTTCATACGGCATCCCTTGAGCAGGATCGACTGCTTCCATGCGCGGCGCGATGCCGGTACGGCGATCTGCTCCTCACCGGTGAGATACTTGACGGTATAGGAACGGGGATACTTGGCGATGAGGTCGTCGGCCTCTGCCTTGAGCAAGTCTTTACGGTGCTCGGCGGTGCCGGAGTCGAGTCCTTTCTCGATGCTCTCAGCCTCTTTCTCTGTGAGACGGAGCGATTGGGGCACAGGACCCTGGTAGACGATCTCGCCTCCCAGCTCGCCGGCATCGGGTCCGACATCGATGAGCCAGTCGGCAGCCCGCATGATCTCTTCGTCGTGCTCAACGACGAGGACGGTGTTGCCCAGCGACTGGAGGTCGCGCAGCACATGGATCAGGCGGTCGGTGTCGCGGCTGTGCAGTCCGATGCTCGGCTCGTCGAGGATGTAGAGCGAGCCGACGAGTGACGAGCCGAGGGAGGTCGACAGATTGATGCGCTGGCTCTCACCGCCGGAGAGTGTGTTGCTCTGACGGTTGAGCTTAAGATAGCCCAGTCCTACCTCACAGAGGAAGTTGAGCCGTGAGCGTATCTCCATGAGCAGGCGGCGTGCCACGTCGGCATCGTGCTCGTCGAGCTGCAGCCGGGCAAACCACTCCTTGAGCTGATAGACAGGCATCTCGACGAGATCGACAATGCTCATGCCTCCGATCTTCACCCAGGTAGCCTCTTTCTTCAGGCGTGTGCCATGGCAGTCGGGGCAGATGGTGCGGCCACGGTAGCGGCTCATCATCACACGGTACTGGATCTTATACTGGTTGTCCTTGACCATCTGGAAGAAACTGTCGATGCAGACGGGATTGGAGTGCTTGCGGTCGCTGGGCAGTCCGTGCCAGAGCATGTCCTTCTCCTTGCGTGTCAGTTCGAAGTAGGGCTTGAAGATGGGGAAATTATCGACTGCCGCACGGCGGCAGAACTCGTCCTGCCACATCTTCATCTTCTCTCCGTGCCAGCACTGCACGCAGCCTTCATGGACAGAGAGTGTAGAGTTGGGGATGACAAGCTTCTCATCGATGCCGATGACCGAGCCGAAGCCGTCGCAGGAGGGGCAGGCACCGACGGGAGAGTTGAAAGAGAACATGTTGTCGTTGGGCTCTTCAAAGGTCATGCCGTCGGCCTCGAAGCGTGACGAGAAGTCGAACACCATATTAGACGGAACGACGACGATGCGGCAGGCGCCGTCACCCTCATAGAAGGCTGTCTCGCAAGAGTCGGTCAGGCGGGAGATGGCATCCTTCTCGCTAGAGACGCTCAGACGGTCGATAATGAGATAGATGTCTTTCGGATCCATCCGGTTGAGCTCCTCATTCTCAGGATGGGCTGCGGCAGCTTTTGCTCCTGCTTTACCTTTTGTCGTGGCGGCAGGCTCTGACGGTGGCAGGAGATCCTCGATGCGTGTCACATCATTCTTGATCATCACGCGCGTATAGCCTTCCTGCAGATACATTTCCAGTTGACGGGAGATGCTTCGCCCTTCGACGACGTGGAGCGGGGCGAGGACCATGAACCGTGTGCCCTCTCCTAGGGTGGCGACGGTGGCTACGATGTCCTCGGTGGAGTGTTTCTTCACTTCCTGGCCTGAGATGGGGGAGTAGGTGCGGCCGATGCGTGCAAAGAGCAGACGCAGGTATTCGTAGATCTCTGTCGATGTGCCTACGGTGGAACGCGGATTGCGTGCGATCACTTTTTGCTCGATGGCGATAGCTGGCGGAAGGCCCTTGATGTAGTCACACTCAGGTTTACTCATACGGCCGAGGAACTGACGGGCATAGCTCGACAGGCTCTCCACATAGCGGCGCTGTCCCTCGGCGTAAAGGGTGTCGAAGGCCAGCGACGACTTGCCCGATCCTGAGACGCCGGCGACAACGATGAACTTGTTGCGGGGGATGTCGAGCGAGACATTTTTCAGGTTGTTTACCCGTGCTCCTTTGATCTGTATAGCTTCTTCAGTCATTGCTAGTATATTAAAAAAAGGTGGTCACCGTTCTGGCGGACCACCTTCTGTTTTTGGTGACCTTCTCGGGGTCAATCCTATTCTTGTTCAGTCTTTTGTAGATGGTGGGCCGGACACGTCTTGTGTGTCGCAGACCCATGATTACGCTGCGATGCCCATTGCCGGGCCTGTTCGCTTATCCCAGATATTTGATGAGCAGTTTAGCGTAGCCGCTTTCGCGCAGCTTGACGATCGACTTCTCGCGGATCTGGCGTACACGCTCGCGGGTGAGCCCCAGCTGGTCGCCGATCTCCTCCAGTCCTTTCTCGTGGCAACCGATGCCGAAGCACTGGGTGACGATCTGGATCTCACGGTCCTTCAGCACATTGCGAAGTACGGTCTGGAGCTCCTGTGACATCGACTCGTAGTCTACCTGCTTGTCGGCGCGGCTGTCTTCGCCCGAAGACAACACATCGGCCATAGAGTTCTCCTCATCCTCCTGGAACGGGGCGTCAATACTCATGTGGTGGTTGTCGGCCTTGATGGTCTGGTCGAGCTTCGACTCATCCATATCTGTGAGCTTGGCCAGCTCAGACACGGAAGGACGGCGCTGGTTCTTCTGCTCAAACTTGGAAATCTCTGAGTTGATTTTTGAGAGGGCACCCACCTGATTGAGCGGCAACCGGACGATACGGCTCTGCTCGGCGATGGCCTGCAGAATGCTCTGGCGAATCCACCAAACGGCGTAGGAGATGAATTTGAAGCCACGGGTCTCATCGAATTTTTCTGCGGCTTTCACCAGTCCGATGTTACCTTCGTCAATAAGGTCGGTAAGACTCAGACCCTGATGCTGATATTGCTTAGCTACAGAGACGACGAAACGGAGATTGGCCATCACTAACTTCTCTTTAGCCCGTTCACCTTCCTTTCCGCCTTTGCGAATCTTCTGAGCCAGTTCGATCTCCTCGTCTACGGAAATCATAGGAACACGGCCGATCTCTACCAGATATTTGTCGAGAGCTTCGCTGGAACGGTTTGTAATACTTTTCTGAATCTTTAATTGACGCATGTGTGTAAACCTCTATTTGTTTTTCCTAATACCTTAATCTTTTGCCCTTAACGGATGCCGATTGGGCGCAATTCACCCAAATAGCGTACAAAGGTATAAAATAACTATTAAACGGGCAACTTTTTGTTGCGAATTCTTTTGAGTTTTAACTTTGTTTTGTAACTTTGTGTTCAAAACCAGTATAAACATGAGCAGAACATTCACGACATTCGGCTATGGCGACGATGAGCAGCGTCGCGATGAGCTTATTAGGAAAATAGAGCATAGTGTGGAACGTCTTAAGCTGCAAGAGCTTGAGGCATTGTATTATGACATGCTGACGAAGGACTATATGAAAGACTAACGGGTCAAGCCCGTTTTTTCCATCTGGATCGTTGTCAGTAGCCCGTTTCCGGTAATGGTGAGAGAATGAAAGAAGAAGAACCGATGGAGTTAAGACTATAAGCCTAAGAGGAAAAAATGTGTCACCGGAAGCAAAGGCGATATTGCAATCTATATGTGAACTTCGTGAATGATGAAAGATTACTTCCCGTTTTGGATGTTTTAAAGTGATTGTGCCAAAATAATGTTAAATTCTGTACTGCTTCGGAAAAATCAGGGTCTAAAGATCTACAAATATTCAATTTTGTTCTATATTTGTACCCAGAATACTTTGATGGCATTGATAAGGTGCTAGTCAGAGTGTCTCTATGAGGCGGATACGAATAGCTTCTGTGATTTTGGAAAGAAAATAGAAGATTTTAGAGTTGCTCTGATCTCTATGGGTCAGGGTTGATGTTTAATTAAAAAAATAATCGTTATGAAAAAGATTTTTCTAATGGCAGTATTGGTGCTCTCGTCAGTAGCAACGTATGCACAACATGCTGTGGGTTCTTTGACTGTTCAGCCTAGAATAGGTGTGAATATTGCCAATTTGACAAAGTCAGAGGGTGCAGATTCAAGAATCGGACTGGTTGCGGGTGCTGAGCTCGAATATCAGGTTTCTGATATTTTCAGTATTTCTGGAGGTGCCTTGTATTCCCAGCAGGGCTGCAAGTCATCTGATGATGGTGTGACAGCCACGATGAAGCTGGACTATATCAATATCCCCATTCTTGCTAATGTATATGTAGTAAAGAATCTGGCAGTGAAGGTGGGTATCCAGCCGGGATTCAATGTGAACAGTTCGGCAAAGGCATCGGTGGGCGACACCAGTGCAGAGACCGACTTTGATGGAACGAAGAGTTTTGATTTCTCTATTCCTGTAGGCCTTTCCTATGAGTTTAGCAATGTCGTGCTTGATGCCCGTTACAACTTCGGTGTCACGAAGGTGTTTGACGGTAGTGACAACTGCAATAGTGTATTCCAGATTGCTCTGGGCTATAAGTTCAGCCTCTAAGCATATACAATTTAATCAAGATAGTTGTGGAGAGGACATGTCGAAAGGTGTGTCCTCTTTTTGGTATGCTCGGCATGAGTATTAGCTAACG
>HF988453.1 GCA_000431975.1 Prevotella sp. CAG:924 | reverse complement strand
CCTTTTATGATTAGCATTTACCTCCTACCCGATTCTAATGACCTTATAATTAAAGACATATCATAAAGGAATAAATAAGATGTTTAGTGGAATCGTAGAAGGAATGGCCACCGTGACGGCCATCCGCAAATATCAGGAGAATATTGACTTCACGCTGCGTTGCGCTTTCACGCAGGAGCTGAAGATCGACCAGAGCATCGCCCATAACGGCGTCTGCCTGACAGTTGTCGACATCCAGGGAGACGAGTACACCGTGACGGCGATGAAGGAAACGCTCGACCGCTCCAACCTCGGACAGCTGTCCGTGGGCGATCATGTGAACGTCGAACGGTCGATGAAGCTCGAGGGACACCTCGACGGTCATATCGTACAGGGTCATGTCGACGAGACGGCCACGTGCGTCAACATGGAAGATGCCGACGGCTCTACCTACTTCACCTTCCAGTACAAGGCCGACAAGGAGATGGCCCGCCGCGGCTATTTCACGGTCGACAAGGGCTCGGTGACCGTCAACGGCGTGTCGCTGACCGTCTGCCGTCCTACCGACGACACCTTCACCGTCGCCATCATCCCCTACACGCGCGAGCACACCAACTTCTGCGACATAAAGGTCGGCTCAGTGGTGAACATCGAGTTTGACATCCTGGGCAAGTACCTGGCCCGTCTCCGTCATTTTGAGGATTGATGGTAGGTACGATTGTCAACACCTGCTGCATCATCGTGGGTACCATCGTAGGCACGTTGCTCCACCGTGGCATCCGCGAGCAGTACAAGCAGACCCTTTACACCGGCCTGGGCCTGGCCTCGCTGGCCATCGGCCTGAACGCCACCCTCACCCATTTGGGTGAGAGCCGCTATCCCGTGCTCTTCATCGTGTCGATCGCCTTGGGTGGCATCGTGGGGACATGGCTCGACATCGACGGACGGTTCAAGCGCGCCGTCGACCGTCACAGCCATAAGAAGGATCAGTCGGGCAACGGCAGCCGGCTGGGCGAGGGCCTCTCGACGGCCATCCTGCTCTATTGCATCGGTCCGCTGTCGATGCTCGGTCCGGTGATCAGTGCACTGAAAGGCGACAATACCTTTCTATATACCAATGCGACGCTCGACTTCGTCAGCTCGACGGTCTTTGCCTCCACCTACGGCATCGGCATGATCCTTGCCGCGCCCGTCCTCTTCTGCTGGCAGGGCATGTTCTATCTGATAGCGAGGATCTCGAGCACGGCCATCAGCAATGCCCTCATGGCCGAGCTGCTGATCATCGGAGGCCTGCTCATCACCGCGTCGGGCCTCGCGCTCCTCCAGCTGAAAGACTGCAAGACGCTCAATTTCCTCCCGTCGCTGCTCGTCCCCGTCGTCTGGTACCTGATTATGGCGTTGATATAATTTATTTTCTGTTTCTATATAATAAAGCATCTGCCGGTGCGTTTCAATTACAGTAACAGAAAATTAAAACGCCTATGATGATCTTTACTCCTGATGAGGCGCGTCCCTCCGACCAGACGCTGCAGGCGATCAAGCGGTTCGCTCATACCTACCGTGTGGCAAAGAAAGAACAAACTATTGAATATTGGAATTGATGACAAGAAATATCCTCGTATCCCCTTCCCTTCTCGCGGCCGACTTCACGCGGCTGGATCGTGACATCGACATGATCAACCGGAGTGAGGCGGACTGGCTCCACATGGATGTGATGGACGGGGTCTTTGTGCCCAATATCTCTTTCGGATTCCCTGTGATCAGGGCCGTCCATGCCATCTGCCGCAAGCCTCTCGACGTACATCTGATGATCGTGCAGCCGGAGCGCTACATCGAACAGACCCGTGCAGCCGGAGCGACGATCATGAATGTACACTATGAGGCATGCACGCATCTCGACCGTACGATACGTGCCATCCATGACGCCGGCATGAAGGCGGGTGTCACGCTCAATCCGTCGACGCCTGTCTGCATGCTCGAGAATGTCATCGATCAGCTCGATCTGGTACTGCTCATGAGCGTCAATCCCGGCTTCGGCGGCCAGAAATTCATCGAGAACACCATCCGTAAGGTGGGCCAGCTCCGCCAGCTGATCGATCAGTCAGGCAGCGATGCCCTCATAGAGGTGGATGGTGGTGTCAATGCGGAGACGGCTCCCCGTCTTGTCGCTGCCGGTGTCGACGTTCTTGTCAGCGGCAGCTACATCTTCAAGAGCAGTGACCCGCTCGCTGTCATCAAAGGTCTGAAAGGAATAGAATCGAAGGTCTGAAAGGGATAGAATAGCATCATTTAGCGGCAGGGCGTCGTTCCCTGTCGCGTCCGTCATTCCAGCGCCAGTCTCACGTCGTGCTGCTGTGCGAGCCGTCTCATGTTGATGATGGCATAGCGCATGCGGCCGAGAGCGGTGTTGATGCTCACGTCGGTGGCCTCGGCGATCTCCTTGAACGACATGTTCTGGTAGTAACGCATATACACCACCTCGCGCTGGGGCGCAGGGAGGGCGTACATCAGACGCTTCACATCGGACAGCACCTGACAGTTCACCACCTCACTCTCACGGCTCGAGCTGATCATGGACGACGACAGCACCTTGCTCATGTTGCAGTCGTCCAGCGGATCGATCAGACGGCTGGTGCGCTGACCGCGAAACCAGTCCATCATTTCATTGTGGGCAATGCGCATGCACCACGCTGCGAACTTGCCCGTAGGAGAATACTGGCGGTGCTGGAGGCGGATAATGATTTTTACGAAGATATTCTGGAAGATATCATTAGCAATGTCCTCATTGTGGAAGACGAGAAGAATATACGCGAATATCTTCGACTGATTGCGCGAAAGCAATAAATCGAATGCCTGATTATTCCCATTCATGTAGCTTACGGCCAACTCTTCGTCGGTCATCTCTACGAGTTTTTTCATAAGTGTTACTGTTTTTACTGAAGTAGAAATCTATCGATAGGCAAAATGTTTGGTGAATTATTGCTTTTGTATGCGCAAAATTAATAATTAATACACAACCCGCCAAGTTTTTAACAGATAATTCTGTTTTTCTGCTTCAAATTTAACGTTTCCCATCTTTATCTTTCCCGACAAAAACCTCGTGTTTTTCTGCACATTTCCATTTTTCTTTTGTAACTTTGCAGACTAGAAATTTCTGATACACCACTATGAGTATCCCCACTAAGACGTGTGCGCTGGCCGACACCGTGGCCGAGTTGTCGCGGCCGGAGTCGCTCAAAGGGCTGTTCCATCAGCACCGCGAAGGCTATCCTCTGCCGTCTACCGAGACGCTGCGGGAGATCATTCAGCTCTCCAGGTCCATCCTCTTTCCCGGCTATTTTGGAAAGTCGCAGATCCATGTCTCTACCCTCGTCTATCAGATCGGAGTGGAGGTGGAACGGCTGCATGAGCTGCTTGCCGACCAGGTGCTGGCCGGCCTCTGCTTCCATTGCGACAGCTGTGAGGGCGACTGCAACCGCGAGCGGCAGCGCGAGCATGCCGAGGAGATCGCCACGTGCCTTGTCAGGCGCTTGCCCGACCTGCGCAGGATCCTTGCCACCGATGTCACGGCAGCCTACAATGGCGATCCGGCGGCGGAGAGCTTTGCCGAGATACTCTCGTGCTACCCTGTTATCAAGACCCTGACGATTTTCCGCATTGCCCATGAGCTCTTTAAGATGGGCGTACCCCTCATTCCCCGGATGATGACGGAGATGGCCCATTCGGAGACGGGCATCGACATCCATCCCGGAGCGGAGATCGGCCGTTACTTCACCATCGACCATGGCACGGGCGTCGTCATCGGGGCTACGTGTGTCATCGGCGACAACGTGAAGCTCTATCAGGGTGTCACCCTCGGCGCCAAGAGCTTCCCCCTCGACGCTAACGGCAATCCCATCAAGGGCATCCCCCGCCACCCGATCATCGAGGACAATGTGGTGATCTACGCCAATGCCACGGTGCTCGGACGCATCACCATCGGACGCGGCTGCATCGTAGGGGCCAACACATGGGTGATGGACGACATGGCGCCGGAGACGCATATCTACAACAAACAAAAATAAGGACGGTTCCATGCCCCTTGGATGGAACAGCAAGATGGATAAGAACACAGAATATAATAATTTAGATAAAGAAATGGAATTTGAACTCATCGCCAAGACGTTTATGGGCCTGGAGCCCGTCCTGGCACAGGAGCTCACCCAGCTGGGTGCAAACAATGTACAGATTGGCCGCCGCATGGTATCGTTCACCGGAGACAAGGAGATGATGTACCGTGCCAATTTCCAACTTCACACGGCTATCCGTATTCTTAAACCGATCAAGCACTTCAAGGCCCGCTCTGCCGAAGAGGTGTATGAGGAAGTGAAGAAAGTAGACTGGAGTCAGTATATCCAGAAGGGCAAGACCTTCTCCGTCGACTCCGTGGTCTATTCTGACGAGTTCCGCAACTCACGTTTTGTCACTTATAAGGTGAAGGATGCCATCGTCGACCAGTTCCGCGAGAAGACCGGCGAGCGTCCGAACATTTCCATCAGCAATCCCGACATCCGGCTGCATATCCATATCGCCGAGTACGACGCCACGCTCTGCCTCGACTCGAGCGGCGAGAGCCTGCACCGCCGCGGCTACCGCCAGGACACTGTCGAGGCGCCGCTCAACGAGGTGCTCGCCGCCGGCATGATCCTCATGACCGGCTGGAAGGGCGACTGCGACTTCATCGATCCCATGTGCGGATCGGGCACGATCCTCATTGAGGCCGCCCTCATCGCCCGCAACATCTCGCCGGGCGTCTTCCGCAAGGAGTTCGCCTTCGAGAAGTGGCCCGACTTCGATCAGGAGCTCTTCGACTCCATCTATAACGACGACTCGCAGGAGCGCGAGTTCACCCACCACATCTATGGCTACGACGTAGACATGAAGGCGGTCAACACCGCGCGCCTGAACATCAAGGCCGCCGGCCTGTCGAAGGACATCACCGTCGAGCAGCAGGACTTCAAGGACTTCCAGAAGCCCGCGGAGAAGAGCATCATCGTGATGAATCCTCCCTATGGCGAGCGCATCTCCACGCCCAACCTGCTGGCCACCTACCGCATGATCGGCGAGCGTCTGAAGCATGCCTTCGGCGGCAATGACGCATGGATTCTCAGCTACCGCGAGGAGTGCTTCGAGCAGATCGGCCTGAAGCCTTCGATCAAGATCCCCGTCTACAACGGATCCCTGGAGTGCGAGTTCCGCAAGTACGCCATGTTCGAGGGCAAGATGAACGTCTTCCGCCAGGAGGGCGGCATCGTGAAGACCGAGGAGGAGAAGCGCGAGATGGCGCAGAAGCACCGCTTCAAGAAGAACCGCGAGTTCAAGCAGCGTCTCGAGGATGAGGCCTCCAACGAGGAGGGCGACATCCGCACCTTCACCTTCCATAAGCACGACCTCGAGCTGTCCATGGGACGGAAGAAGGACAACCGGCGCGACCGCGAGGACCGCTCCTATCGTGACCGCAAGCCCTACAAGGGCCGTGAGGCCGGCAAGGGAAAGGGCGACCGCCGTGCCGGCGCATACGGACGCAAGGACGGCGACCGCCGCTTCGCCAACGAGGGCAACTACGGACGCCGGCGTTTCGACAAGGGCGGCAAGAAAGGCAGCCGCACATTCGAAGATGATTAATAAGATTAAGCAGAAGATGATTTCTTTCAAGAAGATATTATTAATAATAGGTATAGCAATGACGACACCTGCCATGGCCCAGAAACAGTTCACCCTCGAGGATCTCAACTTCGGCGGCACGAACTACCACAACATGGTGGCGAAGAACCGCTATACCACATGGTGGGGCTCGCAGCTGGTCCGCCTCGACGCCGACCGGTGCAGCCTTGTCAACAAGACGACGGGCAAGGAGCAGCCGCTCTTCACCCTCGACCAGCTCAACCGGTGGATGAAGACGGACGAGTCGACGAAGGTCCACTCCCTCTATTATGTCTCTTTCCCCTATGCGGGCAAGTCGCTGGTGTATGTCATGGCCAAGGGACGCCGCTATCTTGTCGACTTCAAGAAGCACAAGACCGTATGGCAGCAGGACGCTGCCGCAGAGACACTTGCCGACTGGAACGCCGTGTCGCGCAATGTGGCTTACGTGAAGGACTACAATCTCTTCGTCCGTACAGCCGACGGCGTGGAGCATCAGATCTCGAACGATGCCTCGCGCGAGATCCTCTACGGCACGAGCGTCCACCGCGACGAGTTCGGCTGGTCGAAGGGCACATTCTGGAGCCCCGACGGCGGGAAGCTGCTCTTCACGCGCATGGACCAGTCCATGGTCAGCGACTATCCCCAGGTGATCATCCCGGAGGTCGACTGGCAGCCGGAGGAGGGCCAGAGCCGCATCGCCACCCCTGCCCCCGACAAATATCCCATGGCCGGTGAGAAGATGCACAAGGTGACCCTAGGCGTCTACGACGTGAAGACCGGACAGACGGTCTACCTCAAGGCCGGCGATCCCACCGACCGCTATTTCACCAACCCCGCCTGGAGTCCCGACGGCCGCACCGTCTATCTCTTCGAGCTCAACCGCGACCAGAACGACTGCCAGCTCGTCAGCTACAATGCCGAGACAGGCGAGCGCATCGCCGAGCTCTACCGGGAGACCGATCCCAAATATGTGGAGCCCCTCCACCCCATCGTCTTCCTCCCCTGGGACCCCAACTACTTTGTCATGCAAAGCCAGCGCGACGGCTACAACCATCTCTACCTCTATAAGAAGGACGGCACCCTCGTGCGTCAGATCACCAGCGGTCCGTGGGTGGTGATGGAGATGCTGGGCTTCGACAGCAAGCACAAGGCCATCATCTATGCCTCCAACGAGTGCTCGCCCATCCAGCGCAATCTCTGGATAGTGGATGTGAACACCGGTAAGCGCGCGCTCTACGACAACGGAGCGGGCTGGCACAACGGCATGCTCAGCGCCGACGGTCTGTGGCTCGTCGACAACTGGCAGGAGCCCGACGTGCCCCGCAAGATCTGCATCACCAACGTGGCCACGGCCAGGCACACGCCTTATTTCACGGCCGACGATCCCTGGAAGGGATACAGCGTGCCCGAGTACCGCTGCGGTACGATCAAGGCAGCCGACGGCGTGACCGATCTCTACTACCGTATGGTGATGCCCGTCGGTTTCGATCCTTCCAAGAAATATCCCACCATCGTCTATGTCTATGGCGGTCCCCACGCCCACAACGTCGATGCCCGCTGGCACTATTGCTCCCGTTCGTGGGAGACCTACATGGCGCAGAAGGGCTATCTGCTCTTCATCGTCGACAACCGCGGCAGCGAGAACCGCGGCAAGGCATTCGAGCAGGTCACCTTCCGTCATCTCGGCATTGAGGAGATGAAAGACCAGATGGAGGGCGTGAAGTTCCTCAAGACCCTCCCCTATGTCGACGCCTCGCGTCTGGGTGTCCACGGCTGGAGCTTCGGCGGTTTCATGACCACCAACCTCATGCTCACCTATCCCGACGTGTTCAAGGTAGGCGTGGCCGGCGGCCCCGTCGTTGACTGGAAGTGGTACGAGGTGATGTACGGCGAGCGTTATATGGACACGCCCCAGAGCAATCCCGAGGGCTATGCCGGCAGCTCACTGCTGCCGAAGGCCAAGAATCTGAAGGGCCGTCTGGAGATCATCATCGGCGACAACGACGCCACGGTGGTGCCCCAGCATGCGCTCACGTTCCTCAAGGCCTGCATCGGCGCAGGCACGCAGCCCGACTTCTTCGTCTATCCGGGTGAGCCCCACAACATGCGCGGCCATCAGTCCGTGCATCTGCACGAGCGCATCTCCCGCTATTTCGACGACTATCTGAAATGAGGCGGCTTCTGAATGATCACGGTCTGGCATCAGTAGGTGCCGGTCTCACCGTGCTGCTGCTCTTCAGCCTCCTCTCCCTCCCTTCCCGGGCCGGTTCGCCGGCCGTCCGTGCCCGCTTCGAGGCCCTTCCCGGCGTCGACAGTGTCCGCGAGCTGGTGAGCCCGGAGTATCCCGAGAAGTACGTCATGCGCATCCGCCAGGAGGTGGATCCCCTGCATCATGACGCCGGCACGTTCGAGCAGCGCATCGTCGTCTGTCATGTCGGCTGGAACCGTCCTACGGTGCTCGTCACCGACGGCTACGACTGCGATTTCTCGCTCAAGGAGCACTACACCGACGAGGTGGCGAAGATCCTGGGTGCCAACATCGTCGCCGTGCAGTACCGCTATTTCAAGGAGTCGACGCCCCATCCCACGGTGTGGCGTTATCTGACGATGGAGAACGCCTGCTACGACCTGCACCATATCCGCGAGACGCTCGGACAGCTCTACACCGGCAACTGGGCGGCGACGGGCATCAGCAAGGGCGGGCAGACGGCGCTCTCCTACCGTGTGTGGTTCCCCGGCGACGTGCGCCTCACCGTTCCCTATGTGGCCCCGCTCTGCAAGAGCGACGAGGACCGCCGCCTGGTCGGCTTCATCCAGAACGAGGTGTCGCGCCCCGAGATCCGACAGGCGGTGAGAAAGTTCCAGATCGTGGCCCTGCAGAGGCGCGAGGCGCTGCTGCCCGCCTTCGGGGACTATTGCCGGTCGCACGGCTACACCTTCCGCATCCCCATGCACGAGGTCTACGACTATTGTGTGCTGGAGCTGGCCTTCGCCTTCTGGCAGTGGGGCATGCCGGTATTGGACCTCCCCACGCCGCTGGCCGACGATTCGACGGTGCTCCACACCCTGATCGACTATGTCGATCCCGGCTATTTCTCCCTCGAGTGCTCCAACCGCCCGTTCATCATGCAGGCATGCACCGAGCTGGGCTATTACAGCTACGACCTCCGGCCCTTCCGCCGGTGGATCTCCCTGAAGACCACCAAGCGGTATATGGAGCGCGTGATGCTTCCCGAGGGCAACGACACGCTACAGTTCGACGACGCCCTCTATCGGCGCACGATGCGGTTCCTCCGTCAGAACGACCTGCCGATGATCTTCATCTACGGCAACATCGATCCCTGGAGCGCCGTGGGTGTCAGGCGGATGCCGCTGCTGTCGCGCAAGAGGAACATCCGCGTCTACACCCTCTCCGGGGGCAGTCACAAGACGCGCATTGCCAACTTCCCGAAGATGCAGCGCGAGGAGATCAAGCAGACCATCAGAAGGGTCATGGCGGCCGGCTGCTGAGCAGGCCGTAGCCCCTGTCCCGTTCATATATTATGTAGAAACCTTATATATAAAATATAGCTTATTATGAAAATCTTACTGTTAGGAGGCGGCGGCCGCGAACACGCCCTCGCCTGGAAGATCGCCCAGAGTCCTAAGTGTGACAAGCTCTACATCGCTCCCGGCAACGCCGGCACGGCGGCTGTAGGCGAGAATGTCGCTATTGGTGTGAACGACTTCGACAAGATCAAGGACTTCGCCGTGGCCAACGGCGTCGGGATGGTCGTTGTCGGTCCTGAGGATCCTCTCGTGCATGGCATCAGCGATGCTTTCAAGGCCGACGGGCGTACGGCCTCTATACCCGTCATCGGTCCTTCCGCTGCCGGTGCGCAGCTCGAGGGCAGTAAGGATTTTGCCAAAGGCTTCATGAAGCGCCATGGCATCCCCACGGCCGCCTATGAGACGTTCAACGGCACCACCGTCGAGGAGGGCATGAAGTTCCTCGAGACGCTCAAGGCTCCCTACGTGCTGAAGGCCGACGGTCTGGCTGCCGGCAAGGGTGTGCTCATCCTGCCCACGCTCGACGAGGCGAAGCGGGAGCTGAAGGAGATGCTCGGCGGCATGTTCGGCGAGGCCTCCGCCCGCGTCGTCATCGAGGAGTTCCTGCAGGGCATCGAGTGCTCCGTCTTCGTGCTCACCGACGGCAAGCACTATAAGATCCTGCCCGAGGCCAAGGACTACAAGCGCATCGGCGAGCACGACACGGGTCTCAACACCGGTGGCATGGGCAGTGTCTCTCCCGTCCCCTTCGCCACGAAGGAGTGGATGCAGAAGGTGGAGGACCGCATCATCCGTCCCACGGTGGAGGGCCTGGCCGAGGAGGGCCTCGACTACAAGGGCTTCATCTTCTTTGGCCTGATCAATGTCAACGGCGATCCCATGGTGATCGAGTACAACTGCCGCATGGGCGATCCCGAGACCGAGACCGTCATGCTGCGTCTGAAGAGCGACATCGTTGATCTCTTCGAGGGTGTCGCCGCCGGCGATCTCGACCGTCGCGCCATCGAGTTCGACGACCGTTCGGCCGTGTGCGTGATGCTTGTCAGCGGCGGCTATCCCCAGGCCTACAAGAAGGGCTATGCCATCACGGGCACCGACCAGGTGGACGGTTCCATCGTCTTCCATGCCGGCACGGCGCTGAAGGATGGCCGGCTCGTCACCGACGGCGGCCGCGTCATCGCAGTCTCCTCGTATGGCAAGGACAAGGCCGAGGCCCTGCATAAGAGCATGACGGAGGCCCAGAAGATCAACTTTGAAGGCAGATACTTCCGTCGCGACATTGGACAGGATTTATAATGATTAAGAGAGCACAGAACAGAATAGCAGAATCGAGGGCGACGCTGCCGTGGACGGCGGTGATCTGCCTTCTGATATGGTTAGTCGGAGGAGTCATCACCCGCGGGTGGTGGCTCCAGATGGGTGTGGCGGCCCTTGCCATGCTGATGATGGCGTTGCTCAACAATGTCAATGCCCTTATCCGCATCTACAGCCGCATGATCTCCTGCTCCTTCATCGTGCTCATGACAATGACGGCCTATCTGTGGCCGCAGCTGTCCGCCGGCATGGCCGCCCTGGCTGTCACCACCTTCTATCTCCTCCTCTTCCAGACCTATCAGGATAAGAGGGCCATGGGGATGATCTTCTATGCCTACGCCATGCTCGGCATCGGCAGCATCTTCTGGGTGCAGCTGCTGTGGCTGGTGCCGCTCTTCTGGATACTGATGGCCACCAACATCCTGGCTTTCAGCGGCCGCACGTTCTTCGCCTCTATCCTGGGGCTCGTCCTGCCCTATTGGTTCCTGGGCGGCTACTATTTCCTCACCGGACAGATCACGATGCTGGGAGAGCATTTCGCCGACATCCTCAATGTCGGGCCCCTCTTCGCCCTCGGGCTTCTCGACCTCCATCATTTTGTCACCATCGGCTTCGTGTTCCTGCTCGGCATCCTGGGCATGGTCCATTTCCTGCGCAACAGCTATAAGGACAAGATCCGCATCCGTATGTACTACGAGGCTTTCATCGTCATTGAGCTGGTGCTGATGGCCGCCATCATCGTCTTTCCGAAGATGGCCGATCCCCTCATGGCCCTGCTCATCGCCACGACCGCGCCGCTCATCGGCCATTTCCTCGCCCTCACGCATACGAAGGTGACCAACATCACGTTTTTCGTCATCCTCGCCATCGTCGCCGCCCTTACCTTATATAATATATGTCTGTGACAGTGCCTGTAAGGGGGCAGCTTGTAATCTATTGAAAAGTATATGGAGGTAATCACTCAGTTTCTTCTCGACTACGGATATTGGGGTATGCTGTTGTCCGCCTTCCTGGCCGGCAGCGTCTTCCCTTTCAGCAGCGAGGCCGTGATGCTCGGACTGCTCGCCGCCGGCCTGCATCCTGTCTCGCTCGTCATCTATGCCACCATCGGCAATGTGGGTGGCGGACTGTTCAATTATTGGATAGGACATTTCGGCCGGCTCGACTGGATTGAGAAGTATCTCAGGGTGAAACAGAAGGACATGGACCGTGCCGAGCGTTTCATGGCCGGCCATGGCGCCTGGATGGGCTTCTTCGCCTTCCTCCCCCTCATCGGCGAGGCCATCACGGTCTTGCTCGGCTACATGCGTGCCAACCTCCCCATCTCCATCGTCAGCATGACCATCGGCAAGGCCTTGCGCTATGTCATGCTCGCGGCGGGCGTGACGGGCATCGCCGGCTGCACCCGTTCCGGCGCGGAGGCCCCGCAGGCCCGTGCGTCGGCAGAGGTGCCCACGGTCGTCGTCTCCATCGAGCCCTACCGTTACTTCACCGAGCAGATCGCCGGCGACAAGGTGAAGGTCGTCACCCTCGTGCCGCGCGGCGCCTCCCCGGAGAGCTACGAGCCGACGGCACGCCAGATGGTGGAGATCGCCGACTCACGGATGTATCTGCTCATCGGCACCACCCCCTTCGAGCAGTCGTGGACACGCCGCATCGCCGCCACCGTCGGCTCGCCCTCGTCCTCCCTCCGCCTGGTCGACACCAGCCGGGGCGTATTGCCGGTCAGCGACAGGCAGGGAGTGGCCGACCCGCATCTGTGGATGAGCACCCGCAATGCCGTCCTCATCGCAGGCAACATCTATAAGGCGCTGAAGGAGGAGCTCCCCGCCGACTCGGCCTATTTCCATCGCCGTCTGCTGGCGTTCACCGCGAAGGCACGCCGTCTCGACACCACCATCGTGACGACGCTCGCGCAGGCACGGCCGCGCACGGCCGCCTCCTCACCCCTCACCTTCCTCATCTATCACCCCGCCCTCACCTATTTCGCCCGCGAATACGGGCTCCGCCAGCTCGTGCTCGAGGAGGAGGGCAAGGAGCCCACCGCCTCTTCGATGGCCGCCGTCATCCGGCAGGCACGCGCCGCCCGCGTACGGACATTCTTCGTGCAGCAGGAGGTGGCCAACCGCAACAATGAGGTGGTCGAGCAGGCCCTGCAGCTACGCCCCACCCTCATACAGCCCTTAGGCTACGACTGGCCCAAGGAGATGATGCTTGTCGCGAAGAGCCTGCGCTGACGCCCCGCCCCGTTTACAATAAATCAACCCGCAATGATCGACATACAGCTTAACGATGTCACCGCCCGCTACGGCTCGAAGGTTGTCTTCGAGCATGCCACCGTTCATATTGAGGACCACGACTATATGGGCATCGTCGGCCCCAACGGAGGCGGCAAGACCACGCTCGTGCGCATCCTCCTCGGACTGCTGAAGCCTGCGAAGGGAGAGGTCGTCTTCATGCGCGACGGCTGCCGCACCGACAGCCTCGTCATGGGCTATCTCCCCCAGTACAACGCCATCGACCGCCGCTTCCCCATCTCCGTCTACGATGTGGTGCTCTCCGGCCTGAGCTCGCAGAAGCCGTTCCTCAGGCCCTTCACCGCCGCGCAGCGCCGGCAGGTGGCCGACACCATCCGCGAGATGGAGCTGACAGGGCTCGAGCAGCGGCCCATCGGACAGCTCAGCGGCGGACAGCTCCAGCGTGTCCTCCTGGCCCGTGCCATGGTGAGCCGCCCCGAGGTGCTGATCCTCGACGAGCCCAACACCTATATAGACCGCCAGTTCCAGGAGCAGCTCTATCAGATGCTGGAGAAGATCAACAGCCGCTGCACCCTCATCGTCGTCACCCACGACATCGCCTCCATCCTCCACACCGCCAAGCATTTCACGTGCGTCAACCACAAGGTGCATTGCCACGCCGCGTGCGACATGCCGGCCGATCAGCTGGAACGCCACCTGACACTCATGTAGACAGGAGGCGTTCCTGTTTTTTTTGCCCTCTTTTCCCTTCATTCTCTTCTTTCGTGGGGAAATGACGACATTTTGCAAGGAATCTGAAACAAAATATTATTAAAAAATCAGTTTCTTTGGCCTTTCGTTAAGGGTTTTTCGTACCTTTGCAAGGTATAAGACGATTTAACGCAATAATATATAACGCATTGTTATGAAACAGTACAGATTAGTGGACAATATCCTTGGCTGCCTGGCTTTTGTCATCGCCGCCTTCGTGTATTGTTCCACCATCGAGCCGACAGCCTCCTTCTGGGACTGTCCGGAGTTCATCACCACAGGGTATAAATTGGAAATCGGTCACCCTCCCGGGGCACCGTTCTTCATGCTCACCGCCAACCTCTTCAGCCAGTTCGCCAGCGATCCTTCGCAGGTGGCGCGCATGGTCAACATCATGAGCGCGTTGCTGTCCGCAACCACCATCATGTTCCTTTTCTGGACCATCACGCACCTCACGCGCAAGCTCATCCTCAAGGACTGGGACGCCCTCACTACGGGCAAGCTCATCGCCATCGAGGCCAGCGGTATGGTGGGCGCATTGATCTATACGTTCTCCGACACATTCTGGTTCTCGGCCGTCGAGGGTGAGGTGTATGCCTATTCGTCGGCGTTCACCGCCATCGTCTTCTGGCTCATCCTCAAGTGGGAGGACCATGCCGACGAGCCCCACTCCGACCGTTGGCTCGTGCTGATCTTCTTCCTCATGGGCCTGTCCATCGGCGTCCATCTGCTCAACCTCCTCTGCATCCCTGCCATCGTACTGGTATATTGCTACCGCCGCTATCCCAACATCGAGGTGAAGGGCTCGCTCATTGCCCTCGTCGTCTCGTTCGTCGTCGTGGCAGCCGTGCTCTACGGCGTCATCCAGGGCATCATCACCGTGGGTGGCTGGTTTGAGCTGTTCTTCGTCAATACGCTGGGCCTGCCGTTCAATACGGGCGAGGTCATCTACATCATCTGCCTTGTCGCAGCCGTCCTGTGGGCCATCTACGAGACCTACCAGCACACGAGCGTGAAGCGCGAGAACATCGCGTTCTGTCTCGCCTTCGGTCTGCTCGGCGTGCCGTTCTACGGCTATGGCTGGCAGGCTTTCATCACCGGCGTCATCGTCCTGGCCGTCCTCCTGTTCGTGCTCAACTATAAGAAGGTTGTCAACAAGCAGAAGGTATATCTCGTCTCCTCACGCGTCAAGAACACCATCCTGCTCTGCATGCTCATGCTGATGATCGGCTATTCGAGCTACGCGCTCATCGTGATCCGCTCCACTGCCAATCCTCCCATGGACGAGAACTCGCCGGAGGACATCTTCACGCTGGGCTCCTACCTCAGCCGCTCGCAGTATGGCGACTATCCCTTGCTCTATGGCCAGGCCTACACCTCGCAGGTGGCCCTGAAGAACGACGGCAACGTCTGTGTGCCCGAGATGAGCGAGGGCGCGCCGATCTACAGCCGCAAGGAGAAGGCGTCGAAGGATGAGAAAGACTCCTACTTCGTCGTCTCCCATCACAATAAGTATGTCTACGCACAGAACATGCTCTTCCCGCGTATGTGGGACAGCAACCACACGCAGGACTATGAGTCGTGGATGGGCGGCGTAGACGGAACGGAGGTGCCCTACGACCGTTGCGGAGAGATGATCTCCGTGAAGATGCCGACGCAGATCGACAACATCAAGTTCTTCCTCTCCTATCAGTGCAACTTCATGTACTGGCGCTACTTCATGTGGAACTTTGCCGGCCGTCAGAACGACATCCAGGGCAATGGAGAACTGGAGCACGGCAACTGGATCACCGGTTTCAAGTGGTTCGACAACTGGCGCCTGGGCGACCAGTCCAAGCTGCCCGATTCGCTGAAGGCCAACAAGGGCCACAACGTCTTCTACTGCATGCCGTTGCTTCTCGGACTCATCGGACTGTTCTGGCAGGCCTTCCGCGGCCGTCGCGGCATCCGCCAGTTCTGGGTGGTCTTCTTCCTGTTCTTCATGACCGGACTGGCCATCGTCATCTATCTCAACCAGACCCCCGTACAGCCGCGTGAGCGCGACTATGCCTACGCCGGCTCGTTCTATGCCTTCGCCATCTGGTGTGGCATGGGTGTGGCCGCCATCATCGACATCCTCAAGAAGAAGTTCCATATCGACAACGTGGCCGTCACGGCCCTCGCCTCGCTGGTATGCCTCCTCGTGCCTATCCAGATGGCTTCGCAGACATGGGACGACCACGACCGCTCAGGCCGCTACACCTGCCGCGACTTCGGCGCCAACTATCTGATGACGCTGCAGGATCAGGGCAACCCGATCATCTTCACCAATGGCGACAACGACACCTTCCCCCTGTGGTACAACCAGGAGGTGGAGGGCGTGCGCACCGACGCCCGCGTCTGCAACCTCAGCTATCTGCAGACCGACTGGTACATCGACCAGATGAAGCGTCCGGCCTACAACTCGCCCTCGCTGCCCATCAGCTGGCCCCGTCTCGACTATTGCACGGGCACCAACGAGTATGTCGAGGTGCAGCCCGAGCTGAAGCAGCAGATCCTCGACTTCTACAAGCAGAGCCCGGAAGCAGCCAGGAAGGCCTTCGGCGACGATCCCTTCGAGGTGTCCAACATCATGCGCTACTGGGTACGCTCCAAGGACGCCGACATGCACGTCATTCCTACCGACACGCTCTATGTCAAGATCGACAAGGAGGCCGTCAAGCGGTCGGGCATGATGATGGCCAGCGACACTATCCCCGACAAGATGGTCATCTCCCTCAAGGGCAAGCGCGCCCTCTACAAGGGCGACCTGATGATGCTCGAGATGATCGCGCACGCCGACTGGACACGTCCTATCTATGTGGCGCTCACCGTCGGCTCGGAGAACTACATGAACCTTGGCGACAACTTCATCCAGGAGGGTCTTGCCAACCGCATCACGCCGTTCCTCACCAACCAGCCGGGTGCCAAGAACTTCGATACTGAGAAGACCTACCGCAACGTCATGTACCGCTATAAGTACGGCGGGCTCGAGAAGCCGGGCCTCTACATCGACGAGACCGTGCTGCGCATGTGCTACACGCACCGTCACATCTTCTCACAGCTCGCCCTCCATCTCATCGAGGAAGGCCAGAAGGCCAAGGCGCTGAAGGTGCTGCAGAAGGCCGAGAAGGTGCTGCCCACCTATAACGTGCCCATGAACTATATGAGCGGCGGCGCGGAGATCGCCCGTGCCTATGCCCTCCTCGGTCAGAAGGCCAAGGCCATGCAGACCATCAATGCCGTATGGAAGGATGCCTATCAGTATGCAGTGTACTATCTGGGTCTCAACGACAACTGGTTCACCATGTCACAGCGCGACATCATGATCCAGCTCTCTATCCTGACACAGATCAACGATATCACCCAGCTCGTCGACAAGCAGCTCTACGCTAAGCGCCGTACGATGATCGACCGCCTCTACTCCACCTATATCGGCAAGGGCGGACAGCCGATCGGCGACGACGGGCAGTGATCAGCACACCCGCGATAAGACAAGTGTGAGGGGCCGGCGTCAGCAAACGCGCCGGCCCGCTCCTCTTTGCCGGCGGACTATTATAACAGACATTCGGTATGATTATCGAGCAACCGGCCAAATGGCTGCGATGGCTGTATCCCTCCGCCCTGTGGAGGATGAATCCGAAGGAGAAGGCGGTCTACCTCACCTTCGACGATGGCCCCATTCCGGAGTCCACCCCGTTCATCCTCGACACGCTGAGACGCTTCAATGCCAAGGCCACGTTCTTCATGGTGGGCGAGAATGTGCTCCGCTATCACGACCTCTATCGGCAGATCGTCAGCGAGGGCCATCAGGTGGGCAACCACACGTTCCACCATCTCGGCTCGTTCCGCCATTGGGTGATCACATACGTCATGGACACCCAGCAGGCCAACGACCTGATCCATGCCCATCTCTTCAGGCCCCCTCACGGATGGATGCGCCACACCATCTACTGGTGGCTCCAGCGGCGCTACCGCATCGTCATGTGGGACCTCGTCACGCGCGATTATTCCAAGTGGCTCAGCGCCGAGGATGTGGTGGCCAATGTGAAACGCTACGCCCGCAACGGGTCTATCATCACGTTTCACGACTCGCTCAAGAGTATCGACAAGCTCAAGACAGCCCTTCCCGAGTCGCTGCAGTGGCTCAGGGACCAGGGCTATGAGTTCAAGACTTTCGACTGACAGATGACAGACACAAGTGGGACGACAGGTCCCTACTCCTCTTCCCTTATCAAGACGGCGGCCCTCTCGCTGGGCTTCTCGGCCTGCGGCATCGCGCGCGCCTGCCGTGTGAGCGGCGGGGAGGAGGCTGCCTTCCGCAGGTGGATAGCAAAGGGCCATCAGGCGGAGATGCACTATATGGAGCGCTACCTCGACCAGCGCCTCGATCCCCGTCAGCTGTTGCCCGGAGCGAGGTCCGTCGTCTCCGTTGCCCTCAACTACGCCCCCTCCCGCCAGGCCGGCGGCTTCCATCTGGCGGCCTACGCCCTCGGGCAGGACTATCACGACGTCGTGAGGCAGAAGCTCTTCGAGCTCGCCCGACAGATAGGGTGCCGGCAGACGGGTACCGACTTCAGGGTCTGCGTCGACACGGCGCCTATCCTCGAACGCTACTGGGCCATACAGGCCGGTCTGGGATGGCAGGGCAAGAGCCGGCAGCTCATCGTCTGTGCACACGCAGACACCGCAGGGCCGTCCGACGCGACGGTGCGCCGCCCGCTGGGCACGATGTTCTTCCTCGGCGAGCTGCTGTTGACAGGGGAGGCCGACCGCTACGACCGTCCCATGGAGAATCATTGCGGCACGTGCCGCCGCTGCATCGACGCCTGTCCCCTGGGAGCCTTGTCCGCCTCGGGCGATCCCGGAGATTTTGATGCGGAGAAGTGTCTGTCCTATCAGACCATCGAGCACCGCGGCCCTCTCAGCGACGAGGCTGCCGCCCGTATGGGCACCTGCATCTACGGATGCGACATCTGCCAGCAGGTGTGTCCGATGAACCGGCACGCCGTCCCCACCACCATTCCCGAGTTCCAACCTAAGCCGGGACTGATGGCCATGACCGACGAGCAGTGGCGGCAGCTCACAGTAGAACAGTACCGGACACTCTTCAAGGGCTCCGCCGTGAAGCGGGCCAAGTACGAGGGGCTTGTCCGCAACATCCGCGCGGCAACCGCACACGGCGCGCCGCAGGATGATAAATAGTTACCTAAACAAACAATCTAAGGTAGAACCGACTTACCTGACATTGAAATGATGATAGGTGGCTCAGAGCATCCGCCCGGACGGCGGAGCCCCCTCCGACAGAAATTAATCAACTCACTGTAAATAACTAACAAAAAAACACTTATGGCAACTACAAATCAGAACGGTCGCACCATTGCGATCATCGCCATGATCTTCCTCTTCGGAATGATCGCCTTCGTTACTAACCTGGCCGCCCCTATCGGTGTCATCTGGAAGAACCAGCCTGAGCTGGCCGGCAGCAATACGCTCGGCATGCTCGGCAACATGATGAATTTCCTGGCCTATCTCTTCATGGGCATTCCTTCAGGACGTCTCCTTACAAAGATCGGTTACAAGAAGACTGCCCTCATCGCCATCGCCTTCGGCTTCTTCGGCGTGTTCATCCAGTTCCTCTCCGGTCAGGTGTTGGTAGGAAGCCACCTCGGCTCACTCCCCGCCAACTTCTATGTCTATCTTCTCGGCGCTTTTGTCAGCGGCATCTCCGTCTGCATGCTCAACACCGTCGTCAACCCCATGCTTAACCTCCTCGGAGGCGGCGGCAAGAAGGGCAACCAGCTCAACCTCATCGGCGGCACGTTCAACTCGCTGCTCGGCACGCTGACACCTATGCTCGTCGGCTCCATGATCGGACAGATCACCCCGCGCACAGCCATCACCGATGTCAATGTGGTGCTCTATCTCGCCATGGGCATCTTCCTCTTCGCCTTCATCATCCTCAGCTTCGTAGCCATTCAGGATCCTCAGCACAACGACACCAACACGACCTATGAGCACAGCCCCTGGGCCTTCCGTCACTTTGTGCTCGGCGTGATCGCCATCTTCGTCTATGTAGGTGTAGAGGTGGGCATCCCCGGAACGCTCAACTTCTACCTGGCCGACAGCAGCGACGCCGGCGCCGGCCTCGACCCGATGACCGCCACCTCCATTGCAGGCTTCGCTGCAGGCACCTATTGGCTGCTCATGCTCGTCGGACGTACCATCGGCGGATTCATCGGCGGCAAGGTGTCCAGCCGTCAGCTCATGATCATCGCCACCACGATGGGCATCATCCTCATCGTCCTCGCCATGTTCATCCCCAAGACGGTCACCGGCTCGATCCCCGTCTTCACCGGCAACGCCTTTGAGATGACCCAGCTCCCCGTATCGGCCATCCTGCTGATCTGCTGCGGCCTGTTCACCTCCGTGATGTGGAGCTCCATCTTCAATCTCTCCACCGAGGGCCTGGGCAAGTACACTGCCGCCGCTTCCGGCATCTTCATGATGATGGTTGTGGGTGGAGGCATCCTGCCGCTCGTACAGAACGCCATCGCCGACACGATGGGCTACATGTTCTCTTACATCATCCCGCTGATCGCCATCGCCTACATGCTCTTCTATTCGGTCATCGGTTCCAAGAATGTGAACAAGGACATCCCCGTAGACTGATTGCGCGCGGAGGCATAGCCCCCGCAAGATAGCATTGTTCAAATCCCTACCCGCCTTGCAGCGACAGCCGTTCCTGCAGGGCGGGCTTTTCATTTCAGTCCCCATGCCCCTTCCGGGCAGCCCCATGCCGGCCCGTCGGCCCGCGTCCGCCGTTCGGACAAATGGATCGAGGTTAAAAAAAATAGGGCAAGTCGCATACACTTTATTCGCTTATTGACTATCTTTGCATCAGATAAGCTTCAGCATCGCAGGGGCAGCGGTGAAGCCCTGTCTTCACCGTCCGTGGCCCTTTCTATCAATGTTGTGGTGCCGTTGCCCGATAGGCGGCAACGGCAGGCCATGCCCCGTCATCTCTGTCGATTGACTGATCTGCAAGACATATAAATGAACGGCTACACGGTAACGCTTTACTCCTCGGGAGACTCTCTACCCCCCATGCC
>HF988452.1 GCA_000431975.1 Prevotella sp. CAG:924 | reverse complement strand
AACTCGTCCCAATTTTAACGGGACACTAATGATACTACTGCTCAAAAGAAAATCAGAAATGATTTTTCCTGTTTTCTCGTTGGACATTTTTGGATCGTTGCCAGAGGGGTGGATAGCTTGAATATGTATCCAGGATATCCTGACAGGTCCGGGTGTGAATATAGTTCGAAGCCGTTAACTTTTTAGGGAAGGATGGTCCGTCGGAGTCCAATCGTATAAAATCCAACGTTAGGTGAATGATCCTGCGGGCGCGCTGGCATTTGTAGGGTAAGTGAAAAAGGAAAGCAAAATTTAAGTGATATGTGGCGTAATGAATTCATAGGGAAATTGTTCATGCAAATTGTCTAATGACGATTTGATTTATATAATTTGGGAATAGAATCCTGTAAACGTTATCCGTGATAGGACAAATATTTTCTTAGGAGAAGCCAATATGCCTAAAGGATACTTTTTATGCATCTGTTTTATGGCGCATCTTAGAAATTACCATTTGTTAACTGCATTTCGTGTCCAAACACTTAATTTTGCGCCCCGATAGAAATAAATATATAACGATTAAGTGGTATGAAAGATAAGATTGATTTCGGAACAACAAAGGTGTCCAGTTTGTTCGGTAAATTGCTTATGCCGACATTGCTTGGCATGGTGTCGTCGGCTCTTTTCGTTATCACCGATGGCATCTTTGTGGGACGTGGTCTTGGCAGCGATGCCTTGGCGGCTGTTAATATCGTAGCACCCTTATTTCTTATAAATACGGGTCTGGGACTTATGTTCGGCGTCGGCGCATCGGTCGTAGCGTCGATCCATCTGTCGCAAGGTAAGCCCAAGACGGCGCGCATCAACATCACACAGGCAGCGATGGCGCTGAGCCTTGTCGTGATGACGTTCAGCATGCTCTCCGTATTGGGAGCGCCGGAGGTGTCGCGCCTGTTGGGAAGCTCGGACCGTCTGCTTGCTCCGGCGGTAGAATATATTTATGGTGCGGTGCCTTTCTTCGTGTTCAGTGCGATGCTCAGTGCCGGGATGTTTTATATACGTCTTGACGGCTCCCCACGCTATGCGATGATGTGCAATGTAGTTCCGGCTGTATTGAATCTGATACTCGACTATCTGTTCATCTTTGTATTCCGCTGGGGTGTCATCGGTGCCGGTATTGCGACAAGTCTCGGTTATGTCGCCGGTGCGGGCATGGTGTTGTGGTATATGTTTTTCATGGGCCGTACAATACGTTTTTGTCGTGTGAAGACCCATGCGCGCAGCCTGCGCATGACGGCCCGCAACGTGGGATACATCTGCCGTCTCGGTTTTCCCTCGTTGCTCTGTGAGGCAGCCATAGCATCGATGATGTTTGCAGGCAACTACGTGTTCATCGACTATCTGGGAGAGGACGGCGTGGCCGCTTACAGCATAGCCTGCTATATTTTCCCGATCATATTCATGGTCTATAATGCCATAGCACAGTCGGCACAGCCCATCCTGAGCTATAATCATGGTGCGTGTCTGTCGCAAAGGGTGCGGACGGCCTTCCGTCTGGCTCTCCTGACGGCGGTCGGCAGTGGGGTGATGTTTCTGCTGATCACACATTTCTTCGTGTCGGACATTATCGCGCTGTTCATACCATCGGGCTTCCCGGCCAACACCCTGGCAGTGAACGGCATGTCGCTGTTTGCCCTCGGCTTCATCCCCTTTGCCGTGAACATCGTGGCAATAGGCTATTATCAGAGCATAGAGCATGATGCCTCGGCCATGTTCGTCACCGTCATGCGTGGCTATGTGCTGATGCTTCTGAGCTTTTGGCTCATGCCAAAGCTGGCAGGGGTGAATGGTATATGGCTTGCGGTGCCGGTGGCAGAAGTGCTTACCAGCTTGTTAATATTGATGATGTATGTGAGAAGTAGAAAGGGATTTATTACCTTTGCGTCGGATAGAGGGATGGCCGTAGCCGGAGGTGAGGCTGTCAACGGCAATCAGATAGGAGCCTGACGGTGGATGCGGTGTTCATAAGGCATTCAAGGCGAAGGCGTCAATAGAGGCAAGGCCGTAGCTTGTCCGAAGGAAGGAGCCGCACCGGCCGGTGCGGCTCCTCGACTTGAACGTTGATCTATTATGTGTTTAAAAGTGGGTGATTATGGAAACATTTGAAGAGTGTCTGTGCCGTCGGAGCGGTCTCACAATGGAAGAGGTAGAGGCTCTCAAGGCGCACATGACACGTTTGGAGATACAAAAAGGCGAGACGCTTGTACGCAAGGGCGGACGCAATACCAATATCTATATCATCGTGAAGGGCATCTGGCGTGCGTCGTACATTAATACTGACGGCAACGACATCACCCTTTGGTTTGCCTCGAAGGGCGATCTGCTGTTCTCTTCGTGGTGCTTTGTAGGCAATGTACCGTCGATGATTACGCTCGAATCCATGAGCGACAGTGTGGTCTACGGTATCAGCCGTGAGGCTGCTGAGGAATTCTTCATGTCGTCGGTAGAGGCGGCGCGCATAGGCCGCAGGCTATATGAGAAGGAGATCTTTGAGGTGGAACGGTGGCTGCTCGGCAGCGGGGCACCGAAGGCACGCGACAGATACGAGACGCTGCTGGCCGAGAAGGCGGAACTGTTGCAGCATGTCCCACTCAAATATATAGCATCTTATCTGTTCATCACCCCACAGTCGCTCAGTAGGATAAGGGCGGAATTGGCACGTGGAGAGGGAAAGAGACATTCTGTATAAAGATTCCGTATGGAAGAAATGGTATAGACTGCATAGTGTAGAATGATCTGAGCCTCCTATATCTTTTCGCCGGGATATTATCTCCCTAAAACGTTATAAGACGGTAAATATTGATTTTATCGATTTACCTGGTTTGGGTTAACAGAAATGATCCTTACCGAAGGATGGACCCATGGATGACTTTTATTGGTCGGGAAACATTTGGCAAACCGACAAAATTCTCTAACTTTGCGAGGAAATGTCTTGTATAATCAAAATCAGATCGACAACTTTTATCTGAAACATCTGTTTTATGAAGAGATACATCCCCTATGCCATTTTCTGCATTGCATTATTGCCCGTCTTATTGTTTCGCGACTTTACTCCTGATAATGAATTGAGGTATCTGAGCATTGCTGACGAAGCGATACGTAGCAATACCTTCTTTACCTTTACGAACCACGGGATTCCTTATGCTGATAAGCCACCTCTCTATCTGTGGATAGTGATGTTAGGCAAGTGGCTCTTAGGATCGCATCAGATGTGGTTCCTTGCGTTGGCCTCGTTGGTACCGTCGCTGGTCGTCGTCGACGTGCTCGACCGATGGTGCGGTAGCAAGCTGGATGGACGGGGACGCCTGTCGGCCCGCCTGATGCTGCTTACAAGCGCCTTGTTTGCAGGCATGGCAGTCACGCTCAGAATGGATATGCTGATGTGCATGTTCATAGTCCTTGCCCTCAGGTCATTCTACAGACTGTACAGGTCGGGGCAGGACGGCCATATGCTAGACGGCCGTACGAAGGCGGAGAGATGGTTGTTTCCGATTTACGTATTCCTGGCCATATTCAGCAAGGGTCCTATCGGCATACTGTTGCCACTGTTGTCATCTGTCGTCTTTTTGGTGTATAAGAAGGACATAAGGCAGGTTGGCTACTACTGGGGTGTTCGTACATGGGGCGTACTGGTCTTGCTGTGTGCGGCGTGGTTCGGTCTGGCCTATGCAGAAGGTGGTCAGGCGTATCTTGACAATATGTTGTTCCATCAGACATTTGGCAGGGCAGTGAACGCATTCACGCATGATCGGCCCTTTTATTTCTACGGCATATCGATATGGTATTCCATTGCTCCCTGGTCATTGCTTGTCTTGGGCACGATCATTGTGGCGACATTCAGGAAGCACTCATGGTCGGAGCTGGAACAATATTTCGCAACCATAATCGTGACGACATTCGTGATGCTCTCGTGCTTCAGTTCGAAGATACACATTTATCTGTTGCCGGCATTCCCGTTCATGATCTATCTGGCGGCAATGATGATGTCCGAATACGAAAAATCCAAATGGCTCAGACTGTCGATAGCCATACCGGCTGCCATCCTGGTGCTGGCGTTGCCGGCCTTTGCGATAGCCGTACATATAGGCGGGACGGGATGGCTGGAACTGCCACTGCTCTATCTGGCCTCGGGTATATTGTCGGCAAGTGGAGTGTTGACTCTCATTGTGGTTTATGGAAGGCGGAAGGACATACACAAGGCAATCTCTGTCATGGCAGGTGGAATACTGCTGGCTGTGTTTACAGGGGGATGGAACCTGCGTGACCTAAGAGCCTATATAGGCTATGGAGCACTTTGCGGACAGGCACGAAAAGTGGCAGTGGCTATAGGGACAGATGATTTCCGCACATGGCAGATAAATAGGGCTGAGAACATGGATGTCTATCTGGGCCACGATGTAGTTGTAGTGCCTAAGGATAGTATTCCGGGAACCGTTCCCGGACATGCGTCAATATTGATGACAAAGAAGAAGTATGCGGACAAGTTTGCCGGATATAAGACTTATGTGGTGGGGCCTTATGCCGTGATTGTCCTTGCGAAATGAGAGCTGACTAACAAGAATGAATGTCGGCGGGCGTGCCCGTTAAGGAGCATGAGATACTTGCTACATGAAGAGGCAGAGGGAGGGATTGCCTGCCGACATACATATTGTGAATATTAACAGAAGGCTTCATAATTGCAGAATCTAATTCCAAGATATTATTTAGACTACTTATTTTAGTTAATAGAACTATATAAACCGCAATAAACTATTTATCTTAGTTAAAGAATGGGTGGTTTTAGTTTTATTAACTGCTATTTCCTTGCAAATAACTAAGCAATTTAGTTCTTTTGCGTTGTAATTCTAAATATAATCATTATGAAGACATTGACAAGAAAGGAAGAGGAGATCATGAACCACTATTGGGACAAGGGGGAGATGCAGATACGTGAGCTTCGTGAGCTTTATGATGATCCCAAACCCCATGTGAATACCCTCTCAACGCTAGTACATATCCTTGAGGAGAAGGGATTCCTGTCGCATCGTAATCTGAAAACCCGCACCTATACGTATTTCCCGAAGATATCGCGTGAAGGCTATAGTCGTGGTTCGCTCAACAATGTGATCAACAAGTTTTTTGGTAAGTCGTATCTCAGTGTAGTGTCAACACTGGTGAAAGAGGAGAAAATATCACTCGACGAGCTGAAAGAGCTTATAGAGAAGGTGGAGGAGAACAAATGACGAACAGCTGCCCAAATATCTGATAAACGGCTATTTCCTTAATGAGCTCCCGTTTGACATGGTCAGTCAGCCTGTGGAGACGAGTTCTTCACCAGATCAGATGGCATTCAATGTCATCTCTGAATCGATCAGGCAGAGAGCCGGGTGCGTTTCGTTTATGAATAGGGACAAGCAGGCGTAGAAAACCAAGCCAGGGAGATGAGGCAGATGGGTGGATAGATAATAACGACAAAACGACGACATCATGGGAATGTTTTTCATATATTCGATAAAGGTGGCTATATGCCTGGTGGCATTCTACCTCTTTTACAAGCTGCTGCTGAGCCGTGACACGTTTCATGCGTTCAACCGTGCTACATTGTTGCTGCTTATGTTGCTGTCGCTTGTGCTTCCGTTTGTCAGTCTGTCAATAGACGAGCCAACGGTGGTCAATAACGGAATGGTGCAGGTGGAGCAGTTGCTTGTCGCAGGCGTGACGGGAGAGGATATCCAACCGGCAAGCCTGACGCTCGTCCAGGTACTTTTCATGGTGTATATGGTTGGCGTGGTCGTGTCGGTTGGGCATGAGATCGTTTCGTTGGCCGGACTGTACAAACTTATTTCCGGTAGAGATCATGTGACGATCGATAACGGTATCCGCATCATTGTGATCGATGGTGACATGGCTCCTTTCAGCTGGTTTAACAACATCGTGATCAGCAGGAGCGACTACGAGAGTGGACGCCGGGAAATACTCATACATGAGATGGCGCATATCTCGCATCATCACTCGCTTGACATCTTACTATGCAATGTGCTGCTGATATTCCAGTGGTTTAATCCGGCAGTGTGGCTGCTGCGCCGCGAGTTGCGTAACATACATGAGTACGAGGCCGATGAGGCGGTGCTTGCCAGCGGTGCCAATGCAGCAGAATATCAGCTTCTCCTGATACGCAAGGCCGTCGGCGAACGGCTTTTCAGTATGGCAAACAATCTAAATCATAACTCACTTAAAAAACGAATAACTATGATGTTGACAAAAAGATCCAATCCATGGAACCGTGTCAAGGTGTTGTTGACCGTTCCTGTTGCGGCTGTTGCCGTAGTGGCTTTTGCCACGCCGAAGGCAGAGAGCCTTAGTAGAGAAATAGAGCATGAGAGTGATGCCATCGTAAGCTCAGTAGTGAAAAGTACATCAGACAAGGCAGCCCTCGTAGCACAAGGAAAGACGAGTGGCGAGGAGACTGTGAATGCCAAGGGTAGAGCGGATGACACATTCATTGCCAATGAAATCCAGCGTATGACATCTACGGATGATGATGTCTATGAGGTGGTAGAGAAGATGCCGGCGTTTCCTGGCGGTATAGCTGAGCTCATGAAATATTTGAGCAGTAATATTAAGTATCCGGTAGAGGCCCATAAGGCAGGCATCCAGGGTCGTGTGGTGGTATCATTTGTAGTAAACAAGGATGGTACGGTAAAAGATGCGAAGATTGTAAGAAGTGTGGACAAGAGCATAGACGCCGAGGCCCTGAGGGTGATTTCTGCCATGCCCAAGTGGCAGCCGGGATATCAGGACGGAAAGGCAGTGAGTGTGCGCTACACGTTACCGGTGACGTTTAGACTTACTGGTGAATCAGGGAAAGTCCAGTCGACGGGAGCTGGCAATGATAATACTAACGTAAAAATAAGTTCTGGTAATAATAACGTTAATATAAGTTTTAAAGATACACGCTATTATGTTATAAATGGTGTTCATGTTGATGCTGCCGAAGTAAAAAAGATCAGCGCAGACAAAATCAAGGAAATAGTGGTGCTTAAAGGTGAAAAAGCGATTGAAAAGTTTGGTGAGCAGGCACGAGATGGAGCCATTGTGGTAACTACTGAGTAATAGCCGTTCGGAAGCCGAATGAGGAGATGACATACGGTGAAACCAAAGAGACTTATAAGGGTGTGCCAAAACTCGATTCTTGAAAATATGAACTTTGAAATTCGAGTATCTCAACAGCCGAAGGAGAAAAGCGGATTTTCATAGAGATATCGATACAATCCTATCAGAGATTGTGGTTACGATCTACGACTTTTCGGAGGATCATTTGAGTCCTGGCACCCTCTTGCTTATGGCACCTTTTTAGGTGATAAGTCACATATATTAATGTAATTCAGGAATGAAAAACAGGATACCATACCGAATCCACGCCATCGCGAATGGTTAATTATCTGTATTTTTTTTAATGCCGTTTTATTTTTTAAGAAGACGGATGCTATATGCCGATAAAGGGGATGGCTGCGTGATGCAGCGTGTCCCCTTTTCAATAGCTTACCTAATGTTTGCAGTTCTTTTTCCGGTATCACGTTCGTCGCTTCGTCGTGATATAGCGAGGTACACTTTTGGAATGGTGTCAGATGGCCTGCGTTAGAATAGTACGAAATCCTTTGGATCTCAAATGACGTTTAAATTTGTGGTAGAAATTAGTCCTGGGATTGTCATGTGTAAATAAAAATTAATCTGTAATCATTGCTATCCGTTTTCTGGGATGACTTTCATTCGAGTTTCTAGTACTTCTATTTTTATCTTGCCGTCCTTCGATTCGATAGGAGACATCAGACCTATGGATACTCGAAAAAGTAAGCATTGGATTTAAACAAAATAAGTATTGGATTTATGAGAATTTCCATTGGTTCGAAGGGCAAGTAAGCATTGGCTCTAGGAAATATTACCAATTTAGTCCCAAAATGGCACTTTTTTGAGGTTTTACAGCAGATATCGAGGGAAGATACGGACCAGGCTCTTTGACTCGCAAAAATCAGAGATCTCCTGTGAACGTTCCAATTCCTTTCCGACAGTATGTACTGACTTTTGTATACTCGAGTAGTTGCCTGTAAATAAAAAATATAGTTGTTTTTCTCCCCGCTACAACTATCCCAATGTCCATCTTCTTCATTTTGCTACCTGAATGTCGGCCTGTCATAGGATACATCCAGAACTACAGATACCCGTATAAGATAATTGTAATGCTCAATGAGGATGCGAGGGATGCCTTTCCTGATATTCATATATAATTATCATGCGACACACCCGACTAAAGAGGCAGGGGACGCAGGAATGCGGTACACAATCTGAACATAATGGCACGTCTGTGCATGCGCCATTATGTCCAACCGACCACCCGTAAACACAGATGGCAGGATACCTTCCTACAACCCCGTAAATGGAATATCGGGTGTAATGCCAGAAATATCTTACACCTTTGTCAAACAGACTAATTTCTTAATACTCCCGAACTTTTTCTTTCGGGCAGTTGGATATATATTTTATGTCCATACAAAGCTGCAAAGATTCCATTATATTGGCAATCAGCTTGTCAGAAGAGTATCCGATGCTGAGAGGTAGTCCTGCTTTACGTCCATTTTATTGCCTCCAAGGGAGGTGATATTTACTTTTTAGGAATCTTCAGATATTCTATTTTCGGTCTGAATTTTAATCCGTCAAGACATCCTTTTTTCACCTCGTGACGCAGTTCGTGGCGTAGTTCCTTATCCTCGATGTGGTTGATTTTCCTTATATATCTACGATATTTATTCAAGATAGATATATAGAAAAATAGCTTATTGGCTTTTCGCTTCCGTGCGAGGAAGGTGGTGTTGCGTGCTTGATAATAAAACTTCCACAGGTCTTTCTTTTCTGCGTCCAATATGCGTGGGGCATAGTTTTTTGCGGTCTTATGTGTTACGACACTTGTCTCTATATAGAAACAGTCGTAATTGTGATGGGAAATTCTTTCGGTATATTCGATATCATCGTGCCATATAAAAAACTCTTTGTAAGGCAACCCGATTTCATAGACAGCTTTTGCGCTTATCATCGTCGACACGAAGGTGGAATGGTTGCATGAGATACCGTATACGTCAGGATTCTCTTTCGAGGTCACCTTACGCATAGGGCGATAAATGGCACATCGGTTCATCTTATGTAGACAACCGTCTATCCATACCACTTTACTACATAGAAAACCGATGTGGGATGAAAGCGTAGTGGCTTTTACCAGTTGCTCGAGAGAATCTGAGTGAGGAATCGTATCATCGTCCATGATCCAGACATAGTCGCAACCATCCTCAACGGCACGTTTTATACCATACGTAAACCCACCTGAGCCTCCAATATTTTTCTCGAGGTTACAAATGGTAAAGAACGGAAGATCTTTAAATTGAGAAAGATAATCAGCTGTGTTATCAGTCGAATGATTGTTGATTACGTATATATGATCGGGTTTATACGTTTGTGACATGATTGCAGTCAGATTCTCTTTGAGTAATTGTATGCGATTGAATGTTACGATGACACAGCTAATTTTCATGTTTGTCGTTTTTTAATAAAAATACATAAAAGTTACAAATATTGCATAGGGGTTACAGCGTTTTAGCTATATTTTGTTTTGTTTACGTTATTTATAATAAGCAGAATAGTGATATTGTTGTCATTTTAACAATACGTTTTTATTTTATTTATGGTTATCTTTGAAAATATGAGATGTTAAACTTATTTCTCAGTATGAATATGTTTTTAAAGTGGATAATGTTTTAGGGCGGCAACGGTCTACATGGTATGGTCACCGAAATATTGTTTGAAAGTATAGAATAGAAAAGTACGATATTTGTATCAGAAAGAGTGAATCAAAACCGAGAAGAACGGTCTTCTCGGTTTTGTTTGATGCTCCTTATGCGAAGTATGTAAGGGATTTAGGTCCGTTATGTCATCGTTGTGCGAAGGCATCGGACAAGTTTGCTGCCGGTTAACAGGGTATGAGTTGGCAGCCGCTTTCCTTATATCGCATTACAGGAAAGGTTGTCAATGTAAGCGGCGGCGGAGCCGATGTATCCAGAGATAGTAACCCGTAAGCGGCAGTGTCGCACCCAAAAGGGCTGCGATGAACCACAGTATGCGTGTGAGCAGGCCGCCCCAGCTGCCTGTGTGAACGGACAATATCCAACCGCGGATCTTTGAGGAGTTGTCGCCGTCGGCATAGAGAGCGGTCGATGTGATCCGGCCAGTGGATGGGTTGAATGTGTATTTATCGGCGGCCCGCTGATTGCCCCATCCGTCAAAAGCTACGCTAGCTGTACCGTCAGACACGGTTATCTGGCTGTAGCCGGCATTTTTTGCACGCAATGTCTCGTACACGGCCTGCCATTTAGTATAGGCTATGACCGTCTGTGCGTTGGTAGCTTCGGTCGATCCCTTTTCGTTTCTTGCCGTTGCTGTCTTTTCGGTAGTTGGAGTAGTATTCTTTTCTGTTTTGTTGGCACCGAACAAGGCGTAAAATCCTTTACTATACCAGGAAAAGGACCAGGTAAGGCCGGTGAGCGCCATGACCAACAGCAGCAGGAGCGCGTACATGCCACCGGCAATGTGCAGGCTGCGCCATAACAGATGCCTTCCCTTGGAGACTTTGATCTTCAGGCTGTTACGTAGTATTCTCATGGTACGTGGCCACCATATTATAATGCCTGACAGCAACACCAAGACAAATATGATGGTAGAGGTGCCTACGATGATGCGGCCCCAGAATGTGCCACCATTACCGGGACTGTCGAGCAGCCAACGGTGAAGCCGTTGCATGGTGTCGAAAAAGGCCGGTCGCTCGTACATGCCTTTCAGCTGTCCGGTGTACTGGTCCACATACATGACGGCCTTGTTGGGCTTAGAGAGACTCACCTTGCAGGCAAGCTCAGGATCGGAAAACAGGGTCACGTCTGTCACCTTAACATCAGAGGGAAGCGTCTGCTCCACTTTTTTTACAATCTCATCTATTGACAATACGGTGTGGCTTGGACTGGCAACGTAGAGCTGGTCGTGTCTTATCACCTTGACGATGTCATTTTCAAAGACGAGCATAGCACCTGAAAAACATATTAAGGTGATAATGATGCCAAAAGACACCTCCGATGGCATCGGTACCGAAGTTGACCGGTACGACACCTTTGTAAACTTCTATGCGATCGGCAAAGCTGACAGGAATATTGTTCAATCCGAAAGAGCTGCCGACGCCCTCCTGCGGCACACCATCAATGAATACCTTGACATGCTTGCCGCTGAATCCGTCGAGCATCAGATTGATGTCCGATCCTACTCCTCCGGATTCCCTGAGCTTTAATCCGGGTGTTTTGGCGAGAGCCTCGCTGAGTGTCTTGGTGGTGTTGAGCATGTCACGGGTGTCTACGGCCACAGCATTGTAGGCGGAATTTTTCACTCGGTTGATCCCTGTCGATACGACCGACACCTCGCCCAGTTGTATGGCATCTTCCTGTAAGGTAAAGTTCATTTTCTCCCGGCAGTCAGTCTTGATGGTAATGTCGTGCTCGATGGTCTTGTAACCCACGGCAGAAACTATGAGACGGTAATTTCCTGCCGGAGCTGTGATATGGTAGATGCCCTGCTGATCGGTATGGCAACCGTAGGACGTGCCGTCGAGTCGTACCGTAGCATAGTCAACGGCCTTTTTGTGACCTGACAGGATCTTTCCTGAGATCATACCATTACCATCGGCCCTTGCCTGCACGGAAAGGTGCATCAACATCGTTATAAGAACTGTCACAAATTTTAATCTGCTAATTTCCACCTTGATATGTTTTTTATTATTAATAAAAGCACTGCAAAATTAGCTGCAAATAAAAATATGTACAATAGCAAAAAATTGGTATTTTATCAGGCAGAGATGTAGGAGCAAGAGTCGAGATCAATAATCATTTTTGAGTATTATATCGAAAGAAAAATGAAAAAGAGTTGATACCCGGCGACAAAAAACGGGAAAGATTATCAGTAAGAAGGCACTTTATTAGGAGTAAGGTAGAAGGGGAAGTCCTACGACTATTAGGAAATTGTCGGAACACCTCAAGGGCTTATTTCTTTTAGGAAAGATAGATGGATGGGAAAGCGGGAGGAAGAATGAAGGAAAGGCTGGCAAAAGTAATGACTAAAAAAATAGCGACATTGTCTTGGAATGTGGGGGAGCGTGTAGGAGATCAGACTTTTTATGACATAGGGTAGAAGAAAACGATGGCAGAACCGGGATGGGGAAAGGGTGTCCGGTTCTGCCATCGTTCTGATAAGTGGTGTTAGGACGAGGAGGTCAGTTCTTGGTAAATCGGTATTCGTTCGGAGTGCACCCTACTTTTTTCTTGAATAGTCTGGACATGTGCTGAGGATATTGGAATCCTAATGAGTAAGCGATCTCGCTGAGAGAGGCTTGGGAGCCAAGAATCCTTTCCTTGGCGAAGTCGATGACCTTGCTTTGTATGTAATCGTGGGCTGTCTTGCCGGTAAATTTCTTGACCAGATCGCCGAAATAGTTGGGTGAGAGACAGATCTTGTCCGCAAAGTACTTGACGGTGGGCAGACCGTTGGTGGCGGCATTCTTACTCGTGAAATAATTGTCTATCAGCTCTTCGAATTTTACGAGGATGTCATTGCTTTCTTGTTGACGGGTGACGAATTGTCTTTCATAGAAACGCAGGCAGTAGTTGAGAGCCAGTTCTATGTTCATGACGATGAGTGAACGGCTGTGCTTGTCCGTCGCGCTTTTGAGCTCGGATTGGATATGTTTCAGGCAATCCAGAAAGATCTGCCGCTCTTCTTCTGACAGATGCAGCGCCTCGTTGGAGGCATAAGAGAAGAAGGAATACTTCCGGATATTTCTACCCAGAGAAGTGCCATGGATCAAATCGGGATGGAAGAGCAGACCGATGACAGGTTGGGAGACCTGTGAGGAATTGGTCACGGTGACACTCTGCCCCGGAGCGAAACTCACGATGGTGCCGTCCTGATAGTCGTATGGCCGCCGGCCGTAGCGCAGGTCGCAGGTCTTATACATCTTGAGGAACATAGCATAGATTCCGTAGTTGATCTGCACATCATTGAGCGCTTTGGTAGCCTTTCTTAGATCAACAACGGTGATGAGAGGGTGCAATGTGTCGAAACCATATAATGCATTATACTGACTGATGCTTTCCAGATTGATCGTTCTCATAGTGACATGTATTTACAAAGCGATTGGAGTACCAACATATTTCCTTGCGTCTGCAATTGCTGTTGTGGATACAAATATAATCTTTTTTCTTGAGATTCGTTTGAAGGAAAGTATGATTTTATGGGTCGCGTCTCTTTTTGATAAGTGTCAGTCTGAATTGTGGATGGGTGACGGGGGCTGATCTCATCTCCTGTTTCAGGAAAAGGCATTCTCCTGTTGATAAAAATATTAAAACAGAGATTTAGGGAATAAAATCTGTAATCTGTCTACTATGATATTCCGTAAAAAATTGCAATTTTGCAGGTAATTAAATGAATAGAGAAAATGATGACATTGAATGATTTTTTGTGTTATGTAGAAACGGGCAAGCCATTGTGTACCCCGGATATTGCGGAGTTCATGGACCGAATGAGTGATGAGGCCCGCCGCATCACTTTTGAGTTGAATGGAGCTTATCATACCCAGGAAGAGGTGCGGGCACTCCTTTCCCGTTTGTTTGGTTATGAGGTGGATCCTACCTTGCGTGTGTTTCCTCCCTTCTATACCGACTTCGGTAAGAATATTAGGATTGGTCGTGATGTGTTTATCAATGCCTGCTGCCATTTCCAGGATCATGGAGGCGTGACGATAGGCGACGGCTGCCAGATCGGTCACAATGTGGTCTTTGCTACTTTGAATCATGGTGAGTCGCCTGACGCAAGACGCTACACTCTACCGGCACCTATCCGACTTGGAAAGAATGTGTGGATAGGATCGAACGCGACGATCTTACAGGGCGTGACAATCGGTGACAACGCAATCGTGGCGGCCGGCGCGGTGGTGACCAAGGATGTGGCATCCAATACGATAGTGGGTGGCGTGCCGGCACGTCTTATCCGTAAGATCAGAGAATCGTGTGAGTAGACGGATGACGCACTGATTGCATAGGCATTGAGGCCAGATAGGGATACTCATGAGGACTGGAGGATCTGGCCTAATCTTACCTTCTTACCTTGTCATTCCATTTAAGGTAAGAAGGATAGGTCGTCTTGCAACACTTTTGGTAAATTACAGGAGGAATATATAAGGATCTTCGTGCTACGATGGGTGTTCTCGAATGCTTTTGGTATCTTCGCTTATTTATGGATTTTAGGGTCTTTTTTCCAGTAAAAATTCTCTGCCAATAACTTTGCCGCATCCTTTTATTTATCACTTTTTATTCGTACTTTTGCAGATATAACCATTAAAAACATTAGATTATGGCAGACTTTAAAGACTTGATACAGCGTCGGCGTTCACATCGCCAGTTTACCGACCAACCCGTAACAGCCGAGGAGTTGGGACTGATCCTTCGTGCGGCTCTTTATGCCCCTACCTCCCGTCACCGCCAGAATTGGCATTTCACGGTCGTAGATGACAAGGCTACGCTGGAGAAGCTTTCTGAGGCCAAGCCCCACGGAGCCACATTCGTGAAAGATTGTGCCGTTGCCATCATCGTCAGTGTCAATCCAGACGAGAATGAATGTTGGATTGAGGACAGTGCCATTGCCGCTACATTTATGCAGCTGCAGGCGGAGGATCTCGGACTGGGCTCCTGCTGGGCACAGATGCGTCAGTACAATGTGGATGGTGTGCCTTCGACGGAAATCATCCGGGGTATCGTAGGACTGCCGGAAGGTCATCAGGTGGATTGCATCATCGCCATCGGCCATGCTGCTGATGAAATGCCTGAGCATAGTGAGGATGATCTGAAGTGGGAGAACGTAACGGTCTACGGAGAATAATGATCAACTACGATTTAAGTCGCATCCAGCTCATTATTTTCGATGTCGATGGGGTGCTCAGTGCTTCTACCGTCGGCATGGACAGTGAAGGCATGCCCTTGCGCACGCTGAACATCAAAGACGGCTATGCCATACAGCTGGCCGTGAAGAAAGGGCTGCCCATCGCGATCATCTCCGGCGGCCGTTCAGCGGCTGTCGAGAAACGTTATCAGTATCTTGGCATGACGGAGATCCACATGGGTGCCGGCATGAAGATGCAGACTTATGAGGCTCTTCTGAAGAAGTATGGCGTCACCGATGCTGATGTGTTGTATATGGGCGATGACATTCCCGACCTTCAGGTGATGCAACGGGTGGGATGTGCCTGTTGTCCTAAGGACGCAGCACCGGAGGTGCGTGCTGTCTCTTGTTACATTTCTGATTATAAGGGTGGTTATGGCTGTGCCCGCGATGTGGTGGAGCAGGTACTCCGTGCGCAGGGCAAATGGCTGAGCGACTCTGAAGCATTTGGATGGTAATGAAGAAGAAACTGATTCTTGCGAGCGGGTCACCCCGCCGTCGTGAGCTCCTGGCCGGGCTCGGCCTCCCTTTTGAGGTACGTCTCCTGCCGGGTATTGATGAGAGCTATCCTGACGATCTGCCGGCTTCTGAGGTGGCATTGTACATTTCGTCGAAGAAGGCGGCTGCTTATAGCGTGGCTGAGGATGAGCTGGTCGTTACGGCAGATACGGTCGTGGTCTTGGGTGATGAGATCATGGGAAAGCCAAAGGATGAAGATGACGCCCGACGCATGCTTCGTGAGCTGAGCGGACGCACGCACCATGTGATCACGGGTGTCTGCATGAAGACGGCTAAGGATGAACGGCATTTCAGCGTCACGACAGAGGTCGATTTCCGGAAACTCACAGAGGAGGAGATCAACTATTATATCGCGCAGTACCATCCTATGGACAAGGCTGGCGCCTATGGCATTCAGGAGTGGATCGGTTACGTGGGCGTCACCGGTCTGCGTGGAAGCTATTACAATGTGATGGGCTTCCCTGTTCAGCGCTTCTATCGGGAACTTGTCGACATGGAGGGACCGATAGTATAAGGTAGCCTGTTACGTCATCGGGTATTATGGAATAGAATACAATAAAGGGAAGGACCTGTAACGTGAGGTGCTTCCCTTTATTGTTAGTCACTATGGGACGCTCTCTGTTAGCGTATCTACCCGATACAAAGAGTGGCATCCCTAAGGGTAGAGGATTGCTGTTTATTGCCCGAAGTAAAATTCTGAGTCGTCGGATAGTGTCTCTTGCTTGCGTTGCTTGGGCGGATTCTTGAGACGACCCTTTTCATCGAACATGCCGTAAGTGGTGCGAAGGACGGAGAATTCTGTCCGTCGGTTGAGCTGGTTACAGATTTCCTGTTGCTTCTGATCCTTAAGGGCTGTGATGAACGCTTCGGTCAGCTCTGTACCTTCTTTGAGCCACGGATAGCGTTCAGTCTGCCGTTTCGATACCTTCCAGGGCTTGTCCTTACCATAGCCGACAGGCGTCAGGCGGTCGGCAGAGATGCCATGCGCGATGAGATAGTCGACTACGGACTCGGCCCTTCGCTGCGAGAGACGTTTGTTATATTCAGCCGAGCCTTTATAGTCACAATGGGCGGCTAATTCGATAGTGACATTCGGATTTTCTTTCAACGTAGCGACGAGTTTGTCGAGAGCTACCTTTGACGTGTCACGCAGAGTCGCTTTGTCAAAGTCGTAGAAAATATTGTCGATCAGCACAGGCGCGGAGATGTTGGCCAGTGCAAACTGCAATGTCGTGTCGCTGGATTCCTTAGGATGTGCGTCAAGGGTTACTTGTTCCTGATGGTTGAGGAATCCTTTGCATGATGCCATCAGTAGATAGCTTACCCCAGGTTTGCCCACAATACGGAACGAGCCATCGGAGCGTACACCTGTCTTCTGGTTGGTACCGTCGTCGCCGACGATACGTACCTCTGCTGCCGGCAACTCATAGCCTCCGGCTTCATAGACCCATCCGGTGATGGTCTGGATAATCTCAGGATTGTCAAACGAGTAAATATGGTCGTAGCCACGGCCGTCGTTGCGGTTGGAACTGAAGTAGCCACGGTTATGCACATCTATAAAAGTCATGCCGAAGTCGTCACCCGATGAGTTGAGGGGATAGCCGGGATGGGAGAGATGGTATTGTCCGTCTTTTCCGATCTTGGCAATGAAGATGTCGAGTCCTCCGAGTCCGCCGTGTCCGTTGGAAGAGAAATAGAGGTCACCGTTGGGCCGAAAGGTAGGAAACTCTTCATCGCCCGGTGTGTTGATGGGTGCTCCCAAATTCTCTACTCCTCCAAAACCGGCAGACGTGATGCGCACGCGCCAGATGTCGAGCCCGCCTTTCCCTCCGGGCATATCGGATGTGAAGTAGAGCCATTGCCCGTCGGGCGATATGGCCGGATGGGCATAGCTTGACAGCGTGTCGGCCGTCAGTTTGATGTCCGAGGCTTTGCCCCATGAAGCGTCAGCACGGGCCGACTTCATAATTTGGGCATAACGGGGATAGTTGGGATCGGTGGTGCAACAGGTAAGATACATCTCGCTTCCATCGGGCGAGAAGGAGCAGGTGGCCTCTTCGTAGGAGGTGTTTACGCCACCGGACACCTGTTCGGGCTTACCCCATTTGCCGGTGTTGTCCATCGTGCTGACAAAAAGATCAGCGGCTTTCGTACCGGTGATGCCACTCAGCTCGTCACCCAAGGCCTCATTGCGTGTGGAGGAGAAGTAGAGTTGCGTGCTGTCACCGGGCAACAACATCGGTGAGTAGTCGGCGCGTCGCGAATTGAACACGTCCATGCGTCTCACGGTGTAGCGTGATCCCAGTTCCTTAATCTCCGGTGCTGTGCGGGCAGCTTCCAGTCCTGTCCGTGCTATTGGATTGTCGGGCATGGAATCGAGTACGGCCTCAAACTCCTTTACCGCTTCCTTGTAGTTACCGTTTTTCATCAGCAACTGTGCCAGGTCGAGGCGGTTGTCGGCTGTGGCCTGCTTGTAGCGTATGGCGTTGCGGTAAGCTCCGATGGCCTTGGCTGTCTGGAGGCTTTTGCTGTATGCTCCGCCCATCTGCAGGGCTATCTTTCCGCGTGTCGCACGCTCTTTAGCCGGTGTCTTACGGTAGGCGGCACGGTAAGCGAGTGCCGCATCGTAGTATTCGCCCAATGCCATGGCTTTCTCCGCCCGTTTGATGTCGCGGCCGGCACCGCAGGAAGCGAGCAAAGCTATCACGAGAAGCAAGAGAAAAAGTCTGTGGAGCATCAATCACGGATTATTCGTATCGTCCGCCTTTCCGTCTCTCTTTGTACGGCCACGGCGGGTATGTGGCCGAAAAAGAGACCTCCCCGTCGATGAGGCGGGGAGGATTTCTGAATTATTGGTTGTTTACGTGCACGCGTTGCGTCTTAGGTAAGTCTTTGTTGCGATGGTTGACCACGGTGACGACAGCCTGTGCGAGGGTGAGGAAAGCACGCCCTGTCGCAGTGTCGACCTTCGTGGCTGCGGGTGCTCCGTCGTCACCGGCCTCACGTATGCTCTGCACGAGAGGAATCTGTGCGAGCAGTGGGCAGCCTGCCTGAGCGGCCAGCTTCTTGCCACCGTCTTTTCCGAAGATATAGTATTTATTCTCGGGAAGCTCGGCCGGTGTGAACCAGGCCATATTCTCCACCAGTCCGAGGATGGGGACATTTACCTTGTCGTTGCTGTACATGTCGATGCCCTTGCGTGCATCAGCCAGTGCTACTTCCTGTGGGGTCGTAACGATCACGGCACCAGTGATGGCCAGTGTCTGCAGGAGAGTGAGGTGGATGTCGCTTGTCCCCGGAGGCGTGTCAAGGATGAAATAGTCGAGGGCACCCCAGTCGGCATCGGCGATGAGCTGCTTAAGGGCTGAGGTGGCCATACCGCCTCGCCAGAGCGTTGCGGTGTCAGGATTGACGAAGAAACCGATAGAGAGCAGTTTGACGCCATATTTCTCAACCGGCTCAATGAGCTTGCGTCCATCTTTCTCCACGAGATAAGGGCGTGCATCCTCCACGCCGAACATCTTGGGCATGGAGGGACCGAAGATGTCGGTATCGAGCAGTCCCACACGGTAACCCTGCTGTGCGAGGGCGATAGCCAGGTTGGCAGCTACCGTCGACTTGCCCACGCCACCCTTGCCGGAGCTGACGGCAATGATATTCTTCACTTCTGGCAGGAGCTTGTCTTCCGTAGGCCGGGGAGCTGACCGGTATTCCTTATTGATTGTCACTTCCAGGTCGTTGCCGAGCTGGTACTTCAGTGTAGCTTCGGCAGCTTTTACGGTAGATTGGATGAAAGGATCGGTGTCGCGGGGGAAGATGAGTGAGAAGCTCACCTTGCGGCCGTCGATGCGTATATTATCGGCTACCATCTCGTTCTCGACGAGATTTTTCTTATTTCCGGGGTAGATCACTGTTGACAGAGCGTCGGTGATCAGTTTGGGATAAATGGGATCCATAATCTGTATTGTTTGTATTCTATGTATTCTTATCAGAATGCAAAGTTACGTATTATTTTCCTCACAAGCAAGATTCTTTCTTCCCGTTGTGGCTAATTAAGTCTAAAAGAGAGGTAGTCCTACTTCCTTATTATAAAGAATTAAGAAGCCGTTGTCCCGTGATGTTGAGGTATGGCATGGCGGTCTCCTTGGGTATGGTCACATGGAGTATGCCGGCAGCATAGGGTGCGATCTCATAAGGTTGCCATACAAGATGGAGTCCCTCCGGAGTCAGATAGATCCGTGACTGGGGCATGGGAACAAGGGAATCTTCGATAAGAAGCATTTGTGTCAGCTCCTCGTCCGTAGCTGCATTCAGCTCCTTTTGCAGCTGCTGGCGTATGATGATGTTCCATGCGTCCTTTTGCTGCTCATCTTTAAAAGGCCGGAGTATTTCGTTACCGAGAATGCGTCCGTCGCTTTTACGCACGGTGAATCCTTCCGAGGTTCCCATACCGTGAGCGCCTCCGTCATAGCTTTCTGAGAGGATCGACATGGTTATGTAAGATGCGGTTTCTGCTATCTTTGTCATCTTCAGACCACGGAAGAACTTAATTCCTTCGCGCAGGTAGGGCAGGTTGGGGTGGTGGAGAAGCTCCTGATGGGTAGAATCGGCATAGTAGTCGAGCATCTGCTTTGCTTCGGTGACAGGGTTGCCAGCAAAGGTGCCGCCAACGGTTTCACTGAAGTGTTCCATAATGGAATTGGCAGCCGGACTGCGTCCGTCTGTGCTGCTCACCGCCAGTATGGAAAAGGCTAAGGTGTCGATATTGCTGGAGCGTATGACAGAGAGGGTATCAAATGTCAGAGATGTGACATTGATAGTTGTCGGGTTCTTCACATTCTGCTTTGCGTTGCAAGTTGTGAGCGAGAGGAGTGAGGAAATCAAAAGGATGAAAGTTCTCATATCTGTTATGGTTTAAAATGAATAATTGCCTTCAAGGAAGGTCGTACGATAAAAGTGTGGGCTATTTTGGGTTTACGTCGCAAATATACGGTTTCCTGACGGTTAGGACAAATAAGAAACTTTTTTTTTGATTATTTATTATTAGATGATAATAAGGTAAGCCGATAAAATAGACTAAATGTTTGCGGTCTAATATGATTCGGATTGATAGTCGTGTGATAGTAGTAAGGATAGTATTAGCCTGCTCTCTGGCAGTGTTCGGAGAAGGGCTGTTCCCTTGATGCTTATGAGATATACTTGTAGGGTGTAGACGGGATGTCGAATGTCAATGTAAAAAGCCCGACGGATCATCAGTGTCCGTCGGGCTTGTATGTATAGGTCAGGAGCGTCAAGCGCTCCTGACAGACATTCTTAGCGAATGATTAGATAATCTCGCTCCAGTCCTCCTGTGACTTACGTACGTAAGACTGATAACGGCGCTTAGCAGCGTTCTCTGCAGCTGTGAAGAGCTCGTCAGCCTCATCGGGATAAGCCTTCTGTACAGACAGATAACGTACCTCACCGAGCAGGAATTCGCGGAACTTATCCCACTGCGGAGCCTTGGAGTCGAGCTGGAACGGAGTCTTACCCTCCTTAGCCAGTTCGGGATTGTAACGCCACAGATGCCAGTAACCGCACTCAACAGCCAGAGCCTCCTCGTGCTGTGAACGGCCCATACCGCCCTTACGCTTCAGACCGTGGTTGATACAGGGAGCGTAAGCAATGACGAGTGAAGGTCCGTGATAAGCCTCGGCCTCGCGGATAGCCTTCAGCGTCTGTGCGTTGTCTGCACCCATAGCTACCTGAGCAACGTAAACGTAGCCGTAGGTCGTCTGCATCAGACCCAGATCCTTCTTTGTTACGCGCTTACCCTGGGCAGCGAACTGAGCGATGGCACCCAGAGGAGTTGACTTAGAAGACTGACCGCCTGTGTTAGAGTACACCTCGGTATCGAGTACGAGGATGTTGATGTCCTCACCAGAAGAGAGAACGTGGTCGAGACCACCGTAGCCGATGTCGTAAGAAGCACCGTCACCACCGATGATCCACTGTGAACGCTTCACCAGATAATGGCTGAGTGTCAGCAACTCCTTGGCAACGCCACAGCCTGCAGCTGCGTCACGCTCAATGAGCGGTTTCAGCTCTGCAGCGGCAGCCTTAGAGCCGTCAGCGTCATCCTTGTTGTCGATCCACTGCTTAGCGGCAGCCTTGAAGTCAGCAGCTGTAGCCTCGTTAGCGCACTTCTCGTTGAGCAGCATCACGATACGCTCCTTCATCTTCTTGTTGGCGAGTACCATACCCAGACCGAACTCGCAGAAGTCCTCGAACAGAGAGTTGTCGAAGGCAGGACCCTGACCCTTCTCGTTCTTGGTGTAAGGAGTAGAGGGGATAGAAGCAGAATAGATAGAAGAGCAACCCGTAGCGTTGGCGATCATCTCACGGTCACCGAAGAGCTGAGAGATGAGCTTCACGTAAGGAGTCTCACCGCAACCAGCGCAAGCTCCAGAGAACTCGAACAGCGGCTGTGCGAACTGAGAGTTCTTAGGCGACTGCTTGATGTTGACGAGATCCTGCTTTGACTTCACATTGGTGGTCATAGCTGTCCACAGCTCGGCCTCCTGCTTCATCTCGGGAGTATCTACGTTGAAAGGAACCATCTTCAGAGCCTTCTCCACCTCGCCGGTCTCCTTGTTCTTCTTGCCAGGGCATACATCGGCACAGTTGCCGCAGCCAAGACAGTCGAGTACAGATACCTGCATGCGGAAGTGCATGCCCTTGAGCTCCTTCGGAGCGATGATAGGCAGCGTCTGAACATTGCCAACCTTAGCCAGCTCCTCGTCGGTCAGAACGAACGGACGGATGGTAGCGTGAGGACAAGCGAATGCACACTTGTTACACTGGATACAGTTCTCTGCATTCCATACAGGAACGAAGGTCTCTACGCCGCGCTTTTCATAAGCGGCGGTACCGTTCTGCCAGGTACCGTCAACGGTGCCGTTCTTTACGAAGTCGCTCACCTTAAGCAGGTCACCAGCCTGAGCGTTGATGGGGCGAACGAGGTTCTTTACGAACTCAGGAGCATTGTCCTCTACCTGTGCGTCATCCTCAAGGCTAGCCCAAGCGGGATCAACAGCCAGCTCCTTGTACTCGTTACCACGGTCAACAGCCTGGAAGTTCTTGTCAACAACATCCTGACCCTTCTTAGAATAAGACTTCACGATGAATGCCTTCATCTGCTCTACAGCGAGATCCAAAGGAATGACGCCGGTGATACGGAAGAATGCACTCTGCAGGATCGTGTTGGTACGGTTGCCCAGTCCGATCTCCTGTGCGATCTTGGAGGCGTTGATATAGTAAACCTTGATGTTGTTCTTAGCGAAGTAACGCTTTACCTTGTTAGGAATGAAGCTTACGAGCTCCTCACCGTCGAAGATCGTGTTGAGCAGGAAGGTACCGTTCTTGCGCAGACCGCGTGTCACATCATACATGTGGAGGTAAGCCTGAACGTGGCATGCCACGAAGTTAGGCGTGTTAACCTGATATGCAGAGTGGATAGGCTCATCACCGAAACGCAGGTGAGAGCAGGTGAAGCCTCCAGACTTCTTAGAGTCGTAAGAGAAGTATGCCTGGCAGTACTTGTTGGTGTTGTTACCGATGATCTGTACAGAGTTCTTGTTGGCACCTACAGTACCGTCAGCACCGAGACCGTAGAACTTAGCCTCGAAGAGCGAATCGCCACCCATGGGGATCTCCTCAACCTCAGGCAGAGAGGTGAAGGTAACATCGTCAACGATGCCCACGGTGAAGTGGTTCTTGGGCTCAGGGAGCTCGAGGTTGTTGAATACGGCGATGATCTTAGCAGGTGTGGTATCGCTTGATCCCAGACCGTAACGTCCGCCAACGATCAGCGGCTTGCGAGGATCGTCGTAGAGGGCCGACTTCACGTCGAGGTAGAGAGGCTCACCTTCTGCACCGGGCTCCTTTGTGCGGTCGAGCACGGCGATACGCTTTACAGTAGCGGGGAGAGTCTTCTTCAGGAAGTCTACGCTGAAAGGACGATAGAGGTGAACAGCCACCATACCTACCTTCTTGCCCTGCTTTACCAGGTAGTCGATAGCCTCGCGGGCAGCCTCTGTAGCTGATCCCATGAGAACGATGACATTCTCGGCATCCTCTGCACCGTAGTAGTTGAAGAGGTGATATTCACGGCCGGTGATCGTCGAGATCTTACCCAGCAGATCCTCAACAACAGCAGGCACCTTATCGTAGTACTCGTTAGAAGCCTCACGGTGTGTGAAGAAGGTCTCGGGGTTCTCGGCAGTACCGCGAGTAACAGGACGCTCAGGAGAGAGAGCCAGGTCGCGGAAAGCCTTTACATCAGCGGGATCAAGCAGCTTGGCTACCTCGTCCTGATCGATGGCCTCGATCTTGTGATACTCGTGAGAGGTACGGAAACCGTCGAAGAAGTTGATGAAAGGCACACGTGTCTTCAGTGTTGCCAGGTGAGGCACGGCAGTGAGGTCCATCACCTCCTGTACGGAGCCTGAGCAGAACATGGCGAAGCCAGTCTGACGGCAAGCCATCACATCCTGATGGTCACCGAAGATGCACAGTGAGTGGCTGGCCAGTGAACGGGCAGACACATCGAAGACGCAGGGGAGAAGCTCACCGGCGATCTTGTACATATTAGGGATCATCAGCAACAGACCCTGTGAAGCAGTGAAAGTGGTAGTCAGTGCACCAGCCTGCAGTGATCCGTGAACGGCACCGGCGGCGCCACCCTCAGACTGCATCTCCTGCACTGAAACGGTCTGGCCAAACAGGTTCTTACGGCCTTTGGCAGCCCACTCGTCCACGTGCTCTGCCATGGGCGAAGACGGAGTGATGGGGTAGATGGCAGCAACCTCAGTGAACATATAGCTCACATGGGCGGCAGCGGTATTACCATCACAGGTCATGAATTTCTTTTCTTTTGCCATTTTGTTTAAATGATAAGTAATATACTGTTTTTGTATTTCTACAGATAAATCGGTTTGTCGTGCGGGTGTCTTTTTTGTCGGGACTGCCCGGTTAATAGAGAAATCCGAAGAGCCAGAGGGGTATCTGGTTGCCCTCACCGGTATCGGTACCGTAGCGCGCATAGATGGTATCGCTGTTGATGCGCATCTTGGATAGCGTTTGTCCGTCGCAGACCCGGAAGCGTCTCTGGTTGTCAACGATGTAGCATCCCGGCTTGTTGCCTTTGTTCACCACGTGATCTTTCCAGACGGTGTTGACAAAGAAGGTTTCCATCTCGTCCTGATCGGTCACCTGTGCGGGATAGATGGCGTGCATGAGATTGGAGTTATGAAGCATCACGCGTGCCGGCTTCTTTGGAAACTGTTGTCCGGGAGGATAGATGATGTTGATAAGTCGTGCATCGGAGAGATCCTTGATATAGTTCATTACCGTAGCACGCGAGGTGTCGATCTGCTGTGCCAGCTGGCTGATGTTGGGTGCCTGCGGTCCGTTGACGGCAAGAAGATAGAAGAGTTTCTTGATCTTTGTGAGATACTTCAGTTCTATCTGCTTGATGAGCAGGATGTCTACTTCTACCATCATATTCATCGTCTTCAGCAGATTCTCCGAATAGTTCCGTTGCTCCAGATAGAAGGGGTAGTAGCCGTGGTGGAGATAATCCTTGAAGTACCTCAGCGGCTCAACGTTGGGCAGGATTTGCCGGTTGATGATGGTCTGATGGTATTGGAGAATCTCATCGAGAGAGTAAGGACGGAAATGTTTTTTCGTTTCCAGGTTGAGAAACTCCCTAAAGGAGAAGCCTCTGAGGTTATAGCTCTTCACGATGCCATTGAGCTCGGGGTTCTCCTCCTTGAGACGCATGACGCTCGAACCGGTAAATACGATTTGCAACTCAGGAAATGTGTCGTAGCAGCGACGTAGCTCGTGGCTCCATGTGGGGCGCTTAAATACTTGGTCAATGAGCAATACGCGTCCTCCTTGTCGCACAAAATCAGCTGCGAAATCGTAGATGCCCACACCTTGAAAGTAGAAGTCATTCATGTTGACATACAGACACGTCCTGTCATTGATGCTGAACTTCTCTTTGGCGTATTGCAGCAGAAAGCTGGTTTTTCCGACGCCCCGTGAGCCTTTGATGCCTATCAGACGGTCGTTCCAGTCGATCTCATCCATCAGGGTGCGGCGGATCGGTGCGTGGGTATGCTCTACCAGGTAGGCGTGAGTGCGGAAAAATGCCTCCATGTTATCGGTTTATACGTATTGATTTATGTTCTGCAAAGTTACCATTTATTTTTATATTTGCAAACCGCAGATAGCAGAAAGTTGTGTTTTTAGTTTTTTTTGCACCTTTCGCCCTAAAGGATCAAGAGGGTCTGATTTTTTCTTCTTACCTTTGCATCCGCTTACTCAAGTATCCTTTTTCGGATGCGTTGTTTCTTCAGAGATTAATGGAATTTTAAAGACAGGGATATTCAAATATGAACATTCATATCTTCAATCCTGAACACGAGATGGCACTTGCTGCGAATGTCAAGCGCTTCACTGCACCTCATGCAGGGCGGGAACTGCGTCATGACCTTGGATATTTGCCTATGGTGTGGGCTGATGAGGGTGATTATATATTAGTTGATGATCCTGAGGCCTGCATGGAGTCTATGCGCCATTTGCGTGTCCCCCTTCATGGGAGGCTGATGAACTACAATGATTTTTCACGCTATGTGCGTTATTTATCTTCCGAGACACCTGTACACATCAACCCGTGGGGTTGGGATCTTCCGTTGCGCGAGTGGCTTAGGGGGCATGGAGTCAATCCCCGCTGGCTTCCCACTGATGAGGAACTGCGCCTTTGGCGTGTGATGAGTCATCGTTATTGGGCGGCTAGGAAGCTGCTCAAGCCGTTGCGCGAAGTGGAAGGTACTGTGGGCGAGGCTGTTACGGTGCGTTCGTATATTGATTTGCAACATTGGGTGCAACGTTGGGGAGATGTGGTGTTGAAAGCTCCCTGGAGCTCTAGTGGCCGGGGCGTTCGCTATCTGCATCCTTCACGTAGCTCGTTAGAAAAAGAGTTGACCCCTTCGTTGAAGGGATGGCTGCGCCATACGGTCGAACAGCAGGGAGCGGTCACCGTAGAGCCTTATTATAATAAGGTGTTGGATTTCGGCTTGGAGTTCTATGTGCATGAAGAGGCCGTGGTGGAATATTGTGGTTTGTCACTCTTCCGTACGGTGCATGGAGCTTATACTGGCAATGTGATAGACACGGAGGAAGAAAAATGGAAAGTATTGGGCCGCTATATTGATACGGGGCTGGTGCGAAGGGTCATCGACCGTCTGCTACAACTGATGAACTATGAATTGTTGGATCATTATGTCGGTCCGTTAGGTATTGATGCCATGGTGGTTCGTCCGTCAGATGGTCCTGACAATATAGACAGTCATCTGTTGCATCCGTGTGTGGAGCTTAACTTGCGGAACACGATGGGGCATGTGGCGCTGGGTATTCAGAAGTCGCTGACAGGCCAGCCACATACGATGCATATTGCCTACAACGGCAAGTATCGGTTACAGATCACCAAGGAGGCCCTTGACGATTCGGAGATAAACGACGCCTGATGAATTTGTACAATATCTCTCTATACGACGGCGCGCCATCCTTTGCACTTCGCAAGGGATGGCGCGTCGCTTTTGATTATGTAGAGATACTGTTCGGGGTTTAGAACCGGAAGTCAAGTTCTGCGTCGATCATACTGTAATTGTGTTCAGCAAGGGCACGGTTATTGATCAGGGCATATTCGGCATTCAGTTGGATGTTCTTGGAGAACTTATAGTTGAATCCGGCTTCCCACTGTGTGTTGCTGTCACGCCATGAGGCTGACGGGCGGTAGAGGTCATAACGAGCCTTGAGGTAGAATTTGTCTTTTACGACAGGAGCGATGACGAGAGCATAGTAACCGTCACTCTTGGAGCCAATGGCATCGTTGATGGTCACCGTCTTCTTGTCTTCACTGTCTTTAAAGGCTTTGCCTGTAGCGTGTACGTATTCGGTACGCACTGTCCAGTCGTTGAAGAGATACTCTGCGGAGAGGGCATAGCGGTGTTGAGGCAGTTTGACAATGCCGTCAGCTCCTGTACGGCTGTAGCTTCCTTCCCATCCGAAGGCACCGATACGCATGCCTTTGACTGGCATGATCCACAAGCCGCCGATAATATCCTTCTGCTGGTCGACATCTTTGGTATTGATGCCCTGGCCGTTGAAGACACCCACCTGATAGTGCACGAGGTTGCGGCCGGCTGCGTTCTTGAGGAAGTCGCCCTGCAACTGCAGACCGATATCGCGTCCGTTGCTGGCACGCATGCCGTTACGGTCGGCGAATCCTGCCAGCTGGTTGACATTCTGGCTATAGCTCATAAAACCTTGATCGATGGGGTTCATCGGGTTTTCGAAAGTGAATGGACGTTTGAACTGACCGGCCTTCACCTTGAGGAATTCAAGTTTCTGCCATTCTGCAAAGACGTCAACCAAGCGGATATCATTGGAATAGTTGGAGTTGTCGCCGTTCATCTGGAATTGAATTTTCCAGTACCAGTCTTTCTTGATGCGCCCGTCAAGTGCCATGCGGGCCATGCGGATATTGAAAGAGTTGGCTTTGGCACCTTCTTTACCAGAGTACTGGTATTGTGTCAATACATAGCCGGACAGCTTGACGTTGTTGAGCCAGGCTGGGGCCTGCGGTTCTCGGGCCTGAACTGTTGTTAGCGAGGTGGCAGCCAGCAGGAGGGATAAAATTTGTTTTTTCATAATCGTTTGTTTAAATCTTTAAAGGTTGTGCCGTGTTACAAAATTACAGATTTTATATGAACCTTTTGTGTTTTTTCGCAGTTTTTTTATTATTTGTTTTTATAGTGGCCGTTCTTCCGTGTTTAGTTTGAAAGAAGTCTTTGCAAATGACGACCAGCTTTTGAGAAATGCTAGATAGGTGTTGTTATAAGGTCAGCAGGAAGAATGCTGTGAGCCAGACGGCTTGGAAAGTCGGGAATATGAGTGTGAAAAGGGGAGACAGGATGGAATTTAAGAAAAATATAACATGACGTTCTGGCAGGTATTGCGAAAAAAACGTTATCTTTGCATGTAGGAATATAAATCATTTCAATATTTATGAAACAGACCAAGATAGTATGCTCCATTAGCGACTTGCGTTGTGAGGTTGACTTTATCCGTCAGCTGTATTTAGCAGGAATGAACGTGGTACGTATGAATACTGCTCACGCCACTCCTGACGGTATTCGTAAGATCATTCGCAATGTGCGTGCCGTTTCGCCTCATATCGGTATTCTTATAGATACAAAGGGTCCGGAGGTGCGTACTACCGATGTGAAGGAGCCCATTTACTATAAAGTAGGTGATGTGGTGAAGATCTTCGGCCGCCCGGAGATGGACACGGAGCACGACATCATCAATGTTTCCTACCCGGATTTTGTGCATGATGTGCACAAGGGTGATCACATTCTTTTTGACGACGGTGCCATCTCCATGGAGGTGATGGAGGATAATATAGGACCGATGCTCATTGCCCGCGTGGAGAATGAGGGTGTGCTTGGAGCGCACAAGAGTGTCAATGTGCCGGGTGTGCATATCGATCTGCCTGCCCTTACGGAGAAGGATAAACGCAATATTCTGCTGGCTATCGATGAGGATATCGACTTCATTGCCCATAGTTTTGTACGTTCTGCGGCAGATGTCGAGGCTGTACAGCAGATACTCGACGAGCACCATTCTGATATTAAGATCATTTCGAAGATCGAGAACCAGGAGGGAGTGGACAATATCGATGAGATTATTGATGCCAGCTATGGTATCATGATTGCACGTGGCGATTTGGGTATAGAGGTTCCCATTGAGCGCATTCCCGGTATTCAGCGCACCATCATTCGCAAGTGTGTGCAGAAGGCGAAGCCTGTAATCGTGGCTACCCAGATGCTTCATACGATGATTAATAATCCGCGTCCTACACGTGCGGAAGTGACGGATATTGCCAATGCCATCTATTCGAATACCGATGCGCTGATGCTCTCGGGAGAGACGGCTTCGGGTAAGTATCCCGTTGAGGCCGTGAAGACGATGGCTTCCATTGCGGAGCAGGCTGAGCGTGACCGTAACCACTTTGGTCACACTGAGGAAGTGCCGATGTCGGAGACTCCCGATCAGCGCGAGTTCCTGGCTCATGCAGCGATCGATGCTACGCGTATGTTGGGAGTGAAAGGTATCATTACCGATTCCGGTACAGGCGAGACGGCACGTCGTCTGGCTTCTTTCCGCGGACCCAACCCTGTGTTGGCTATCTGTTATTACGAGAAGACACAGCGATGGCTCAACCTTTCTTATGGTATCATCCCTGTTTATCAGAAGGATTCAATCAATGCACAGGTGTTGTTCCTCGCGGCACTTCGTATGCTTCGTCAGAAAGGCTATCTCTGTGATGACGACCGTCTGGCTTATGTGTCGGGTACACTGGGTGAGGAGAGCGGAGCCACTTTCCTGGAGATCAATCTGGTGAAGGATGTGTTCTCAAAGAACTATACATTCCATCTCCCTCCTGAAAAACGTGGCAAGGAGACAATGGGTAAGTAATCAGATTTCTATCGTATAATAATGAAAGCCCCGCTGCATCATGTCAGATGCAGCGG
>HF988451.1 GCA_000431975.1 Prevotella sp. CAG:924 | reverse complement strand
TATTAGGGCTCATTAGGGACTTGCACCCATTAGATTAAGCTCATGCCGAGCATACTACTAAAAAAGGCGGACGAGGTTGCATCCTCATCCGCCTTATTATCGTTGTACAACCGGACAGGTGGGAGCCTGCCCTGATAGATTTACTTCACGGCGATCTTACCTGTCACCGTCTTGTCGGCTGTCTTCATCTTGACAACATATACACCAGAGGTCAGCTTCGAAGCCTCATAGCGGCATACTGTTGAACCGGCAGATATCTTGCCCATCAATGAACCGGAAGCTGAGTAAACCTCAAGGCTCTTGATAGCACCTGAAGGTGAGCTGGCCACGATAGTCTTGCTGGCTGCATCGTAAACGATGGCCGGGGTCATAGCTGCCGTAGCGACAGAGCCTATACCAGTTGTCTCACCAAGGATCGCACGAATGGCAGGAGTACCGAGTCCTGCGGAGGACTGATCAACAGCGCACATAGAGCCAGTCTCATCAGTAAGCAGGTAGAGCTGTCCGGGAAGGACATTATCCACTGCAAGACCATAACCAGTATAAGTTACTGCCATCATATAATCGCCAGGAGCCAAGGTCGTCAGCTCGTCGAACATATAATCGACCTGACCGGTAGAGCCACCTCTCTCAGCAGTAGTAGAATATACTTCCTCACCTACAGGAATATACCCGTAATCGTCAGGTGTAGCATTATTGTCCCACTTGTAGACTGAGAGACCGATCTGCTCATCCTCAGCCATACCCCAACCAATAGAGAGGCCCTTGAGATCGGCTGTCTTATTGATATGGAATATGATGCCGGCCGTGCACAAATAGCCCTCGCCCAAACCGATTGCATGATAATCATCATACATACCATCGGTAACATAGTCGTAAGCATACACATCATCCGTCATCTCCAAAGAAGCAGATGCCATGTTGTCATTCAGATTATTGTCTTCCTCACCATCGAGTGTTGCCTCCGCTGTAACATCAGTAGTACCACTAGGAACATCACTTAATGTAGCAGGAACACTTACTGTCAGAGTCTCACCAGCAGGAATAGCTTCGAACTTGGCAGAACCTACCTGCTTTCCATCTGCAGTCAGTGCAATGGTACCTGAAGCAGGCTCAGATCCCTTGTTCTTTACAACAACATCAACTGACAGATCCTCAGCCTGAGATTTCGGAAGCTGTGAAGGCAGGCCAGACATGCTGGTTATTGCCACATCATAGGGTGCAACCTCGGCGACCTCTGCACTTCTCAACATGAATGTACCCTGAGGAGTATCTTGCTTAAAGCCCAGTGAATAAACACCATCAGCAGGAACAGTAAAGGTCACCTCATCGTCAGTGAATGCATCATTGGTGTAGATATCGCTGTACGATGCGATCGTGCTCCAATCAGACACAGGAGTTCCTTCCGCACCAAGAATAATGTCATAACTGTCATACACTACAAACATGAAATAGAACATGCCGGCCATGTAGTTGTAAGAGAGACGATAGGTCTTTCCGGCCTTAAGGTTAACGCCACGTGATACAAGCGGAGTAGTGCCAACACAATACATTGCACTGTAATAATCACCATCGTAAACCCAAGAGTCGTCACTTGACCAGTCCTCGCGCTGAGTCTCATTGTTGAAGTCAACCACAAACGGCACATCGGTCGGAGTATAGTGAGTAACAGAAGCCTCTCCGGAGTTATTGTCAGTGATTGTCTCCGGATTCTGTCCGTCAGCAGGAGTTACATCGGTAACATTGACACCTACAGAATACTTACCTACAGCTGACATATCAATAACATCATCAAGAGTAACCTCTACACTTTCACCGACAGGAACGACTTTGTCAAACTTCTGACTTCCCTTCACAGTACCATTGACAGAATACTCAACCGTGAAGTCCTTAGCATCAGCAGTTCCCTTATTAGACAGGGTTACACTCACTTTCTCCTCAGTACCCAGTGAACAGCTTGACATAGGCAAGGTTACCTTATCTACTGACAGATCTGGCGAACCGATATAAGATCCCTCTGCAACAACGACTTTATAAACGCCGATACCATACTGGTTAGCCTGTGAGGTTCCATGAATCGCAAAATAGTAATCGCCACTTTCATCGAGGTCAAAGTTGATGATACCCTTGTAGCCATCTGCTGCTACCACGAAATCGTCATAACTCTTCAGCACCTTCATTTCGCTGACATCAGAGGTCTTACCATAAAGTATCTCAAAACTCTCAATAAAGCTATTACCTAAAGCATTGTAATCAATTACGAAATTATTGGTTCCAGCAGGAAGAGTGATCGGACATGTCGTTACCATGTAATCATCTGTAGCAAGTTCTGAATTGAACAGAATCTCGGCAGCTCCCGTTTCCGGTGAGATCGTCCATGTCGTTCCATCCTGATTTGCATCGATGATCGTCCAATAATCTACGCTTCCTTCCTGACTGAAGTCACAAGTGAATGGAGCAGGTAAAGCTGCCACATGTGTAACCTTCTTTGTCATAGAGTTATTGCCGGAAAGACCATCCTTCTCGTTGTCAACAGATACTGTCACACTATGTAAACCGGGAACGGATAGATCAGCCTTTGCCTTAAAGGTGTAATCTATATTGTCACCCGGAGCAATAGGAGTATCTACCGTCTCACTGATAGTCTCACCACCGTCGACAGTCAGCTTTGCAATAAAAGAAGAAACTGCTTCTGTGCCTTCGTTATAGAAAGTAGCTGTCACATCTTCTGCAGAAGTAAGATCCTTACCTGTTGAAGGAGATATGATCTTGCTCACACCCAGATCAACAGGAGAGTCGCATGTCAACTCAACATTATCCTGCGTGAAAGCGAGATTAACTGTAAATACATACTCATAACCTCCCTTAAAATAGTAATTGTCGCCTTGCGATTCTCCGCCTGCAAGATAAACCGTACCTGATGACGGAGTTGGATTGAATACATAGAAATCATATTCTCCGGCAGGAACATCTATAGACTTTGATTCGCCCGCAACTAAAAAGTTCTCCAAATAGCTTGCGTCCTCTGGAACTGCGTAATCTGCTGCCGCAAAAATTTCATCCAAAGAGGTCATTCCATAAATGCCGCAGTCACGATCGAGAATGAGCTGATAGCCAGAACCGTCCCCCCAGTCAGTCTCCACATTTAAGGTAATGCGTGCCTCATCGCTTGCAATCGGCCCCGCTTTCGCCACCTTGGAAGCTTTTACCTGTACGGGATGCCCGACACGATTACGTAACAGATCACCCGGCATATTTGAGGTTGGAAATACCTGCCGTGCTTTTTGTTTCTGTTGCATAGCAGCAGCCTTCTTTCCAAATTTCCCGCTACGCATAGCCTTTTCGGCCACCATTGTCCTGAACTTAGCAGGAGGTGACACCGTACCACTTGTCTGTGCATACGCCCCATAACTCATTAAGGAGCACAAGATGTAGATGAATAAATGTTTCATGGGCTAATTTTTATTAAATTAAACACACATTGCAAAGATATAAAAATGAAATTAAAAAGCCAAACTTTATTTCACTTTTTTATCTAATAGTCGATATTTTCTACATTTCGTCATTGATATACCTTAATATAAAATAGACTATCAAAACAGACATCATTTACTTAATTTTCTAAAACAGAATAGTTAAATTTTATCTATATATATCTATTTAAATAATACAAATTTATAACATATAGCATAATTCTACTTTTTATGTTTATTACAAATATTATCATTATAATGATCTTAAATAAATATGATGAGACCAGTAAGAATCTTTATTCACGAACTCTTTATATACTTATATCATAATGACATTCAATGTATATTGATGTATATTAAAATGAAAATATACGGGACATATCATCTGTGTGATTTGTATAACTTTAATAGGTTACATCCATAGAAGCACGACATTAAACCTCTATCATATTATTTAACTAAGATTGCTCATTAAAAATTTGGTAGGTTTCATACTATTGCCGAATATCTTACTCGCCACTTTGTCTCGATATCATTCAATATCATACAACAACTGACTGACCATCGGATACTCCATATCCGATCCAATGGGATATGTCAGGCTTTATACCTCATCGCCGGATTTTATTCTTCTAAAATATAGATAATGAAAACAGAAGATCTGCAAGTCTCGCATTAAGAGAACGAGAACTTGCAGATCAATAAAAGATATATTCTATATTATCCTACTCGTATCAACTCATTCGTAATTTTAAAGGACAATCTGATATATCTCGTAAAAACTTCCAGCTTATACACTGCTGTACCAGCCCTGCGTACATCCTTACAGACATACGTCTCACATGTACCTGCTGCTACTGACAATGCATAATATGTCTAAATCCTCCGATTAATAAAGAGAATTCTGCGGTATTATCGCATTATCATTGTTCTTAATATCCGCTCATCACCGGTCTCCGACCAGCCTTTATTCGGAAAACAAAATCTTATAAAGATCCCTCCTCAGCATAAGAGAGGCCACCCTCGCAGGCAACCTCTCCACGAAATATAGAAGATTTTTAAGTTATTATATAAATGAGGTATAAAGCCGCCGCTCTATCCTTTATTTTATTTCCAACCAATAAAATGAATATCAGCTTAGAAATCTGTATATCCTCTTGTGGCTTGCATAAGAGCTATTCTTCAAATATTTTAAATCCTAAAAAGCTCTCTCAAACCGAGCAATTCTGCAAGACTCCTTGCATTGCCACAAAATCCATTCCCATAACACTATGTACCTTACACATAGCATTGGATAAGAATATCTTGACAGCAATCTCCGCTGTCAAAAAACAAAATTATGAAGGGTAGAAGAAGGTCATAAGAGGGCACCCCTCTTAAAAGACCTTCTCTTACCTATATATTATTGTGCTACCACACATATTGACACACGATTCATATCGTTCGTACTGAACGGCTGTACCGTGTCACCCTTAGAACTCGTACGGATACGAGCGGAATCAATACCATACTGGTCAACAAGCACCTTCTTTACAGATTCTGCTCTACTAGCCGAAAGACGTGCGTTGATAGCCTTCGTACCTGTACCGGCATCAGCATAACCTGTTATATCTACAATAGCATCGCTATGGTCTTTCAAGAACTGAGCGAGATCTTTGATCTTTGTCATCTCGGCATCTTCCACCTTAGCAGAATTGATCTTGAAGAACACGTCGCGACGTATTTCCTTTGGTTCGGGTTTCGGTTCGGGCTTTGCCGGCTGAACAGTCTCCGGCTTCGTCTCTACCACAGGAACCGGGGCGGGATCTGGAGCAGGCGAAGCAACTTTCTTCTTTGTCTTACCCAGATTAATCTTCACACCTGCCATCACATTGAAATACCAATCGGGATTGCCGGCTTTCTTTGAGTTGTACTTATCAGACAGGATATTGGCACTTCCCTCAAGACCGATACTTACACGATCGCTCACACGGAAATCCAAATCCAGACCGCCACGGCCTACTGCAAGCACCTGAGTACCAGACCAGATATACCGCATGTTATAACCGGCTGCGTTCAGCTCATTGGCCTCATCATTGCCGAAACCGACATTGACGCCACCACCTACAAACACGCCGAGATTGAATACGCGATTAGGATTATATCCGCAAAAGATATTAGAGAGATTAAACATCACGTCGATGGTCGGAGCGACATAGTTATACTTATACGTTGTATTTGTCGCACGGCCTCCTATCACATATCCATTAAATCCGCCTTTGCTCTGCCATGCTCCGACAGAAAGACGGGCAGCTAACCATGGATTAAACTGATAGCCACCGGCGAGCTGTACTGTCGGCGACAACAGATCACCGAATTTTGCTTCTCCTAACGTATATTGCACACCACCATGGGCACTGATAAACCAATGGCCATTAAACTCACAACTATCTGCCTCAGTCTTGGCCGATGCCTGCATGCACATGAATCCAGCCAACACTAATGCAAAAAACCTAATCGTTTTCATACCTTCAAGTCTTAAAATTAATTTTTGATCTTGGTCTCTCCTCCATTATAGGTATTGGAGTCGAACATTGTGATATACCATTGTCCCTGGATACGCATCGGCTTGATAAAGAATGATGTCGTATTAGGACGCGGATCGCCGGGCTGCTTCTTGAAGAATTCAATCGTGTATTTCACCTGACTGTCCGTTTCGGTATAGAAGATGATGCTGTCGATCTTATAGCTCAAAACCGGAAATCTCTTGAAGATCGCCTTCTGCCGTTCAGCCAGAGAATCGGGCAGAGGGATGACGTTCTTGTCAGGAGTCAGATAATAAAGCATAGAGACAGCCTTATCTATATTATTTGACTTAAGAAGCTCAAGAAAGTTCTTGGTCATGTCATACACTTCCGTGGTGTCTCTCTTCTCCAAAGTCATCATTGGACCTTGAATCTCCTCATGAACCTCTTTCTTCTTCGACTTGTCAGAACATCCGACAAAGACTAAAGAAAGTACAAATACAAAACAAAAGTAACGAAATAAACGCATCATAGATTGTAATTTGCAAAGTGAAAAGAGAGGTACGCCTTACCCAGACGTACCTCCCCAATCAATGTCTACTAATATTAGCGACGAGCTACCTTATTACCTTGTGTAGCATTTACAGTGATGTCTACAGAAGTCTTAACCTCGCCCCAATAGTATGTCACTGTCAGAGGTACACGAACCTTAAAGGTGCTTGTTACATGACCAACGTTCTCATAAACCAACTGACCAAATGTCACACCGCCATAAGCCTTTCCAGCATTTGCATCCTTCTTGAAGGTAATGTCCTTAGTAATAGACGACAGAAGAGTCTCACCTAAGGTTCCATTATTCATGTCGGTTGTAATATTGTCAATATCAGGAGTGATGCTTGTTACACCATAACCTGCGTTTGGTGCTTTAACAAACTCTTCTTTCCAAGTGTCACGCCAATCAGTGAACGTAAGCAACTTATACAGATCAGCCTGATTACCACCGTCGATTGCATCGGTGAACGCAACACCTTCTGCACCTACTACATTAATAGGACGGAGGAACTTAACATCAAATGTATTGTTCTCAACAGGAAGCGGCATGTCACATGCATTCGTTACATAAATGCCTACAGTTGCTGTTACCGTATGTGCGAGATCTTTATGAGAAGCTGCATTCAGCAGATCCTGAGCATAAGCTCCTGTCTCATTGTATTTAACAACTGATCCATCAAGCTCAGCAACTATCTCTGTTCCTTGACCAGCATTTGCGAACAGCAGATGACCGTCAGCAGAAGTGCTCATGCGATACTTCGTACCAGACAGACCAACCTGCTTCTGATTAGCCTCGGTGATAATGAACTTGTATTCATAATTGAGATTCTCCTTGAATGCATCACTACCTGTTGTAGTCAAGCTGACCTTACCACCTACAAAGCAGCTAAGCAGATCCAGTTTAAATGTCAGTACATCCTGATTTGGAGCTCCAACATAATCATGTACCTCAGCAAAGCCTGAACCAAGTTCACCATTGGTTGCAGCCCATCTATTAGAGATCTTTGTACTGTTCTCCAAAGCAGCAGTCGGAGTAGTGATCGTACCGGTATGGAACCATACATAAACAGCAGGCTTTGTGATATCTCCATCCTTACGAGCGAACTTAACACCAGTTTCGAGATTTACACCCGTCTTGTATGCAACCTTAGTAACATCCCATACAGCCTTGCAGATCTCATTAGCTGTCACAGTCCAAGAAAGAACATTAGTTGTATGCCCACCGGCATCTTTGAGCTCTTCCACTTTACCATACTGAGTTGCCACCGCAGGACCATTCTCGGTATTTGCATAAAGCTGAACAACGCCATTATTTTTCTCAATCTCATACTGCTTCTCAAACTCATCCTTTGACAGATTGAGCTTACCCAATACCTGATCCTCGATCTGTGCCCAAGTCAAAGTCTGGTTATAACCAGTACAACTGAGATCATAGCCCTTACCATCGAAATTAACATCGATAGCCTCAGCAGGAACATCAGCCTCCTTAACAATCTCTAACTTGATAAATCCAACAGCTACGATGTTGTTTTCTGTCTTCGTTGTATCAACAAGCGTCACACGAACCATAGGCAGACGACCGATAGAAGATCTGTCCTGACTGCCCGGCTGCGGCTTACCTGAAGCGTCAACGGTGCAAGCGATGGCATGGTTGTCCTTCAGATAGATGTGGGCACTCTCCGAAGTCTCGTTATTACCGGCTGTATAGTGAGAAACAGCAAACTCCCACTTCATGCCATACTTAGAAACATCATCCATAGCCTGCTCTGTTTCAGCACCGTTACGTATGAAGTGAGCCTGAACGAGCTTGGTAAGATCTATACCCTCAGGATCATTATATACAATATTATGGGTAGGCTGATTAGCGATAGCTTTCGCTGCCGTCAGATATATATGATGAGCACCATCAATGGTACACGTTGTCACATCTGTAAACGCATTAACGGGTTCAACCGGATCTGCGATCACCACATTACTGATGGTCGACTTAGCTACAGCTGCATAGTCAGATGTAACGACAGAGTCCTTGCCGTCCTCACCATTGAAGCAGGCCTGCACAGCAAGTACAGTCACATGAGAGGCATCATCCTTAACCTTGCTGGCATCAAGATTAATAGTTGCAGAGAGCATACCATCCTTCGAGTTAAGCCAACTACCTTCTACAACAGAAGGTCCGCTTTCTGCTGCACGGGTACTTCCTACCTCAACATACTCCTTATCATCAGAAACCACTCGCATCGACTTGATCTTCGTCACATCGAAGTAAGAAGGATTCATGTGATAATTAGCAACGATATCAGGAGTAAGATATGCAGCCTCCGTTTTAGCCTGTGCCCAAGTCTCACCATCCTTTGTCGGCTTCTCGAGCGTGCTATTATTAGCCAGTGTTATTGGTGCATAATGGATTGTCGTGGCCTCCATAGCCTCAATACCGCCATAGTAGAAGTCAGGAGCGAATACGAGACCTGACAGCATCTTCTCGATATACGCCGTCAAAGCATCAATCTGGCCCGAGAGACCTGCAACCGTAGAATCAAGGGTCTTCAACGCCAGTTCAGCCTTTTCCATACGGCTCTTCAGATCCGTGATATCACCATTATAATTGGCAAGGTCACCCTGGATCTCTTCAATCTTGCTCTGGGCATCCTTTACAGCAGCAATCAGCTCGTCAACATTCTCATAGCCGTTGCTTTCGAGAGCCTTCAAGAATGCAGCAAGTGCATCCTGCTGGATTTTCAGGTTACCCTCTACAGTGCCCAAACGCTGATCAATACCATCTACGTCGGATTTAAGATCCTTAACATCACCTGTAACTGCAGCCAATGTCTCAATAGCATCATTGATCTTTCCTGCATCAAGACCCTCAATAGCCTCATTGATAGCATCGATCTGTGCCTGCAATTTCGACTCTGCAGCATCCAAGGACACTTTCAATTCTTCAACCTCGCTCTTGTCAGCCTTACCCTCAACAGCAGCCTGGATCTGTGCTGCAAAATCACCCTTAATGGTGGTGAGCTGAGCCTCCAAGTCCGACTTAGTTGTCTCGAGTTGGCTCTTCAGACTTGTGACGTCATCACGTAAAGAACTGATGTCGTCATCATAATCCGAGCAAGAAACCAACGCACCTGTCAATGGCACTGCCAGCGTCATCAACAGTAACGCACTAAAAAACTTCTTTCTCATGTGATTAGTTAAATTAAGTTAGACATAAAAGTTATTCTTTCTTATATTCCACCGTCTGATAGATAACATCTCTTCGTTTCATACGGAGTTTTCTATTACGTCTCATCAAGTCCCTTTCTAAAAAAGGGGATAGGTGGATAGATTTTATAACGCAAATATACAGAAGAGAATAATCCATATACACAAGCATTACCCTAGTTTTTTTTTAAAAAAACAAGGCTTTTGAAAAAAGAAGAACAAGGCTTTCAGACTTTTAACTTCCTTTTACTATTTAAACATCATTAAAAAACAAACCTACCCTTATCACTATTTTCTAATTCCACTACCCATAATACTTTGGAAGACGTTTCCTCCTTATCCCAATCGGTCATCAGAGGTTCGAAGGCACCATATAGCTATCTACCTGTTACCATTGTTAAAAGCATAGCGGCTATATCAAGGCATGACGAGAGATGTGGATGACTAACAGACAAAAGACCTTAAACAAGTCCCCAAATAAATATCTGCAGTCTGACACACCAATTAGGAACAAACATTGCGACTTTCTTATATGCGAAGAGGTCGCCTCACACAGGCGACCTCTTCTTTATACATAAAACATTAAAGTTCCCATATATATAATAAGGTATAGGAGATATTGTCCCTTTCTTACCCTATTTTTAAGCAACACGATATGCGTCCCTCTCTTTCACCTATAGTGCCTGAAGGGCACATTTACTACAAGTTTTCAGAGGACGACATTTACTTTGCGAAGGCTACCGAACGAACCTCCCGTATGACGGTGATCTTCACCTGACCCGGATAGGTCATCTCGTTCTGGATCTTCTCAGCGATCTCCGAGCTGAGCTTGGTGCTCTCCTCATCGCTCATCTTGTCGGCACCGACAATGACGCGAAGCTCACGTCCGGCTTGAATGGCATAGGTCTTCGTCACGCCGGGATAGCTCATGGCGATTGCCTCAAGGTCGTTCAGACGTTTGATGTAAGCCTCGACGATCTCACGGCGGGCACCGGGACGCGCTCCCGAGATGGCATCGCACACCTGTACGATAGGTGCGAGCAGTGTCTGCATCTCCACCTCATCGTGGTGGGCGGCGATGGCATTCACGATATCGGGCTTCTCCTTATATTTCTCAGCGATCTTTCCACCATAGAGTGCGTGGGGCAACTCGCTCTCCTCGTCGGGCACCTTACCAATGTCGTGCAACAGGCCGGCACGCTTAGCCTTCTTCGGATTGAGACCCAGCTCGCTGGCCATGACAGCACAGAGGTTGGCCGTCTCGCGGGCGTGCTGCAAAAGGTTCTGTCCATAGGAAGAGCGGTATTTCATCTTACCGATGATACGGATCAGCTCGGGATGCAAGCCGTGGATACCCAGATCGATCGCCGTACGCTTACCGGTCTCGACGATCTCGTTGTCAAGCTGCTTCTTCACCTTCTCCACCACTTCCTCAATACGGGCAGGATGGATACGGCCGTCGGCCACCAGCTGATGCAATGCCAGGCGGGCTACCTCACGACGGACGGGATCGAACGCAGAGATGACGATGGCCTCCGGCGTATCGTCGACCACGATCTCCACACCTGTCGCTGCCTCCAGAGCACGAATGTTGCGGCCCTCACGACCGATGATACGGCCTTTCACCTCATCATTGTCAATATGGAAAACGCTGACCGAATTCTCGATGGCCGTCTCTGTAGCCACACGCTGAATAGTCTGGATGACGATCTTCTTAGCCTGCATGTTCGCATTGAGCTTGGCCTCATCCATGATCTCATTCACATAAGAGGCGGCATCCATCTTTGCCTTGTCTTTCATGCTCTCCACCAGACGCGCTTTGGCCTCATCGGCAGACAGTCCGGAGAGCTCCTCCAACTTGGCTCGCTCCTGCTCCTGCATCTTGTTCAGCTCGTCCTGCTTCACAGTCAGCAGCTTCTTCTCATTGTCGATACGCTGCTGATACTGCTCCACCTCCTGACGGCGGCGGCCCAACTCCTCCTGACGCTGATTGAGCGATATCTCACGCTGCTTGAGCCGGTTCTCACTCTGTTGGATCTTCTGGTTGCGCTGCTGCACTTCCTTCTCCAGCTCGCTCTTCTTATTAAGGAACTTCTCCTTCACTTCCAGAAGTTTCTTTTCCTTAATTACCTCGGCCTCCTTTTCGGCAGCAGCCAACAACTCCTTATATTTTCCGGTAGCTACATACCGGAAAACAGCATATCCGGCGAGCCCGCCAATAATGAGGGCTACGACCGCAGCAATTATTATTCCTATCATAAATAGTATACTTATTGTGTTGATTGATTCTTTCCTACTTCTCCGACTGCTTCAGTGTCTCTTCAATCTCAGCAGTCAGTTGGGAAAGGATATCAACAAAGGGCTTGGTGTCGTTACGGTCAAGCTCCTTCTCAAGACGCAACGCCAGGTCAATCATTACATAATAATTGATCTCTTTATCGCTCTTGTGCGTTTTGAAACTGGCATTATAAGCATTAAGGAGCTCATTGATGAGAGTTCCTCCTCTACGATAGAATGCCTCCTCATTACGGGGCACCCTTACCGGAATTTCCGTATCATAGATATGCAACCTTATATTGATTTTTTCCTCTTCGTTCTGCATCGTTGTTATTTTTCACTGAGCAGCGTGATGCATTTGTCCACGTCGCGGATCAGCTTGGCGAGACGTTTCTTGGCATTTTCCATGTCGCCGTCAGAGATCTCGACCATACGGGCCATCTTCAACGTGTTGTAATCATTACGGGCTTGAGAGAGCGCCGCCTCCAGATGGGCTATCTTGGCGTCGCGCTCGTTCACCATGGCATACAGATCGGCATTCTCTTTCACCACTTCCCGGTAAGAGAGAATCATCTGACGCACTCGCGTGGCAAACGTATTGATAGTTTTCTCCTTGTCGCCCATGACGATACTTATTTTTGCAAAAGTAATGTTTTTGCTTCAGAATAGCAAGTTTCCGCCCTGATTTTTTACGCGTTACCTTTTCTATCCTTATTTCTTTTCCTCCTCTTCTCCGGGCCGCGGCTCCTTCTTAGCCAGCATCACTACCTGGAAGACGAAATCGGTGGTCCACTTCTGTGAGAAGCCAAGGCGCTGGTTGTATTTACGGATGCCGAGAACCGTCTTGATCACGCCGGGATCCTTAAAATCATTTTTCGTGAAGATATCATTCACCGTCTTCTCTGTCAGCGTATAGAGTGCCTTACGGAACATAGAAGGGAGACGCAATTTGAATTTCATCAGATTACCGACAAGCATCATCAGATCCTGCGTGAAATTCTGGAACTGCAACATATATACCTGCACATCCTGCATCTTGTGACAATGCTTGTGAATCGACTGATCGATCTCCTTGAAAAAACTGTCGTCGGTATTATATAACTCGCGCATCATCTTCTTGCATTGACTCTTCTCGCCGACACCCAATTTATTGTTCTGCGTCGGCACGTGGAAAGTCGCCTTGAAGACACGCATATCAGGAAGCATGGCCATATTGGTGATACCTACCTCAGCGGCAATAGCCGACTGGAAATAAACACGGATCAGCGTCATGTAGTCCTGCATGCCGCCTACTTTTTCCTCGTTCCCTTTATGAGAGAATATTTTGGAGAGAAATCCCATATCTTAACTTAAAATTTATATCGTATTTTTTAATTATGTGCAAAGGTAACAAAAAGTATCATTAATTATTGAAAATAAGTCGATTTTTTTGAATATCAACATGAATACAGAACAAAAATTACATCTATCCCCCATATATTCCGAAAGAAGTTAAGAGGTTAAAACTACCGGCTATTAAGGATAAAGACGACGGACGAACCAATAAATAACAGATTACGATTTGCAGATTGAGACAAAAAGCAAAGAATATCGAACTATCCCACAGATTAAAAGGTTCGAAGCGGTTACCGGGTAGATTAATAAAAAACATACCACCCTTTACGACCCGATTGGAATTCTCGCAATAGACAATCTCAACAGTAGTGCAGCCCTGTTATCTCACATACCCGGCAACAGGTAGCCATTCGAAAAAAGAAGAAAATATTATTGACATTTTCAAGATATTCCTGGTTACTTTTGTTCCTATGACAAGCAAGCCCGAACCAGACGAAACCCAGCATTGATATCTTTTAATGTCACAATCCGCCCATATCCCTAAAATAACATTACTATCCTTGCATTTAAGCGGGGTTCTGTCTATGTGGAAGGAATATATATTCATCGCCCCTGGATTATATAATCATCTGTTTGACATTATATATAATCCAGGGGCGATGAAGCCATAATATTTTTCTCAGGCTCATGGAAGTCGGATTCCCGTCGTATATATCTGTCTTGTATCTATCATGGCTCACCCGATGAATATAGGGGATTGCTTAGCTTGGGCCCGAAGAAGACATCTTATCCTTGCAAGACCG
>HF988450.1:5356-8699 GCA_000431975.1 Prevotella sp. CAG:924 | reverse complement strand
CTCTGCTTTTTTATCCCCGTACTTCATCTGAGTGGCATATCTCCCCTATATTTATCGGGTGAGCCGATATGTGTGGGTCATCCTCACGTTCTAGCCTTTTCTCTTTATAGTGTTTTTCTCTCCAGGGCGTATCCTTTCTTATGATCGGTGATCAGGAGGAGGAGAGAGCAGACGGTGCTCAGCAGGCCGAGGGTGGCGAAGAGGGTGAGGGCTGCCGTATAGGATACGGTTCCGTCAGCGGAGGTATGGCTGTCGATGACTTGTCCGACGGCTATGGGAGTAAGCATCAGTCCGATGTTCTGGATATAATAGATGATGGAGTAGGCGGTGCCGAGCTGGCGCAGCGGAACGATCTTGGGCACTGATGGCCAGAGCGCGCTGGGGACGAGGGAGAAGGCGATGCCGATCAAGATCATCATCGAGAAGGCGATCCATTGTGAGTGAAGGGAGGGGATGGCCAGGACGCCTTCGCCTATTACTACACCGAGACAGCCGACGAGCATGATCATGACACCATGGCCTATCCTGTCGTAGAGCCAGCCGAAGAACGGAGTGAGGACAATGGCTCCGTAAGGGATGATCGATACGTAGAGGCCGGCGGTTGTCTTGCTGACATCATATTGTTGTACCATCAGATCGGATGCAAATTTCATAAAGGTTCTGATGGAGGCATAATAGAATACACAGATAAATACGATCAGCCAGAAGCCGGGATTGCGTAGCACGGCGAGGAAATCGTGGAACGAGAAGGAGTCCTCACCGGAGCCATCGGCAGACGGACCGTCCTGCCGCTTGTCCTCTTTTTGTCGGAGTGGGCTGCCGGCGGTTGGTTGTCCCTCACGGATGACAGTGTGCCCGCAATTTTTGTCGTATGACTTGTCAGCAACGCAATAGATGACAAAGAGGAGGAAGCCGACGAGCAGGATGGCCGCTCCTATGACCGTCAGGATCCTGATGCCGCCGATCTGTGCCAGAAGGGGAGCAAAGCTGAGTGAGGCTGCCGTGGCCAGACGGGCGATGGCAAGCTGCGTGCCCATGGCCGATGCAAGCTCGTATCCGGTGAACCATTTGGTGATGATCTTGGAGATGGTGATGCCGGTGATGTCGCATCCCATGCCGAAGATGCCGAAGCCAAGAGAGGCTATCAGCACTTGCGTCTTGATGGGTGAGGGGATAAATCCGAAGAAGGTGAAAGGCAGGTCGACGGTGCTAGTGGGGGTAAGATGACAGAAGGCGCCCCAGTTGATCACTGCTCCCAGGAGCATGGCACCCGTAGAAAGAAGTCCGGTCAGCCGGATGCCACAACGGTCCAGGATGATGCCGCCGAAGAAGAGCATCAGCAGAAAGATGTTGAAGACGGTATAGCTGCCTACATAAAAGCCATACTCGGCGGCGCTCCATCCCAGTCCGCCTTCAGCGGCCGGCGCCATTAATGTAGTAGATACAGGGGAGAGAATATCCCAAAAGATATATCCCGTCATCATCACGACGGAGACGAGGAAGAGTACCGACCAGCGGCGTACTTTAGGAGAAAGCATGGGGAATAAAGGATATGAATATATTATATTAATGTGTACGGTCTGTGGTTGACCGGATGTGATGACTTGTGATGAGCTTATCGGAAGATTATAAAAAATACGCGGGTCAAAAACGCACTGTGTTTGTTTTGACCCGCGGTTATCGATATTGTGATATGTCTGACGCAATCAGTATGCTGCCAGAATGTGTCGTTTACAGCTTTAACCGACAAGGGATTTAAGCTGTGCACATTTTATTTCTTGATGTTGGCTTCCTCGAGTCCATAGCCTTTCTTCTTGTCCTCACGCTTGAGCAGGAGAGCGAAGACGAGAGCGAGGATACCGAAGCAGGTGAAGATCACCATGGGGAGGGTATAGTCATAGGCAGGTGTGCCGTCGGCCAGCGTTGTCGGCAGCTTGCAGTACTTATCGAGAACGATACCGATGAGGAGGGGTACACCCATCAGTCCCCAGTTCTGCACCCAGAAGATTAGGGAATAGGCTGTTCCGAGCTGCTTCTCAGGAATGATCTTGGGCACGCTGGGCCACATGGCTGAAGGAACGAGAGAGAAGGCGATACCCAGAATGATCATCAGTATGACGGCGAATACCCAGTTGCTGATGAACGGCAGTGAGAAGCAGAGGTGGATGGCGATGAGCATCACAGAACCGATGATCATCAGTGTGGCACCCTTGCCTATACGGTCGTACACCGAGCCGAACAGCGGGGTGAGGAACAGGGTTCCCAATGGAAGGATGCTGGGAATCGTGCCGGCCCACTCGGGATCGACGTTGTATTTCTGCACCATCAGGTCGGTGGCATACTTCAGGAAGGGGAATACGGCGCTATAGAAGAGTACGCAGAGGATGGCGATGAGCCAGAAGCCGCGGCTCTTGAAGATAGGAATGATGTCTTTCATCTGGAAGGGATCTTCCTTCTCCTCGTTGTCTGCTGCGTTCTGGGCATCCAACTTGCGGTCCATGAACGAGTAGCTGAACATCGTGACGAAGCCGATGCAGAGAAGGATAAGGCAGAGGAGCACAGGCATTGATACGCTGCCGAAGTGCTTGGCAACAATGGGGGTGACGCCCATGGCAAGCATCGTACCGATACGTGCGGTGGCCATCTCAAGACCCATGGCGAGTGCCATCTCTTTACCTTTAAACCATTTCACGATGATCTTGGAAACCGTGATACCGGCTGTCTCACAGCCTACGCCGAAGATGGCATAGCCCAGAGAAGCATAGAGCACCATCGTGTGCATGCCGGCAATCGTGTCGGTCATGTTGCCGATATATCCGGCGATGGCGGCGTACTTGATGGCGCAGCCTACTACCATGACGAGGCAGGAGCCGATACCCGTGAAGCGCACGCCCATACGGTCGAGAATAATACCGCCGAAGATGAGCATCAGTAGGAATACGTTGAACCAGCCGTATCCTGAGGTGAAGATACCATATTCGGAACTTGTCCAGCCGAGCTCATTCTCCAGCATGGGCTTCAGGGGCGACATCACGTCGGTGAGCACGTAGCCGCACAGCATTGAGAAGGCTACCAGGGCCAGCGCTGTCCAGCGTGCCCATTTCTTGTCGCTGATTTTTTGAATTACTTCTGTCATATTGGTGATTGTTTGTTTTCTCTTACAATAACATGTTTCAATATAAATGATAGGGCAGTGGGCCGATATGCCCACTGCCTTTTTTCTTACTTCTTGAGCCAGCGGTCAAGCCAGTTGAAGAAGGTGCGCTGCCAGAGAATGCCGTTCTGGGGCTTAAGCACCCAGTGATTCTCATCGGGGAAGATGAGGAGCTCGGCAGGGATGGCG
>HF988450.1:0-5341 GCA_000431975.1 Prevotella sp. CAG:924 | reverse complement strand
GGCAGGAATGCCGCGCATGCGTGCGGCATTGAAGGCACCCATACCCTGATTGGCATTGATGCGGTAGTCCTTCTCGCCGTGGATGCAGAGGATAGGCGTATCCCACTTGTCTACGGCCAGATGGGGTGAGTTCTCATAGGTCTTCTTGGCGTTGGCCGTCTGATCCTTGTTCCAGTAAGCATCGTCATACTCCCAGTTGGAGAACCAAGCCTCCTCAGTGTCGGTGTACATTGACTGGAGGTTGAAGGCTCCGTCGTGAGAGATGAAGCACTTGAAGCGCTTATTGTGATGGCCGGCGAGATAGTACACGGAGAAGCCACCGAAACTGGCGCCTACGGCACCCATGCGGTCCTTGTCTACGAAAGGCAGGTTGGCGGCTGCATCGTCGATGGCAGAGAGATAATCGTTCATGCACTGACCGGTCCAGTCACCGGAGATCTCCTCGTTCCACTCTGAGCCGAAGCCACCCAGGCCGCGGCGGTTAGGAGCGACGATGACATAACCGTGAGAAGCCATGATGTAGAAGTTCCAGCGGTAGCTCCAGAACTGTGATACGGGGCTCTGCGGACCACCCTCACAATACAGCAGGGTGGGGTATTTCTTGTTGGCGTCAAAGTGAGGCGGCAGGATGATCCATACCAGTTCCTGCTTGCCGTCGGTGGTCTTCACCCAGCGCTGCTGGATGGTAGGATCGGCGAGCTGCTTGAGGATTTCGCTGTTCTCCTCGGTGATCTGTGCCAGGTTGCTCTTCTTCTCCTTCTTGGAAGGAGTGAGCACATAGAGATCGTCAGGGCGGAGCATCGAGTGACGGGTGACGAGAAGCTGCTTTGTGTTACCGAGCATCTGCAGTGAACCGAAGTCATACCAGCCATCGGTGAGCTGCTTCACGGCACCGGTAAGGTCGGTCTGGTACACCATGATGCAGGCATGCCAGCATCCGAGGAAGTAGAGGTGCTTAGAGTCGTTGCTCCAGCAATAGTCATCCACGCTAGAGTCGAAGCTCTCGGTGACATATTTCTGTTCGCCTGTGGCAAGGTTCATCACGCAGAGGCGGTTGCGGTCGCTTTCGTAACCATTGTGCTGCATGCTCTGCCAGGCGAGGTACTGACCGTCGGGTGAAAACTTCGGGTTGACGTCGTAACCCACGTGCATATCACCGTCCTGCTTGTTCACGGTCTGGTTGCGCATCGACTTGGTAGCGTCGATCTTGGGCTCAACATATCCCTCAGGCTTGCAGATGTTGCGGGTCTTGCCGGTTGCTACGTCATAGAGATAGATGTCCGCATCGGTGGAGATGGCATACTGCACACCCTCTTTCTTGCGGCAGGTATAGGCCACGGTCTTGGAGTCAGGACTCCAGGCCAGCTGCTCAATGCCGCCGAAGGGAGCGAGAGGGCTCTCGTAGGGCTCGCCTTCAAGCACGTCCTTGCCGTCGTTGATCTTGCCGTTCTCGACATTGGCGACAAACGGATGTGCGATGCTCTCCACGTAGTGGTCCCAGTGACGATAGTTCATGTCTGTGACAAGACGACCGCTGGCCAGAGGCAGGTCATCAGGATTCTTCTGGATAGAGCCGTGATAGGGGAGGCTCTTGATGAGGATCACCTTCGATCCGTCGGGAGAGAAGCGGAAACCCTCGATATCGGTCTTGGAGTCGGTCATCTGCCGGCGGTCCGTGCCGTCAGCCTTCATCGACCAGATCTGTCCGTTTCTGAGGAAGGCGATGCGTGTGCCATTGTCGATCCATGCGGGATCGGACTCACTCTTGTCATCGGTCGTCAGAAGTGTCGGTTTCTGTCCTGACTTGGCGGGTTGGATGTACAGGACGGTGTGGCTCTTGTTGAGCTTCACGGAGTAGTAGCTCACCTGATAGACCACCTGCTTACCGTCGGGAGAGGAGGCAGCCGTGCCGATGCGGCCCATGGCCCATAGTGCCTCGGGTGTCATCAGATCGCTGGAGAGTTGAATGTTGTTCTTTCCTATCATATCGCTTGCGTGCGTTGTCATGCCGCATAAGAGCAGGGCGGCAGCAACGAGAAAAGATTTGATCTTCATTGCTCGTATGATTGTTGTTGTTGATTATTGGGTGATTTCTTTAGAGTGGCCATCGGGATAGGCATACTTGTTATAAAGATGAAGGATTTCGGTCCGGTAGATGTATGCGTATCCGCGGATCAAAAAGCCGACTGATGTCGCTTGATGATCCGCGGTGATGGCGTGTTACCCTTTTGGGGGAATAGAATAATGATGTGCTGCCCTTTTGGCCTCGCTAATCCGGGAAGGATTGATGAGGTGTTCGTTTTAAGGGTCAGTCTTTATGCTCGCGTTTCTTTCTGAGCGCTTCCTGCTTGCGCCGGGTCTCTTCGAGCTGGCGTTGCTGAGCCTCCTGCATGGCCTGCATGCGGGCCATCATGCCGCTCATCTTCTTGGGGTTGGCGGCATTCTCCTTATAGCGTGCCTCAAGGATGGCAAGCAGCTTCTCATCGTTTGTCGTCTTGCGGAGCACGAACATGATGATGGCGGAGAAGAGCAGAGAGATGAAATAATAGAAGTTCAGACCTGACGAGTAGTCATTGAAGATAAAGAAGAACATCAGCGGCATGAGCAGCATCATCCACTGCATCATCTTCATCTGCTCGGCCTGCTGGCCTACCATCTGGTCTTTCTGCAGCTGCATGGTGATCCAGCTGTAGATGAGCTGGGCGCCACAGAAGAGGATACAGGTCAGTGACAGGTGGTCGCCGATGAGCCATAGATTCTTGTTCCACTCGAAGATGGGATCGTAGGTGGAAAGGTCATTCATCCACAGGAACGACTGTCCGCGCAGCTGGATGGCGTTAGGTACGAAGTTGAACATGGCGATCCAGATAGGCATCTGGATGAGCATGGGCAGACAGCCTGAGAGGGGAGATACTCCATACTTGGCATATTCCTGCATCATGGCCTGTTGTTTCTTCATCTGGTCTTCCGGCTTATTGTATTGTGCCGTGGCCGCATCGAGCTTGGGCTTGAGCACGCGCATCTTGGCCGAGCTCATGTAGCTCTTCTTCACCATAGGATAGGTGATTGCCTTCAGCAGCAGTGTGATGAGGATCAGCACGACACCCATGGGGAACCATTTCGAGAGCCAGTCGAAGACATAGATCGTGAACCAGCGGTTGATGATACGGAAGAGCGGCCATCCGAGGTAAACCAGGCGCTGCATCTCCAGTTCGTGGCCGAAAGAGCTCTCCTTCTCCACCTTGCGGAGCAGACGGAAGTCGTTGGGACCATAATAATATTCGAACTCCGTCGCAGTCTTACCGGAAGGATCGAAGAATGCCTTCATCTTGGCCTCATATTCTTTCAGATAGCCCGATCCCTTCTCCTGCGGGATGGAGGTCATGAGCGCATTGGCCTGGAAGGGCTGCTTGGCGATCATCACGGCTGAGAAGAACTGGTTCTTGAAGGCCACCCAGTCGATGGGATCTTCGATAGCCTCGTCGACCTTCTCCTTGCCTTCGTTGAGGTAGTCTGTTCCTCCGTCAGCATTGTGATAGGTCAGCGTGGCATAGCGGTTCTCGAAGGTGAAGCCCTTCTCCTGCTGGCGGCAACGGTCTTTCCAGTTGACGTCGAGCGTGGTGGTATTGGGCGCGAAGACACCGCTCAGACCGTTGGCACGCAGCTGCGAATGGAGCAGGTAGTCACGGCCCAGCTTATAGTCGATGGTGAGCGACCGTCCCTGACCGGCGTCAGCAGTGAGCGTCACGGTAGAATCGGTTAGGTTCGACGGAGTGAAGTAAAGGTCCTTCGTAGAGATATTGGCTTCCTTGGCCGAGAGCGTGAAGTTGAGGCTCTGATCCTGGGGACGGAAAAGGGTGACGGTGTTGCCGCCCTTGATGTTATCCTTATAGCCTTTGATGTAAGCGGTCGTCACGGTAGCGCCCTTGGTGGAGATGACCAGCTCTACCTTGTCGTTGGTCAGCATCACGTTTTCTGCCTTGCCGTTGAGGGCTTGGTGGAAGAGGGCGGTTGTGTCGGTCTCTACCTTTTGCATGGCAGCAGCCTGCTTGGCCATGCGAGCTGTCTGGGCTGCCTTTTCGGCTTTTTGGCGCATCACTGCAGCGATGGAATCCTGTTTACGCTGGGCTGCCAGCTCGGCTTCGGACGGACGTGTCCAATAGCTGAATCCGACAAGCACCAGGGCAATGAGGGCAAACCCAATGATAGTGTTCTTGTCCATTTATTTTTTTATTTCTTCTTATTCTTGATAGCCGTCTTCACGAAGTCGACGAAGAGAGGATGGGGCTTGAGGACGGTCGACTGGTATTCAGGATGGAACTGTGTACCGATATACCATTTCAGAGCCGGAATCTCAACGATCTCCACGAGGTCGCTTTCGGGGTTACGGCCTACGCACATCATGCCGTTACGTTCAAACTCCTGCTGGAAGTCGTTGTTGAACTCATAACGGTGGCGGTGACGCTCCTGAATATGCTCCTGCTTGTAGATGTTGAAGACGTGTGAGCCCTGTTTGAGCACACACTCGTAGGCACCGAGACGCATCGTACCACCCATGTTGGTGATGTTCTTCTGCTCCTCCATGATGTCGATGACGTTGTGCGGAGTCTTCTCGTCCATCTCGCGTGAGTTGGCGTCAGCATATCCGAGGACGTTACGGGCAAACTCGATCACCATCATCTGCATGCCGAGGCAGATACCGAATGTAGGAATGTCATGCTCGCGGGTGTACTGTGCTGCGATGATCTTGCCTTCGATGCCGCGCTGTCCGAATCCCGGGCATACGACGATACCGTCCTGTCCTGCCAGCTTCTCGGCCACATTCTCCTTTGTGATATATTCAGAGTTGATGAATGTCAGCACTGTCTTGTGGTCGTTGTAGGTGCCGGCCTGTGAGAGGCTCTCGCGGATGCTCTTGTAAGCGTCCTGCAGGTCATATTTGCCGACGAGACCGATGTGTACCTCCTCTTTGGCGTTGCGACGGCGCTCGAGGAACTCTCTCCAGGGACCGAGTCCCGGCTTGGGTCCGATGGGCTCACCGCACTTCTTCAGGATGGCGACGTCAAGGCCCTGTTCCTGCATGCCGACGGGCACCTCATAGATGGAGGGCATGTCTTCGCTCTGGATCACGCAGTCGAAGTCGACGTTACAGAAGGCTGCCACCTTCTTGCGGATATTGTCATCCAGATGCTTCTCTGTGCGGAGCACGAGGATGTCGGGCTGGATACCTACGCTCTGGAGCTCTTTCACACTGTGCTGTGTCGGTTTCGTCTTCAGCTCACCGGCAGCGCGCAGATAGGGCACATAGGTGAGGTGGACGTTGACGGCACGCTTGCCCAGC
>HF988449.1 GCA_000431975.1 Prevotella sp. CAG:924 | reverse complement strand
CCGATTGCACTTCTATCTTGAACTTGCGTTAACTCCCAATCGTTTTCTATGATGGTGCTTTCTTATGCCCTGCCTTTATGGTGCAGATAGTGTAGGCATTCATCCAGAATGTGAGCTCCGGCACATTTAAGGAGAACAAAGTAGATGATGGCCGTGACGACTCCTTTCAGTCCGAAGCGGAGTAGCAGTGCTCCGGTGGATTCGCCGTTGAGTGATAGCAGTCGGCATAGTCCCCATGCCCCACCCATGGCAATGATCATGGCACCTAGGAAAGGCAGCGTGTCTTTTAGGAAGTAGGAAAGGCGGTAGGGCAGGAGCTTCGTGGTCAGCGCATACCATACAAAGGTGTACACGGCAAGGAAAAGGCTATAGCAGGTCACCATGGTGATGATGCCGTAGCGTGAGAGAAGGAGTACGATAGCCAGTTGGATTACAATCTGACACACATTGCCCCATAGGTAGTTTCCTGATTGTCTGTGTGCGATGATGAAGTTCTGCAAAGGAGTGTAGAGCGCCAGGAAGGCACCGCTGATACAGAGTATCTGCAAGAGCACGGCCGAGTCGGCCCACTTGTCGGAGATAAGCAGGATGATGAATTCATGGGCTACCAGAGCAAGTCCCAGTAGCAGGGGGAAAGCCAGAAAGGCGGCAAAACGGATCATCTTGCGCAGCACCTGTAGCTGTCGTTCCTGTTCGTCGTGCTGGAGGGTGGCGAACACCGGCTGGGCTACATTACTGAACATACCCACGACGGTGGAGGAGGCCATGTTGTTCCATTTCCATGCTTGTGTGAAGTTGCCTACAGTACCTACGGGGAAGAGTCGTCCGAAGACCACCGTGAGAATATTCTGACTTATCTGAGCGATAATATTGGTGACCAGAATCTTACTGCTGAAGCCGAACATCTTTTTTACCGGCCCGAAGTCGATCTTGATCGAAGGTCGCCAGGGCACCAGGGCAAACTTACCGATGCTCAGCAGGCCGGTGTAGCAGAGTTGTTGACCTACAAGGCTCCAATAAGCCCATCCTTGAAATGCCATCGTCACGCCTACGACACCGGAGAGCAAGAGCACGGCGGTGCGCAGCAGGGTGGTCTGCTTGATGATCATATTCTTATATAGGTAGGCATGTGGCACGACGCCGATGGCCGATGTGAGGATGCAGAGGAAGTCGATCCGGGAGAGCAGCACCAGTTCGGGCTGGTGGTAGAAGGCGGCTATCCAGGGAGCGGCGAGAAAGAGGAGGATGTACAGTCCGAGACCCATGAGTACGGAAAACCAGAACACGGAGTTATAGTCGCGGTCGGTGGGATGTTCGAGATTGGTAAGTGCGGAGGTGAAACCGCTCTCCTGCAGCGTCGTGGCGATGGCGGAGAAGATGGTCAGCATGCCGACAAGGCCGTAGTCGGCAGGCAGTAGGAGGCGTGCCAGGAAGATACCGATGACAGCGTTGAGCAGTTGCATCAGTCCGCTGTTCAGTGCCGACCAAAGCAGTCCGGATGCGGTTTTCTCTTTTAGTGTACTCATGAATTTATTTCGTTGTGCATGCAAATTTAGCATGAAAAGATGGTAAATCAAAGAAAAAGGATTACTTTTGCACTGATCATCCATCATTCTAAACGTGCGCATCTACTATTATCATACGATCGATGCTAAGACGGTGCACGACCGTTGGCAACAGGGTCTGTTGCCTTCCCATCTGCTCTATTGCTCTATGGCGCCTGTACGTTGGAGCGGAAGGGTCATCATGTCATTTATCATCACCCCGTTTATCGTGCACAGCGTTGGCGCATCGCCCTTGATACGCTGAAGGCATTGTGGCGGCGGCGCAAGGAGTACGACATTGTCTATGCCACCACGTTCCGTGGTCTGGAGCTTCTTGTCTTTCTGCGTGCGCTGCGGCTTTTCCCACGCCCCATTGTCTGCTGGCATCATCAGCCCATCGTCAAGGCGAAGCAGCCATTGCGTGAGCTGGTGGCCCGTCTGTTCTATAAAGGCTTCGATGAGTTGTGCTTCTTTTCACAAAGTCTGGTCGACGTATCACTCCAGTCTGTCAAGGCACCCGTGGGCCACATGCATGTGGTGCCGTGGGGGGCTGATCTGGAATGGTACGACCGTCTGCGGACTGAGAACCCGGTAGGACGGCGTCATGGCTTTGTCTCTACGGGTAAGGAGCGGCGCGACATGCCGACCCTTGTGAAGGCTTTGGCAGCTTGTCCGCAGGAGGAACTCGATATCTACATCTGTCGTGAGAGCCTTGGCATCAACTATGAACGGCTTTTCGAGCAGCTGCGGCCCAGTGCCAATGTACATGTACATTTTGTGCAAGGTGATGTGATACGCTCTACGGCCTTGAAGGTATGGCAGTCGCAGGGTGCCGTGATCTGTTGTCTGCCTACTAACTACACCACAGGCCTGACCACTGTCGTCGAGGCGATGGCTCTCGGTGTTCCCGTGGTGTGTACGGTCAACAGACAGATGCCTATGGATATTGGGAAGGAACGGATGGGCCTTGTCGTCAATGTGGGCGATGTCAGTGGCTGGAGCAAGGCCATTACCTACCTTTCTGCCCATCCTGATGAGGCTGCTGCCTTCGGCCACAATGGTCGTCGGTTGGCAGAGACGATGTACAACGAGAAGCAGTGTGCCGCCGTGGCGGAGACGATCCTCCGCAAGGCTCTGAAAGGCTGAAAGTCGTGGAGCAGGCAAGGATACCGTAGCGTAAGGACAAGGCATCTTGCCAAAGGCAGAGGGCTACAAGGACTTGTCGTACGAATGTGGTGGTGTCGTAGGCTGGCATGTCAAATATAAGCTAAACATTAGGAAAGATGACATATAATACCGGAGAGACAGATGAAGATCTGCGCCGGGAGTACAATCCCGACGGATCGCCCTTACGGCAGGCGCAACTGCGTTTGCTGGAGATGGCCGTATGGTTGCAGCAGCAAGCTCGCGATGCAGGCATCCCCCTGCGTCTAGACGGAGGCAACGTGCTAGGAGCGCTTCGTCATGGCGGATTCATTCCTTGGGACGATGACATAGACTTCGTTTGCGACTATAAGGACTTCAAGCGGCTTTGCCAGTATCTGCGTGCCCATCCTCATCCGTCCTATGTCTTACAGGACAACAGCTCTGATCCTGGCTATTACAAGGAGTGGGCGCAGCTGCGCGATCTTCATTCACGAGAGGTGACCCACTATCCTGCCGGCTCAGGTGACTGGTGGGCTGCCAAGGCTCTGAAATATGATGGCCTGCATATCGACATCTTTCCTTATGAGGGCTATATGATACCGCAGCTGCAACGGCTGGCGGCGAAGCTCTCTGTAAACATCAGCATGCGCTTTGCCGGGCGTCATCCGCATCTGGCACAGTGGTCGTACAATCTGCTCCACTATGCCCTCATACCGGTATTCCGCTTCACGGGCCGTTGCTTCGGTCGCCGTGACAACTGCATGCACTCTTACGGAGCCTGGTTCTATGAACAGAATCCGCGCGAGGCCATGGTGCCTCACCGGCCCATCGTTTTCGAGGGTCACACCTTCGAGGGACCTGCCGATCCCGACCGCCTCTGCCGCATTGCTTATGGCGATTATATGAAACTGCCGCCGAAGGACAAGCGCGACAGACACGAAATGACAGTAGAATTTCTCTAAATCCACAATTATGAACATTGCTGTGATCTTTGCCGGCGGCTCCGGTCTGCGCATGCACACCAAGTCGCGCCCCAAACAGTTTCTGGAGCTGAACGGCAAGCCCATCATTATCTATACCCTTGAACTCTTCGACAATCATCCCCGTGTAGATGCTATCGTCGTGAGCTGCATCGAGCCGTGGATACCCTTTCTTGAGAAGCAGCTCCGTAAGTTTGAGATCAATAAGGTCGTGGCCATTGTGCCCGGCGGAGCTACCGGACAGGACTCCATCTACAATGGTCTTTGTGCGGCCGAGCGTTGGGTGAGGGAACGTCCTGCCGGCAGCAATGACACATCGTCGGTCAATGTGTTGATCCACGATGGCGTGCGCCCCTTGATCACAGGAGAGACGATCACGGACAATATTAATAAGGTGGAGGCCTGCGGATCGTGCATTACCTGCGTGCCGGCTACGGAGACTTTCATTGTCAAGCAGGAGGACGGCTCGCTGGAGATCCCCTCCCGTGCCGCATCGCTCATAGCACGTGCTCCACAGACGTTTCGTCTTGATGATATTCTTACAGCCCATCGCCAGGCCCTCAAGGAAGGCCGGCACGACTTCATCGATTCCTGTACGATGATGAGCCATTATGGTCATAAGCTTGGTACAATCATCGGACCGATGGAGAATATCAAGATCACCACACCTACAGACTTCTTTGTCCTCCGCGCTATGGTGAAGGTGCATGAGGACCAACAAATATTCGGAATATAAAGATGACTACATTAGAAGCCGATCTGCGTGAGTTTGCCGGTTCCTTCCCGCTCTACAATGAGTTGCAGGGACGAACTGTCATGGTCACGGGTGCCACCGGACTGCTTGGCAGTCTGACGGTACGTTGCCTGTTGGCACTTTGCGAGAAATATGAGTTGGATCTGAAGATTATCGCTGTCGTGCGTAATCTCAGTAAGGCTAAGGCTATGCTGGGAGAGGAGACGGCCGCCCTCAGCTATCTTGTCTATGACTTTGCCGGGGGCGATGCCTCCGGTCTGCTCGCTTCAGCGACAGGGGAGGCGGCAGTACAGCCACAGCCGCGTATGCTGATCCTGCATTTCGCCGCACCGACGACGAGCCGCTTTTTCGTCGATCGCCCTGTGGAGACGATTCGTACAGTCATCTCCGGTACGGAGGCAGTGCTCCGCTATGCACAGGCCACGGGAGCGACGATGGTGCTGGCTTCGAGTCTTGAAGTGTATGGAGCGGTGCACGATGCGTCGGCTCCTCTCTCCGAGACGGCTCAGGGCTATCTCGATCCGATGGCCACACGCTCGAGCTATCCGATGGCCAAGCGGGCTGCGGAAACGCTTTGTCATTGTTATGCTGCGGAGTATGGCACACATGCCCGTGTGGCACGGCTGGCCCAGACCTTCGGAGCAGGTGTGCAGAAGGACGACAGTAGGGTGTTTGCCGATTTCACCCGTCATATTGTCGATGGCACGGATATCGTGCTTCATACTACCGGCACGCTGAGCCGCTCGTACTGTTATACCACCGATGCCATCGCCGCTATGCTGACGATCGCTCTTAGAGGTATTGATGGAGAGGCTTATAATGTGGCGGCTGATGGCTCGTATATCTCTATCGCCGACATGGCCGCGCTGCTCTGCCGTCGTTTCGGACACGGCTCACAGGTGGTCGTGGAGCTGAAGGAGGGGATGGGTTACAGCGAGCCCACCTTATTGAATCTGTCGACGGAAAAGTTGAAGGCACTCTCCTGGCAGGCCCGCATACCTTTGGAGGAGATGTTCCGACGACTGATCGCATCATTTAAGGAATGACATCATGACAAAGCTCTTTCATATCTACGACCGGAAGGATCTCTCGGCTTATGACCATTGTCCCGTGTTGACGCGGCCGGTGTACGGCGTCTACCATGTGTATTGTGACACAGGATGGGAAGGTGTGGTGGCCGATCAGGTGGCGACACTGCGTAGTAGTGGGTTGCTGGCTGCCACGCAACGGCTCTATGTGAGCATGATCACCTTTCGTGCCGATGATGAGGAACGTCTGCGGCGCATTTTGCCAGAGCCTCAGGTGGAGATAGTAGCTGTCAGCAACGATCCGAAGGCTTATGAGTATCCGGCCCTGAGGCAGGTGAGGGAGCTGGGGATGAAAGGCGAGGCCTACATCTATTATTTCCATACAAAAGGCATCTCCTATCAGACGTTTGAGAGCCGCGACCGTCGTTTCCTGCGGTTCCGTGCCAAGATTGTGGCCTGGAGGGAGATGCTGGAGTATTTTATTTTCACCCGCTGGCATGTGGCTGTCAATGCCCTTGCCGACGGATACGATTGCTATGGCTGTTACCAATGGCCTCCGCGCTCTTATACAATGTTCTCGGGCAACTTCTTTTGGATCAGGTCGGAATATGCGGCTACATTACCTGCCCTTACCCCGGAGACCATTGGCGGCAACCGTTTCTATTCGGAGATATGGCTCTATCAGAAGCCGCATACAACGTTCTCGGCTTTCGAGACCGTCGCCGACCTTTACTATGTGCGCATACCGCGGTCTCTCTACACGTTGCCGCATCCTCCTTTCGCCGACCGACTGATGTTCTGGTGGTGGTACAACTGGCGCAAACTGCTTAAGCACGCCTTTGGCTACAGCTATAAATACCGCAATCAGGCACGCTATCAGAAATTGCGGGCTAAGCAGTGATAGAATTTCACTTTCGGAGGTGAGGGTGATCGAAGATAATAAAAATGGTATTATTTCCTCCCTTGATAGTGCGGTCTTGTAGCAGGTGTGGTAAGGCTTGTTGTGAGGTCATGGGCTTCCCTTTATTTCACGACCACTTTTTATCTTGTCGTGGATATGAAGGCTGGTCTGTTTGGATCGTATGATCTATACTCCCAGGAGAGCGTACCATCTGTAAAGGCTACTCGTTGCGGAAATTGTTGGAGGATGGACAGTTGGTTGGTAGAGAGGAGGGGCTCTTAACGTCACGGTAAAGACACTGTTGCATTCGCCCGACGGATAGTCGGCTTACGGCTGTTCGTTCGATGGCCTTGTTGAAGTCGTGGTTGCAGGTACAGACTATCTAGTCGTACCGCGGATGACGAGTCGTGTGCGTACTACACGTTTTTCCACATTCTCTTTAGGCGAGAAGCCTTCCACCTTATTAATAAGTATGTTGGCGGCTTCTTCTCCCACTTTGGTGCCATGTTGTTCTACGGTGGTGAGCATGGGGTCGCAGGCGATGGCTCTTTGTCCGTTGGTGAATCCACAGATGGAGATGTCATCAGGTATGTTGAAGCCCATACGCTTGGCAGAGTAAAGGATGCCGATGGCAGTATCGTCGTTGACGGCAAAGAAGGCATCGGGTATCTCCTGCCGTGAGAGCAGGTCGGGTGTGATAAGCTCAGCGTCAGCTCGGTTGTCACAGATGCGGAAGAAGCGCTCTTCGGGTTGCAGATGATGTTTTAGTAGGGCATCGCGGTAGCCGTTATATCGGTTTTTCGATATCTCCATCGTCATGGGTGAGGAATAGCAGGCAATACGGCGGCAGCCTGTGTCGATGAGGTGGCTGACGGCATTGTAGGCACCCATATAGTCGTCGACAACGACGCGCGAGCAGTTAATGCCTGTACAGATGCGGTCGTAGAAAACTAAGGGCATACCGTGGTCGATGAGTTTCTTGAAATGATCGTACTGCAGCGTGTCTTTCGCTTGTGAAACGATGACGCCGCAGACCTTGTGCTCGTAGAAATTTTCACAGAGCCGCACTTCACGGTCATAGCTCTCTCCACTCTGGCCCACCATGATGGCATATCCGCGTGAGGAGGCTTCCTGCTCTATGCCGGCAAGCACGGTGGAGAAGTAGTAATGGGCCAGCTCGGGAATGATCACACCGATGATCTTCTGTGGCTTCACACGTGTATTGCGCAGGTTCTCCGCTATCACATTGGGAAAGAAATGGTGTTCGCGTGCGTAAGCCTTAATCTTCTCGCGCTGCTCTTCGCTGATATGAGGATTGTCTTTCAGTGCGCGTGAGACGGTGGCTACGGACACATGGAGTGCCTGTGCGATATCTTTCATTGTGATGGGAGTGGTTGCCATTTAGTGTTTATATGAGTTCCTGATTTCTGTATGCAAAATTACGTATTTAGCACGAATAATCAAATGAATGGAGCAAAAGTTGCATGCTCCTATAATGGCTCAGTGACCATTTCGATGAAGCAGAATACGATCGATGTGATGACCGGTGACGAATACCGTGACTTTGTGAAGAAACTGTATGCCGGCACGACGCGTGAGGAAGAGGCTTTGGCCAACCTCGGTACGGCTAATACCGACTGGCAGGATCTGATCTATCGTACAGCCTGGAGCCAGGACCACAACGTGACCTTGGCAGGATCGGTGGGCAGTTGGCTCCCGTTCCGTGTCAGCGTAGGCTATACGAATTAGCAAGGTATCGTGCAGACTTCTGACTTCCAACGTTACACCGCATCACTGAATCTGAGTCCCTCTTTCTTGCAGGATCACCTGAAAATGAATGTGAATGTGAAAGGCATGTGGGCCAAGAACCGCTATGCTGACGGCGATGCCATCGGCGCTGCTGTCCGCCAGGACCCGACGCAGGATCCTTACAGCTTCACGTCTGAGTATGGCAAGACGCTGGGTGACCAGACGCTGAAAAACTTCGGCGGTTACTTTGAGTGGACCATGAGCGGCAACTCGCTGCAGGACAGTTCGTGGCCGTACACCTACAACTCTCTGGCACCTAAGAACCCGTTGGCCGAGCTTTATTTGAAGAACGACCGCGCCATCAGCCGCGATCTGTTGCTCAATGGCGACATCGACTATCAGGTACATGGATTTGAAGATCTGCGTCTGCATGCCACTATCGGTGCCGATATTTCTTACGGAAAGCAGACGACTGATGTTGACGGCTCATGTCCGTTGGCTATGTATTATGGCAGCACTGGTTATGAGTCAATTTTGAAGCGTAACCTGCTGTTCAATGCCTATATCCAGTACTATCACGACTTTAATGATGCCGCCAAGAATCATTTCGATATTATGGGCGGTTATGAGTGGCAGCACTTCTGGCGTTCTACGAAGAGCCGTTATTTCTCCTATTATCCTTCCACCAGCTCACAGGCCGGACAGGTACATACGGATAGCGGTATGAGTTATGAGGATTATGATAATGGCAAGATCGGTCCTTACCGTTATAAGACCGAGAGCTATCTGGTGTCTTTCTTCGGACGTGCCAACTGGTCGCTGATGGACGGCCGTTATATGGTGACGGCTACGGTGCGTGATGATGGCTCTTCCCGCTTCCAGGAGCATTGGGCTCTCTTCCCCTCTTTCGCCTTCGCCTGGAGAATCTCAGACGAGAATAAGTTCAAGGAGATCAAGTGGCTGAGCAATCTGAAGCTTCGTCTCGGCTATGGTATGACCGGTCAGCAGGATGGTATCGGTGACTACAACTATTTCGACATCTATACGATGAATAGCGGTACGAACAACTACTATCCCAATATTGATAACGGTATCCTGGCCCGTCCTAATACCATCAACAAGGACCTGAAGTGGGAGACCACAACGACCTATAACGTAGGTCTCGACTGGGGTGTCTTAGACCAGCGACTCAGCGGTAGCTTCGACTGGTACTACCGCAAGACCACCGATCTTATCAATACGGTGTATGTACCCGCAGGCAGTAACTTCCGCAACCAGGTGACCTCTAATGTCGGTTCGCTGAGCAATACCGGTTTTGAGGCACAGATCAGCTGGAACGTTATCCGTACAAAGGACTGGAACTGGACTCTGGATTATAACCTCACGTACAATCACAACAAGATCACGAAGCTGACAGGTGGTGATGATTCCGACTATTACATCCCTGCCGGTGGTATCTCGTCGGGTACGGGTAATACGATTCAGGCACAAGCTGTGGGTCATCCCATCAACTCATTCCTCGTTTACCAGCAGATTTACGACAAGGACGGCAAGCCCATCGAGGGTGCTGTGGTCGACCGCGATGGCAACGGTACCATTTCCGAGGCAGACCGCTATTACTACAAGAGTCCCAATGCTCCTGTGACAATGGGTCTGAGCTCTCGTCTGGAATGGAAAAACTGGGATCTCGGATTCTCGCTCCGTGCCAGCTTGGGTAACTACGTGTTCATGGACTACTATGCAGGTGCCGCCTGTGTATCGGCCAGCGAGCTTCTCTCTGCTTCGACATATTTCTCCAACCGTCCTACCCTCGTATTGCCGCTCAACTGGCAGACTTACAACGTGACGGCTATCGAGAGCGACTACTGGGTGCGCAATGCCTCGTTCCTGAAGTGTGACAACATCACGTTGGGCTATAGCTTCTACGATCTTTTCAAGACCGGCAACTGGGCAGGCATCAGCGGACGTGTATATTTCACATGCTCCAATGTCTTTACGATCACGAAGTACGACGGCCTCGATCCTGAGATCTACAGCGGTATTGACAACAACATGTATCCGCGTCCCCGTTCGTTTATCCTCGGTTTGAGTCTTAACTTCTAATCACCTATTATATAATAACGATAACAATGAAAAGCTATATCAAACATATCATTCCGGCTGTGGCAGCAGTGGTGACGCTGGGCTTTGGTCTGACAGCATGCACGGGCGATCTGGATGTGACGCCAATCGACCCTAACCTGCAGACTGAGATCGATCCGAATACCCTGTTCAATAAGTGCTATGCCAATATGGCCCTGGCCGGCCAAAGCGGTCCTGACGGTGACTGCGATATCGATGGCCTTGATGGTGGTACGACAGGATTTGTCCGCCAGTATTTCAATACCAATGAGTTGGGTACCGACGAAGCTATCTGCGGATGGGGCGATACCGGTATCCCGGAGTTTGTCTACAATCGTTGGAACGCTTCCCATCCTATGGTGCGCGGCTACTACTATCGTCTCTATTTCGGCGTGACGCTGTGCAATAAGTATCTGGAGAATTTCTCTGAAGCCGATGCACAGAAGACAGCGGAGGTACGCTATCTGCGTGCGCTGTACGACTACCTTCTGATGGACGCCTTTGGTAATGTCCGTCTGTTGACGAAGGTGTCGAATGATGTCGTGCCCCAGTCCACCCGTGCTGAGGCTTTCACTACCATAGAGAAAGAGCTGCTTGAGATTGAGCCCTCTTTGGCTGAGGCAGCCCCCAAGACCTCGAGCGATGCCAACTATGGCCGTGTCGACAAGGCTGCTGCTTGGATGCTCCTTGCCCGTATGTATCTTAACGCAGAGGTGTACACCGGCACGCCGCAGTGGGACAAGGCCGCAGAGTATGCCAAGAAGGTGATGGACTCTGGCTACAAGCTCTATACGGGTGCTCCCGTGAACGGATGGACGGCTTATGAGCAGCTCTTTATGGGCAACAACGGTGAGAACGGATCGAGCGTAGAGTGCATCCTTCCCATTCTGCAGGACGGTAAGACGACAGCCAGCTATGGTACTACTTATTTCCTCACGGCTGGTGCCTATGACGATGCCGTACTGATCAATCCTGATGGTGTGACGACTGGTAACAACACCGGTGGCCAATGGGGCGGACAGCGTGCACGTAAGAGCTTGATCGACAAGTTCTTCCCCAACAACAATGCACCTTATGTATATGCCTATCAGATGCCTGCTGAGGCAGGTGACGACCGTGCGCTCTTCGATGGTAATGGTCGTACGGTGGATTGTCCCACCTCTGCCGATGTCGGTACGTTTACTGCAGGCTTCGCTGTGGCTAAGTTCAACAACTTCTACACCGAGGGCTCAAGCCATGATGCATCTTTCCCCGATGCCGACTTCTTCTTCTTCCGCGTGGCAGAGGCTTATCTGACCTACGCTGAGGCTACGGCGCGTCAGAACGGCGGCAACACGACGGCTGAGGGAACAAAGGCTATCAACGACCTCCGTGCCCGTGCTCATGCACAGCAGCGTGTCAGTGGCAGCTACACTCTTTCTGACATCTGCGACGAGTGGAGCCGTGAGTTCTATTTCGAGGGTCTGCGCCGACAGACGCTGATTCGTTTCGACCGTTTCGGCGGTAATAACAATTATAACTGGCCTTGGAAGGGTGGCACGGCAGACGGTACGAATTTTGAATCTTACCTGAACATCTACGCCATCCCGTCAACCGACCTCACGGTGAGCGAGGGTATGGTACAGAATCCGGGGTATACTAATTGATCAGCCGGCAGCAACGGCTGTCGGTGACAGCTGTCAGCCGTTCTGTCTACCTTTACAATTCATAAAATACGAACAACGATGAAAAAAATATTCCGTTCTACATTGCTGTTGCTTTGCACTGCGGGTCTATTCGCAGCGTGCGACACAGACAATGAATATAATCCCACGGTGACGACGCCGACGGAGTTTAAGCTCAACACGCCGGCTCTGGCAGCCAACGGAACGTACGATCTGGCCAACTCCACACAACTGGAGTTCACCTGCTCGCAGCCCGACTATGGCTTCCCCGCAGCGACCAAGTATGTATTGAGCTATTCGATCAATGCCGATATGAGCAATGCCACTGATGTGACGATCTCTTATCCCACTACGGTGATGTCGGTAAGTGCGTCTGAGCTGGCTGCCGGCCTCACCAGTCAAGAGCTGGCCGCCGGTGCCACGGAGGATCAGTTCCCTATGGACATCCCCGTCTATGTGCAGGCCACGGCTACCATGCAGACGGCTATGGGTGGTGACATTGAGGGAACGACCATCAAGTCGAATATTGTGAAGCTGAACAGTGTCCATCTGCTTTATTCTCTGCCTCCTGTGACGGCACCTACCGATCTCTATGTGACGGGTGCGTTCAGCAACTGGTCATGGGATAGCGCACTGCAGATGATAGTTGTCAACGGCAATGCCAGTGAGTTCTGGCGTCTCGTCTATATCGACGGTGAGGGCATCCGCTTCAACTCTTCCCGTGCCAGCGACGGCAACGAGGTGGGCTTCGAAGGCATCACTCTGACGGCACTCAATGGTGAGACAGACACCTATGCCAACTGCAACGACAAGATCGTTGCCGGCAGCGATGGCAGCATTGCCACGACAGAGCCCGGCTGGTATCTGATGGTTGTCAACTGCTCTGTAGAAGGCCGTGATATCATTTACAGTACTTCGTTCTATCCTGCCAAGGTATGGCTGATCGGTCCTGCCACTGCTGCCGCCGACTGGAGCGAGCTGGAGGCAGCCGCCCAATTCACGACACCGACGACAGCCGATGGTCAGTTCGTGTCACCCACGTTGCCTGCACTGGCCGGCACCGATGACAGCTGCCTGCGTATGTATGTGAAGATCCCCGGTCAGGACTGGTGGAAATCCGAGTTCATTGTGGGCGGCACCTTCGGTGAGACGCTCACCTATCGAGGCAATGGCGGCGATCAGACCCGTGTGGGTTGCGCAGCCGGTCAGAAGGTGTATCTCAATTTCAGCAACGACACCGGTGAGATAAAGTAATCCAACTAAAAATGACAAGACAATGAAAAAACTTTCATCCTTCATACTTCTCGCTATTGCGGGCATGCTCTTCGGAGCATGCTCGGAATACAGCGATTACGACGACTGGGCTGATCCGCAGCACAATGATGAGGAGAATGCCATCACTCTCCCCGGTTTCACCGCCTCGGCTGTCGATGCCATCAATCTGGCTGATGTGACGGCCGACTCAGTGGCAGTGTTCTCTGTCTCTACCGCCGCTCTTCCCGAGGGCTATGAGCTTACCGACGGCCGTATCAAGCTGATGCCCGAAGGTGTGGAGAACGCTACGGCTTCCGAATTGAATACTACAGTGACGGGTGTCGCCTCAAAGGCCGACCTCCAGTCGCTCATCGAGACGGTCTATGGAAAGGCTCCCGAGGCCCGTACCTTCTCAGGCCATGTCTATATGGACGCTACCAAGAACGGCACCGCCGCTCTCATCGATGCCGGTGAGGTCAAGGTGGTGGTGACACCGGTCGCTCCCGACATTTCGCAGCACTATTACATCGTAGGCGGCACAAAGGGCTGGAACAAGGCCGATGCCCTGACGCAACCGTTCTCCCACAGTGAGACGAACGTGTACGATGATCCAGTCTTCACCATCACGATCCCTGCTGCTGCCGACGGTGACACATGGTTTGCCATTGGCGACGACCAGGCTCTTGATGCCATGGAGGCCAACGACGACACATCGCGTCTGCTCGGTACGACAAAGGGTAACGGAAAGAATGGACTTGGCACAGAGGAGAGCATGGACTTCCGCAGCAATCTGGAGGATGACGGCTCTTTCTGTGTGCCCGCATCCAACGGTGCAAAGTATATCCGTGTTCAGATCAACATGCTGAACTATACTTATATCATCACACCGCTGAATTTCCCGCAGACGATCTATGAGATTGGTAATGAGACGGGCTGGAGCGATGCAGATGATAAGCTCCATCCGCTGGTAGGCTCCGGTGACGGTAAATATCAGGGCTTCTATTATCTCGACGGAAAGTTCAAGTTCAGACAGAATGCCAAGGACTGGACTGTTAGTTGGGGAGCGAGTGGCACAGACGGTGTGTTGGCAGACAATGGCGGCAATCTCTCTACTTCCGCCGGTTTCTATCAGATCGATGTCGATCTGGCCACACTGACCTACACCCTCACCAAGGTGAACACAATCTCTGTTATCGGCAATGTTGACGGTTGGGCAGATGATCAAGACCTCACCTACAATGTGGCTGACGGAGCGTGGGAGGCTACCGGTGTGAAGGTGAACGGAGAATTTAAGCTCCGTATGAATCATGCCTGGGAAGTCAGCTGGGGTGGTTCGTTCGACAACCTCACCTCTGTCAATGGTGGTAATATGACGTTGCCGGAAGGCACCTATACGTTCAAGTTCTACCTGAGCTGTGAGGGACACAACCGATTGGTGTACACCAAGGAGTAATCTCTTTAGCCGGTTATCGGTCTGACAAGAATAAGAGGGTATGATGCCCCTCTTCTTCATAGGCAAATCACTGTATAGTTTCAGTTCTGTTAGAATTGGCTATACAGTGATTTTGTTTTATGCCATAGACCGGAATACGACCTCGATCATTTGCCTTTGTCTGCTGATGTGTGCCCGATAAATCTAGGAGAGCCGAGCCTATAACCTATCGTGCAGAGCTGCCTCCCTCTGATTATATCGGATGAGGACCTGATGTAGCAGTCTATTTGGTGGACTTTAGTCTAAATCGAGCCTCTAATGAAGAATTGTGATGAAAAAGATGAATGATTTTAACATGATGGGGGAGTACCTGGCCTTTTATGTTTTCATGGCAAGCCGCTAAAATTGGGAAGACCTGAAGTCATAGCACTTTTAGTGCAATATTCATTCTTATCTATTGCTGTCCGGTAAAAAAGGAAATGGCAT
>HF988448.1 GCA_000431975.1 Prevotella sp. CAG:924 | reverse complement strand
TATGCCATTTCCTTTTTTACCGGACAGCAATATTAATAAATCAACAAGAGGACGTATCCATCCCGGATACGCCCTCCCTCACTTTTTCTAACCTAACAGATATTTATTACCTAACAATAAATTTCTTTCCATTCCGGATATAGATACCCTTGGGCAGATGTGCAGCCTCTTCACTGTCGTGTGCCACCTCAATGCCCTGCAAGTTATAGACCGGACCGTCCGTGCATCCTCCGCCTGTTACAGACCGACTGATGCCGGTAGGTGTGAAGTCATCGTTGTTGGTGAGATAGATGTCATTCACGTCTATCTCTCCCTCACCGTTCGACCAAAGCGATACGATGTACACATGCTTGAGATCGAAGGGCTGACCATCCTCGGCACTGCCACTATTGTAAGTAATGGTCTGTAAGGGTACCACCAGCTGTGTCTCACCGTAAACAAAATCCTGACTATATCCTTTACCCCAGATGCTGTTCTGTGGATAAAGATGGATATTGGAGTAGATGGATGTGGGTTTGTCGAGTAACACCACCAGATACTTATATCCACTCATGTCTACACCGTTGTCATACACCCATCCTTCCTGGCCCCACTGACCAGTGTGGAAAGTACGTGTCTCCTCGTCGTATGTGCCTTGTTCCCATATATCCGTCTTGACATATTCCTCTCCCCATGGGAAATAGGTAGTATTGGCATCAAAATCGTCTGTGAGCACATTACCCCATGCATCGGTATATGTTGCCGTGACAGTAGCCTTTCCCTGTTTCAGACCTGTGATCAGTCCGCAGACGATACTGACACACGAGTCGTCGCCCTTAACCGAATAGTCGGCCTGTGCCGCCACATCCTCGGTGTGTCCGTCTTTAAATGTGGCAATAAGCTCTATCTTGCTCTGTGAGCCGATCATCACCTCTTTTTCGTCACTGCCTGCCTCCAGTGCCGTAGCACAGTTGCTGTCGGAAGGATCACCTTGCTTCTCATACCATTCCTTATACCAGTCGAAGCATGCCTGTGCACAGGCTTCAGGATTGCCGTCAAATGCTGGTGTTACAACGCCCTGATTAAGGTAGGTGTCAATATCAATGTAGCATCCGGTACCCGAGAGCGTCATGCTGATATTGCCATAGTAGTCATGAAGCTGCTTGAAAGCATTGCCCCAGCGCGACGTCGTGCCGGTAGCCCATGTTCCCAGATTGCCCGGTACCCATTCACCATGCTCATTGTAATGTCCGTTGCTGTCATCCTCCGGACTCCAGTCTATCTCTGTAATAATCACGGGACTGGTCGTCACGACAGGCACACTATTGGCAAAGGAGGTGATCAGCCGGTCGCCGTCGGCATTGTCGTCCGTGCAGTCATACCAGCCTACATAGTCGTGGACAGCATATCCGATATTATCACCAGTGATGGGATAGTCGCGATAGCCTGTGTAGTTGCTCTGCCAGCCGGACCCCGGCACCCAGATGATGCCGTCAAAACCGTTGGCACGGATCTTATCGACGATGGGCTGGAAAAAGTCGTGCAACGCCGAAGGTGAGGCTGTACTGTCGGCACCATACACCTCCACCGGCTCATTGGCCAATTCAAGCGACACCTGACCACTGTTGGCCTGTATGTCGGCATCTCTGGAAACAATGTCCCACACCTTCAGAAGATACTTCTGATAGTCGCCATCCACCTTGATACCCTGAGGACACACTCCGGGAGGACGCACTACCACATAAAGGCCATGGGCAAGGGCACTCTTGATCAGCTTCGTATAGAGCGTGCCCATATACTTTTCAAGCCTTGCCTCACTAAATTGTGAGATATTCGCCTCGCCGGAATCCTTACCTGTCTGTGGCTTATCGGGATCGTTGGTCCAGCAGGGATCCAGATGAAGGCGGAACGCATTGCAATATGCTCCCTATGATTTGTTGGTGATCGCCGTGAACAGCTTGTCAAAATAATAGATGCATGACTGCACATTGTTGTCTGTCGCCGATCCTCCCCACCGATAGGAATTGAAATAGGGATTGGGAGTGTCCATCACTCCCTGCAACAACACTTTCTTACCATCTGTGTTTACCAGATCGCGGCCGTCCACTTTTAACGCAAGCGGCTTCTGAGCCCCAGCCGACAAAGCAAAAAACAGAAGGACCCATAATAGAGAATGTTTCATACGATCACGATAGAGTATATAGTAGTATAGTTTGTTTTGGATGCTGCAAAATTAACGCATTTCCCACAACGGCACTTCCCTCTATCGCTCAAAATATTTATTATATGTTACATCATACCACTTTTTCATAAAAAGCCTGTATTACAGGCAAAAACAGCCGTCGCACAACATATATTTTACGATATACAACCGGCACATAACCACACAGCCGGCAACTGTCACGGTGTCAGCAAAGACACTTGGGAGCTGGATACAGCATAGCCGGAACACTGCAACGAATTGCAATGTATGTACCTATCAGAAATACTCCCGACAATATAACATTTTATAATTGTGAATACAATCTTTTCTCATTTTTTATTCTTACTTTTGCAATGCATAAAACAAATTTATTAATTACCTATAGGATTCAAACAATGAGAAAAACCGTACTGTCGTGTCTGATGCTATTGGGCGTGCTAGGAGCGAATGGCCGCCAACTCGGCATCCAGACCCCCAACATGTCGCTCGTCATCCAGGCCGATGAAGGGCAGCAAGCCAACTACGTGTATTTCGGTCCGCGCCTGCAGACCGCAATGCAAAACAATCTACCTTATCCCATGGGGGGCAACATGAATGCCTATCCTGCCTATGGTATGGGCAACTGCCGTCCCGCCGCCCTCTCCGTACGTCATGCCGACGGCAATATGTCGACACAGCTTGTCGTCACCGGTTCTGAGCAGCAGGGCGACGTGACAACGATCCACATGAAAGACCGTGTCTACGGACTGACCGTTGACCTGAAATATAAATCGTTCAGCGACGTAGACATGATAGAGACATGGGCCGAGATCACCAACAAGGAAAAAGGCACTGTGACCCTTTCCCAGTTTGCTTCCGCCACACTTCCCATCCGCCGCGGTGACGTTTGGATAAGCCATCTCTACGGAGCGTGGGGCAATGAATGTCAGGTGGCCGAAGAGCCTCTGCTGGCCGGTGAGAAGCTGATACGCAACCGCGACGGTGTGCGCAATGCCACAACAGAGCACGCAGAGGTAATGTTCTCCCTCGATGGAAAAGCACAGGAAAACACGGGGCGCGTCATCGGCGCCGCTCTCTGCTATAGCGGCAACTATCTGCTGCAGGCCGTGACCGACGAGTCGGAATACCATTATTTCTTTGCAGGCATCGATGCACAGAACTCCGAATACCACCTCAAGCGCGGCGAGACATTCGTCACACCCCATCTGGCTCTCACCTACTCCACGGAAGGACTGTCAGGCGCCAGCCGTAACTTCCACCGTTGGGGTCGCGAATACCGTCTCATGCATGGTAATGAGCCACGCATGATTCTACTCAACTCCTGGGAGGGCGTGTACATGAATGTCAACGAGCCGACAATGGACCAGATGATGGGTGACATCGCCGACATGGGCGGGGAGCTCTTTGTCATGGACGACGGCTGGTTCGGTACCAAATACCGACGCACCATCGACGACAAAGCCCTCGGCGACTGGAAGGTAGATACCGTGAAACTGCCCCACGGCATACCCGGCCTCATCGATATGGCCAAGAAGCACGGCATCAAGTTCGGTATATGGATAGAGCCGGAAATGACCAACACCAAGAGCCGTCTCTACGAGAAACATCCCGACTGGATCGTCAAAGCTCCCAAACGCGATGCCGTCACGGGACGTGGCGGTACACAGCTCGTCCTCGACATGGGCAACCCGGAGGTACAGGACTTTGTATTCTCCGTTGTCGACCGCCTGAAACAACAGAATCCTGATCTGGCCTACATCAAATGGGATGCCAACATGCACATCGCCAACCATGGCTCACAGTGTCTCCCAGCTGCAGACCAGAGCGAGCTGTTCATCAACTATCACCGCGGACTGGAAAAGACACTGCAGCGCATCCGCGACAAATATCCCGACCTGATCATACAGGCCTGTGCCAGCGGCGGCGGACGCGCCAACTGGGGTGTGCTGCCCTACTTCGATGAGTTCTGGGTGAGCGATAATACTGATGCCCTCCAACGCATCTATATCCAATGGGGCACCTCCTACTTCTTCCCCTCAATGACGATGGCCTGTCACATCTCCAAATCGCCTAATCCCAACACGGGCCGCATCATCCCGCTGAAATACCGCATCGACGTAGCCATGTCGGGTCGTCTGGGCATGGAGCTGCAGCCTAAGGACATGACCGATGAGGAGAAGACTATATGCCGGAAAGCCATCGGTGAATATAAGCAGATCCGTCCCATCGTGCAGCTGGGCAACCTCTACCGTCTTGTGAGTCCGTACGACAAGAAAGGCGTAGCTTCGATGATGTATGTAAACGATGACAAGTCGAAGGCTGTCTTCTTCTGGTGGAAGCTCGACACCTTCGTCAACGCCCATCTGCCGCGTGTCCGCATGGCCGGCCTCGATCCCGACCGCCTCTACACCATACACGAGCTCGACCGGACCGACAAGAATCCCCTCTGGTGCGAGGGTAAGCAGTTCACCGGTGCCTACCTTATGAACGAAGGACTGGAGATGCCTACAGGAGGCGACTGGAACATGAACGGCTGGGCCAGCCGCGTGCTCTCTCTGGAATAATCCCCTGTCGCCTTTTCTCTACAACAACACCTGCCGCAGGCTGCCACCGGCCACGAGACCGAAGGCAAGCCTGTGGCAGTGACAAGAACACCTGTACAGGGAAAGGCCTATAAAATAAACAAGACTACAATCCTACTATAACAATGAGAAAAACAATCCTTATGATGGCCCTCGCCGCCTTTGCCACTACGGTGGGTGCCCGTGTACGTCTCCCCCATCTGCTGGGCGACGGCATGATCGTGCAACAACAGACCGACGTCCGCCTGTGGGGTTGGGACAAGCCCGGAACGACCGTGAAAGCCACGACCTCATGGTCGGACCAGACGGCAACAGCCAAGACTGACAAAAACGGCAAATGGATACTCACCATAAGAACTCCGAAAGCCGGCTATACGCCACTTTCCATCACCTTCGACGACGGTGACGGCACAACAACACTGAAAGATGTCCTTGCCGGCGAGGTATGGGTATGTGCCGGACAGAGCAACATGGAGATGCCCCTCCGCGGATTTGACAACTGTCCCGTAGAAGGCTACAACAACGAGGTTGTCAATGCCTCGCAATACAAAGGCTTACACTATGTGAAGATACCATCGGTAATGTCGATGCAGCCCCTCGACGATGCCAACTGCCAATGGCAGACCATCTCGCCGGCCACTGTAGGCGACTGCTCAGCCACAGGCTACTTCTTCGCACAGACAGTGAACCGTGCTCTCGACATTCCTGTCGGACTGATCCTAGCCAACAAAGGCGGCACACGCGTGGAGAGCTGGCTTGATGCCGACAACCTGAAGAAATACACCGATGAGTCGCTCGACTCGATGACCAACGTCAAGAAATACCCCGGCGACTATCTCCGTCCGCTCGTCTGGGGTAACGGCACCTTCTCACCAATCCTTAACTTCACGGTCAAAGGCATCCTTTTCTATCAAGGCTGTTCCAACGTGGGAGCACCCGGTGACCAGTACTCCCAGCGGCTCAAGCTCCTTGTAGAGCAATGGCGACGCGACTTCAAGCTCGGTCAGATACCATTCTATTTCGTACAGATCGCACCTTATTACAATGGTGATGTCAACGGCACCGTCGGTCCCCTTCTCCGTGAACAGCAACTGAAAGCCTCGAAGATCATCCCCAACAGCGACATCGTCTGCACTGAGGACCTCGTCTATCCCTACGAGACACAACAGATACATCCTACGATGAAAAAGCCCGTGGGACAGCGGCTGGCCTACATCGCCCTCCATCACGACTACGGCATGACCTCACTCATGTGTGAGAGCCCTCAGTTCAAGGAGATGACAATCAGCAACGACACGTGCTTCGTACGTCTGACCAACGACTACCGTGCCATCTCACGCTATGAGGACATACAAGGATTCGAAGTAGCCGGTGCCGACAAGGTGTTCCATCCGGCCAAAGCCTTCTACGACTGGAACAAAGGGCTCTGCATCACCAGCCCGGAGGTGAAAGTTCCCGTAGCCGTACGCTACTGCTTCCGCAACTTCCAGCTCGGCAATGTGGCTAACGGTGGCGGACTGCCTCTCTTTCCCTTCCGTACAGACAACTGGTAAGAAAGGCCTTGGTCATTGGCCAGCTCCTAATAAAAACTCAGACGGGACGAATCCATCATTGGATCCGCCCCGTTTTTCGTACAAAAAGGCTTGTAGTAGACGGGATCATCCCGCCTTGATAGATTTATAAAGGTATTTTGTATCCGATTGTTACTTGGAACACACTGTTGTTGCTGTCACCCGCAACATTCGTCAAGCCCCAATTGTAACGTGCTTCAAGATTGATCTGCCTGAACTCATAAGAGATGCCAAGCGGTATGGAGACATCGGTCGACTTAGCCCTCTCATCACCATTCACCTTGAATCCCGGCTGCAGACCGGCCTTCAACGCCAAGCCACGGGCCACATAGAGATGGGCCAAGACAGGGATGTTGAAGTAATCTACATTAAAATCATCCCCTCCTTGCTGCGAATAAAGGCCTCCGAAGCTGAGCGACACCTTGGGATTCACCTGATACTCCAGCTCTGCTCCCAATACCAGCCCGACACGCGAGTCGAGATGCGAGTTGGTGAGATTAGCTATATTTAGACCTATTTTGGGCTGGATATTCCAACTACCGACACTGTGCTGGGCAAACGTACTCACTGATGCACACAGCATAATGATGCCTAAGATTATCTTTTTCATATCTATAGTTTTTAATTTTACGATCAGTTGTTGTGGCCTTAGCCTCATTGCATATCGTTATGTGCAGGCGATATATGTCCCGCGATAGCCGACGGGCACCGGCTGGCACGCATCCTGTAGATGCGACGATAATACGTCTCAGGAGTTTCAACATCGGGTTAGCCAGACGTGACCGATAATGGTCGTGTAGGTTTCTTTCTAATCAACGTCCTTAACGTTCGTATGGGCAAAGATAAGCTTTCCATAACTTTTTATAAAAGGAAAAATCCTATTATTGATAGGGATTTCCCTAATTTATCAAGAAAACAGCATCTGCAGAGTGATGCCTCCACTCTGCCGTCCAAGACAGTCTTGCCGACAGCCATCCGCCAAAAACGCGACAAGACTTGCACCCGTGCATGATCTTCACAAGGAAGATAGACACAGATGCAAGTCTCGTATAGATTGATTGTAACAGCACGACAGCCGTTATTACGATCAGGCGTTCTTTGGTTTCGACTTATGAGTCATGATGTTAAGCACGAACTTATCGGTCTCGTCCATGCCACGGCGTCCGATCTCGGTAAGATTGCGGATGCTCTGATCCACATCATCATCGATGATGCCCTCCACCGAGGTCACATGCTTGTTCTGTATGGCAAGCATCGCACTGAGCATGGCTGTGCTGACACCTGAGGTAAGTTTAAGGGCACAGCTCGGCTTGGCTCCGTCACAGATCATTCCCGTCAGATTGGCAATCATATTCTTCACGGCAAACACGATCTGGTCATAATTACCTCCCATCAGATAAGTGATACCGCAACTGCTGCCGGTGCTGGCCACTACACATCCGCACAAGGCCGACAGCGTGCCGAGGTGCTGCTTGATATAGATAGCCGTCAGATTGCTGATGATCAGCGCGCGGATCGTCTCCTCCTCCGTATTATGGTTCTCTTCCGCAAACACCACGACAGGCATTGTGGCGCAGATGCCCTGATTGCCACTGCCGCTATTGCTCATCACGGGGATCATGGCACCGGCCATACGAGCATCGCAGGCACAACTCGTAGCCGACAATACTTTCGAGAAGATGCCCTCGCCCATGATGCCACGACCGAGGGGACTGCACAATGTCTTACCCAGCTGATGGCCGAAGTTCTCGCGCAGGCCATCGGCGGCAGCCTCCTCGTTCATCTTCTTAGCCTCAAGGATGAAGTGAAGATCTTCGACATCGGTCTCGGTAGCAAAGTCGTACACCTTACGGAGCGTCAGCGCTACCTCGTCCTCTTCATCATCCTCCGTGGAGTGGATAGGATGATCCATCTCCACCTTGTCATCCTTGCGCAGATAGACGAAATGGGTATGGCCTGTAGCTATGCGTGCCTCCGTCTCGTGACCATCAGCCTGACAGATCGCTGCAATATACAGTTTGTCGGGCGCGTCTTCCTTCAGCCGGATGCGGATGCGGCCTCCCGCTATATATTTCTTACCTTCCTCCACGGCTGCCCGGTTGCAGTCCTGAAGCACCTCCAGCTCCAGTTCCGACCGTCCGATCAGCGCGCCAAGGGCAATGGCTATCGGCAGGCCGGTCATGCCGGTGCCGGGAATACCCACGCCCATGGCATTCTTAAGGATATTGGCACTGAGGCTCACTTCTATTTTCTCAGGCAACACGCCGAGCATCTCTTTGGCCTTGGCCACACAAAGTGCCACGGCTATCGGTTCGGTGCATCCAATGGCGGGCACCACCTGACGGCGGATCAGCGCAATGATCGCATTCTTTTCTTCGGATGTAAGCATGGTAATTATCGTTTTTCCTGCGAAATTACTAAAATATAAGCAAACACATGCCTTCTTCACGCAGAAAAAACACACGCATCGCACAATTGACCTCCTTACAAGGGTAACTCTACAAAATATTTATACCCAAACAAGACTTTACCATCATCTCCATCCCTACACCTCTTATATCTGCATCTCTCCCTAAAGACCTGTTATGACCTTATGGAAATAAATCTCCTATGCCCCTTAATAGTTTCGTTATCTCGACGTACGTACTTCCAACCCTTAATATTCCTTTATATACTCACTTATCAGTACATATTACCTCAAATCATAATGTTTTTTGCCGATTTTTAAGTATTGCTAACCATTTCAACTTATCGTAATTTTGCATTGTCAAATTAAATTTTACACTAAGATGAGCAGATTTATATCATTATTATCCGTCTGTACAACCGTTTTATTCTTTTCTGCAAGTACATCAACGGCTCAGACATCAGCTGTCGACAGTGTTTACGGACACGCCGGCGGTCACAAGCTTAGTATAGGAGGTTATGCGGACATCGCTTTAACTCGCAATTTTTACAGCGACAACGTCTACCGGTATTCCAGCCCGTCTCAACATAAAGAAGACCCGGGACACGGTCGATTTGACATCCCCCATGCCGTTATCTATCTGAGTTATAATTTCGGTAAAGGTTGGACCATGTCGAGTGAGATAGAATTTGAACATGGCGGATCAGGCGGTGCCGTAGAACAAGAATTTGAAGAAGCCGGCGAATGGGAACAGGAAACTGAGAAAGGCGGTGAAGTAGAACTGGAACAGCTCTGGATACAAAAATCATTCGCTTCATGGGCAAATATCCGCATCGGACATTTCGTCGTACCCGTAGGGCTTACCAATGCCTACCACGAGCCACTCAATTTCTTTACTGTCTACCGTCCCGAAGGCGAAGGTACTATTCTGCCTTGCACCTGGCATGATACAGGCATCAGCTTCTGGGGACGAACAGAGCGGCTACGCTATGAGGTCCAACTCGTTGCTGGACTGGATGCATTTCTCTTCGACCGTGATCACTGGATCCAAGGTGGTGCAGGATCACCTTTCGAATTCAAAGTGGCCAACAAATACGGATTTGCCGGACGACTTGACTACTATGCCCTGCAAGGTGTACGTTTTGGTATAAGTGGCTATTACGGACATTCCATGCACAACACCTTCCCCAACGATAAAGAAGGCGAAGGAAAGACTTACGATAAAGTAAAAGGCATTGTAGCCGTCGGTGCCTTCGATCTTACATTCAACAGAGCTAACTGGATCGTCCGTGCCAACGCAGACTATGGCTATCTTAGCGATGCTGCCAAGATAAGCGAAGCAAAGATCAACGCAACAGCCAGCGGATCACCAGCTAAGAAATCACGCGTAGGGAAAAATGCCGTTGCCCTAGGCATTGAAGCCGGATATGATGTTTTCTCACAATTTGTCAAACTGAGAAACAACCGACAGAAATTCTACCTTTTCGGACGTTACGAGTATTACGACTCCTATATACCTGAACACAGTCAGCCTGAATATTCCTATACCAACCGCCACCGTATTGCCGCGGGTATCAACTACTATCCACTCCCACAAATAGCTGTCAAGGCAGAATATTCACATCGTTTCTTAAAACCCATTTACAACGACGAACCATCTGTCTCAATAGGAATAGCCTATCAAGGATTTTTCCTATAATGACAACTTACTACAAAAACGATTACTTACAAACTATTAATAATAAAAAAATCATTTATGAAAAAGTATTTTAAACTTCCCGTACTCCTAGTAATGGGCATCTTAATGACAGTGACATTCTCATCGTGTAGCGATGATGATGTGACCGACAGCCCAAACAACACTTTGTCAGAAAAAGAAACGCTTCTCAAAAGTGCTTCAACAGACTATGTCAACGATGTCATTTACCCTACCTATGGCAACCTTGCTACACAGACCGGTCTATTATACGAACAGCTCAACGCTGTGAAAGAAAAGTTCAAAGCCGATCCAAGCAGTGTCTCACAAAATGATATCGACCAAATTTGCTCTACTTTTCTCGAAGCCCGTAGTTATTGGGAGGAGACAGAAGCTTTTCTGTACGGTGCAGCTACCGACTTCGGTATTGACCCTCATATCGATACATGGCCCCTTGATCTTGACGGTCTGGTGACCGAGCTGAAAAACAGCGACAAGATCGCACAACTCGACAACGGAAACGAAGGCATCGCCTATGCCGCTAACAAACTAGGGCAAGAACTGCTCGGATTTCATGGTATTGAATTCATCATCTTCCGCAATGGGCAAAATCGAGATGTCAACTCATTGCTCGGTAATGATCCCGACCTTATTTCTTCATACGGAGCAAATATCTCCGGACGCGAAGAACTCATCTATGCTACGGCAGTAGCCGGAGACCTGCGCGACCGTTGCTATCAACTCAATGTAGCATGGAATCCCGATGCGCCCCAAGAACAAAAGACACGTGTCATCGACGAATGTGAGTTGCAATACACTGTGGGTAGCGGGCAGCTTACCTATGGCGAAAACATGCTGATAGCCGGCCAGGCAGGCAGCACATACACCACATGGAGGCAGGTAGCTAGCACCATTTTGACAAGTGGATGCCAAAATATATCTAATGAAGTGTACTCACAGAAGATGGGTAATGCCTACAATGGTTCCGATCCCAATTACATCGAATCGCCCTACAGCCACCGCTCCTTCTATGATTTCAAAGATAATATCCTGAGTATTCAACACTCGCTCTATGGAAACGTCGATAACGACCTCACTAAAGATAATTCGCTCATGGGTTATCTTAAAAAATACAACCCCACGATAGCTTCCGAACTTGAAACCAGCCTACAGGAAGCATTGAACGCTCTTGACGCCTGCATCGCCACCGGTGTAGAGTTCGGCGACAATCCTACCGCAGACTATGTAAAGACTGCTATCGATGCAATTCAGAATCTTGACAGCAACCTAAGTCGAGCTTCCCAATGGATTGCAAATAACTAATTAACATACGTCGGGAATTGTGCTGTTAAAAGGCTCCGAATGGATCAGAGCACAATTTTCCGACTCTATTCGTACTAATAAAATAAACTATTATGAAATCATACCCTTTAAATATATTCACACTGTCAGTATGCCTATGTCTACCTCTCACAGCCTGTAAAGACGATTCCGTCAGTTCATTATCACCATCAGAGAATATGGGTGACACAGAATATATCGGTAAGGCAGTCGGTAATTTCACTGCCGAAGAATGGTATCCGGGAGGCAGTCTTGGTACTACCGACAATGTGACAGCCGGATGTTATGAAGACGAGACAAAAGCTGTGGAAGAACAAGGATTGGTCAAGGAATTCAATCTTGGAGAATCCTTCTTCGAACGCAACTACAACACCAACACGCCTCCTTTCAATGGCCTCGGCCCAGCTTCGGTACGCAGCTCATGCATTGACTGCCATCCCGGTTATGGTCACGGCAAACGTCAAGACGACTATCATGCCAATACCTATGGTAATGGATATCTCCTCGTTGTCTATCACCCAGATGTTCCCGGAAGCAACGATGGAGCCTATATCAGTGAAGTCACGGGCATGCCGCAGACTCAGGCGACATCCCCATTCTTGCCCCCTATAGATGAAGACCAAATAAACATCAGTTGGCATACAGTGACAGCAATGGAAAGTGGTCTGCCCCTGCAATTCCCGGACGGTGAAAAATATGAACTTATCTATCCTGAGGTAACCATCCCTCAAACTGCCTTCAACACCACCCCACAGCCTTCTGACTTCGAAGTGCGCCTAGAATCGACTATCGGTATTATTGGTACAGGACTAATCGATGCCATTCCAGAAGACTCGCTCAAGAAGCAGTATGCCACAGAAGCAGCGGCAGGAGCCAGTCTCAATCCGGCCATGTGGGACAAGGGCGCCAACGACTGGGCATCATCAGCATTCTATTCTTCGTGGACCTCACCCGGCGCACTAGCAGACGGAACACCTGTACAAGGTATGGTCAAACGATTCACCTATGCCCTCACACGTGCTTCATTGCAGGATGGTCCCGGTGCCAATGCCATCTGGAACATTACCAACGTTTCGCGTCCCGACCGTCCTAATCTTTACACTACCAAGGCATGGGCAGAAGCTATGGCCTCCAATAAAGAGGTAATCAACTCCATCAAGAGCAATCCCTCATCACCTTACTATGCCGACGGCACTGATAACGGCATTGCTGATGCCGTGAGAAACCTGCTCGATCCGTCGACTAACCAGTTTGATAATACGTGGCATAAGTTTGATGCGGAAATGTCCGCGGACAACTTTTATGCCTTTATGGTATGGCATCGAGGACTAGCCATTCCACGTGCCCGAAATTTAAACGATGCAGATGTACAACGTGGTAAGGAACTATTCATGCAGATGGGCTGTGCCAGCTGTCACCGTCCATCTTGGACGACAGGTGACGACAACTACTGGACCCCTGATGTGATAAAAGGTAAACCACTACCTAAATATCCTCATCAGAAAATCTTTCC